>CACMYV010000001.1 GCA_902617975.1 uncultured Pelagibacteraceae bacterium
ACGTTTCAGCTGAAAGCGCTTTAGCGGCAGGCGGAGTAATGGGCATTATGATTATACCATTCATTTCAAGTTTAAGTGATGATGTAATTACAAGTGTACCTCAAAGTTTAAGAGATGGAAGTTATGCCATGGGAGCAACCAAATCAGAAACAATAAAAAAAGTTATTTTTCCTGCAGCATTGCCTGGTATAGTTGGATCTATTTTGCTTGGTGTTTCAAGAGCAATTGGAGAAACAATGATAGTTGTTATGGCCTCTGGTTTAGCTGCTAATTTAACTTTAAATCCATTAGAATCTACTTCAACAATTACAGCGCAAATTGTTGTAATATTAATTGGAGATCAAGCTTTTGGCGACCCAAAAACGCAAGCTGCATTTGCTTTAGGTATGTCATTATTTTTAGTAACGCTCTGTTTGAATATTGTGGCCTTAAGAGTAGTTAAAAAATATAGAGAAAAATATGAATAAAAATAAAGAACAATTATTAAATAAAAGATATAAAGCTGAAAAGAGATTTCGATTATACGGTCAAAGTGCAATTTTTATGGCACTTTTATTTTTAACAATCTTTATTTTTAAAATTTTTTCGACAGGCTATTCAGCCTTTCAAAAAACTTGGCTTATTGTTCCAGTTACTTTTGATGCTGAATTAATGATGTTAGAGCAAAATCCTTCTAAAGAGGATTTAAAAGATGCTGATTATTACGATATAGCATTAAAATCAATGGCTGATTTGGATCCAAATGCTAATGAGGATCAAGAAAATGAGCTGAAGAGAATGGTCTCTTACTTTTTCGAAAGAGAGATTAAAAGGGAACTTTTAAACGACCCTTCATTAATTGGAAAAACTAAAGATGTTTATTTAACTGCCTCAGATGATTTAGATCAAGTATTTAAAGGCAATTATCCAAGAGATTTACCTGAAGATCAAAGAAGAGTTACGGATTATCAATTAAAGATTTTTGATCAACTTGTAGAACTAGGAAAAGTTGAAAGTAAATTCAATTTAAGTTTTTTTACATATCCTGATTCAAGAGAAGCTGAATTAGCTGGTATAGCAAGTTCATTTATGGGATCAATATTTTCTATACTTGTTTGTTTAATGATAGCTTTTCCTGTAGCAGTTCTAGCAGCTATTTATTTAGAGGAATTTGCTCCTAAAAACAGATTTACTGATTTTATTGAGGTAAATATAAATAATTTAGCAGCAGTACCTTCAATTGTTTTTGGTCTTTTAGGACTGGGTATTTTACTTGCTGTATTTCAATTACCTAGGTCAACACCTCTAGTCGGTGGAATAACTTTATCGTTGATGACTTTACCAACAATTATTATTGCTTGTAGAGCATCTTTAAAAGCAGTTCCTCCAAGTATAAGAGAGGCAGCACTTGCAATGGGTGCTAGTAAAATGCAAACTACAATGCATCATACAGTTCCGTTATCTATGCCAGGGACTTTATCCGGTACAATAATTGGTTTGGCCCAAGCTTTAGGCGAAACCGCACCTTTGATATTGATTGGCATGGTGGCTTTTGTAAATACAATACCAGGATCTCCTTTAGATCCAGCTGCAAGTTTGCCAGTGCAAATTTATATTTGGGCAGAGAGCGCTGAAAGAGGTTTTGTCGAGAAAGTTTCTGCCTGTATTATGGTTCTATTAGGATTTTTAATTATAATGAACTTATTTGCACAAATAATTAGACATAAATTTGAAAAAAAATGGAGTTAAGATGATAAAGATAAATTCAAAAAATGTAGATGTTTTCTATGGAAAAAAACAAGCTCTATTCAATATAAATTTAGATATTCAAGAAAATCAAGTTACAGCACTGATTGGGCCTTCAGGTTGTGGTAAATCTACTTTTTTAAGATGTCTAAACCGAATGAATGACGTTATTGATATATGTAGAGTAAAAGGGCAGATTATAATTAATGATTTTGATATCAATGATAAAAGTTGTGATGTTGTTAGATTAAGAGAAAAAATTGGTATGGTTTTTCAAAAACCAAATCCTTTTCCTAAAACTATTTATGAAAATATTTCTTATGGTCCAACAATTCATGGTATGGCTCAATCAAAGAATGAAATGGATGAAATAGTTGAAACTAGCTTAAAAAAGGCAGCATTATGGGAAGAGGTGAAAGATAGGCTTCATGAACCAGGTACTGGTTTGTCTGGTGGTCAACAACAAAGATTATGTATAGCAAGGGCAATTTCAGTTAAACCTGAAGTTATTCTAATGGACGAGCCTTGTTCTGCTTTAGATCCTATTGCTACAGCTCAAATAGAAGAACTAATTGATGAGTTAAAAAAAGACCATACTATTATAATAGTCACTCACTCAATGGCACAAGCTGCAAGAGTTTCTCAAAATACAGGTTTTTTTCACCTTGGAGAATTGATAGAACATGGTTCTACTGATAAAATATTTAAGAATCCAGAAAACAAAAAAACTCAGGATTATATCACAGGGAGGTTTGGATAATGACCGAAGCACCACATACAGTAAAGTCTTACGAAGAAGAACTTAAAAATTTAAATAGCAATATAATTAAAATGGGTGGATTTTGTGAAGAAGCTTTGGGTAAAGCTATTCAAGCAATTACTACAAGAAATAGTGATAATGCTGAGGCAGTAATTAAAGAAGATGAAAAAATTGATAAATTTGAGACTTTAATTGAACAGCAAGTAGTAAATTTAATTGCTTTAAGACAACCTATGGCCATAGATCTTAGAGAAACAGTCACTGCTTTAAAGATATCTTCTGACCTTGAGAGAATAGGTGATTTAGCAAAAAATATTTCTAAAAGAACTCTTTTGTTAAATGAAAATTTACCAAAAAATTTAGTAGATGCTATTATAAGAGTATCTTCGGATGCTCAAAAACAATTGAAATCAATATTAGATGCATATTTAGAAAGATCTTCGAGTATGGCAATTAATGTATGGGAAAGCGACGAACAAATTGATGATTTAACAAATTTATGCATGCAAGAAGTGATTAGATATTTAAAAGATAACGAAAATAACTTAAGTGATGGAACCCACTTATTATTTGTAACTAAAAATATAGAGAGAATAGGTGATCATACAACCAACATTGCTGAGCAAGTATATTATTTAGTTAAGGGAGAATATCTAGAGGGTGATCGACCAAAAGGCACAGAACCTATTGTTACTGGAGAAAAGTAAAATATGTCGGCTCACATTTTTATAGCTGAGGACGAGGCTGCTATAATAACTCTACTAAAGTATAACCTTGAAAAAGAAGGTTACAAAGTAAGTTTCTGTGAAAATGGTGAAGATGCGCTTAAACAAATTAAAGATAAGCTTCCTGACTTAATATTAATGGATTGGATGTTGCCCGATTTGTCAGGCGTTGAAATATGTAAAAATTTAAAAAAAGACAAAAAGCATAATGACATACCAGTAATAATGTTAACAGCAAAAGGCGAGGAGGAGGACAAATTAAGAGCTTTTGATACAGGTGCAGATGATTATGTAACAAAACCATTTAGTCAAAAAGAACTTAATGCAAGAATTAAATCTTTACTCAGAAGATCAAAACCACAATCCACCGTTGATGTTGCTGAGTTTACAGATCTAAAAATAGATAGAATAACAAAAAGAGTTTATAGAAATAACATTGAAATATCTCTAGGACCTACAGAATTTAAATTATTAGATTTTTTTATCAAAAATCCAAAAAGGGTATATTCAAGAGAACAACTCTTAAACAATGTTTGGGGAGAAAATATTTACGTTGAAACTAGAACTGTCGATGTGCATATCAGAAGATTAAGACAGGCTATTAATATAGATAATACTAAGCCTTTAATTAGAACTGTAAGATCAGCAGGTTATTCTTTAGAATCTTGAAGGTCTTTAGGTCTAGTAAATTCTTTAATTAAACCATTTCCATCTAATTTATTCCATTCATTAAAATCAAAATAAATTTTTGCAAATGCCGATGTCGGAAATTTGTAGTTTAATAATTTAAAATGGTTGTTGTTGTGATTTTTTGTCAGTGATCGTATTAGATTTCTAACAGTAGGTTCATGGTTAATTAAAAGCACTGATTTATATTTTTTTGGTATTTTTTTTATTATATCTATAATTTTATCTTCACTTGATAAGTATAATTTTTTTGAAGAAATAATTTTTTTTGGTTTATCTATTTTTTTTAATAAAATTTTTAGGGTTTTCTTTGTTCTTTTTGATGATGAAAGTAATATGTAATCAAACTTATAATTTTTTTTAACAAAAAATTCACAAATCTTTTTTGCATTTTTCTCGCCACGCTTACTTAATGGTCTTTCATGATCATCAAGATTTGGGTGGTCCCAGCTAGATTTTGCATGACGCATAACGTATAATTTAAGCATAAATTTTAAATATATGACTGCATTAAAAAAACAAGATAAAGAAACACTAAAATCTAAATACATAAATAGAGAGCTGTCTTGGCTAAAATTCAACGACAGAGTTCTTCTTGAGGCCCAAAATTTTGAAAATCCTCTTTATGAAAGAATTAAATTTTTATCTATAGCTGGATCAAATTTAGATGAATTTTTCATGGTTCGTGTTGCAGGTTTATATAGTCAAATCAAACAAGATGTAGATTCACTTAGTTCTGATGGTCTTACTCCTGATGAACAAATGAGTGAAGTTATTTTGGAAAC
This sequence comes from uncultured Pelagibacteraceae bacterium, assembly GCA_902617975.1. Lineage (GTDB taxonomy): Bacteria > Pseudomonadota > Alphaproteobacteria > Pelagibacterales > Pelagibacteraceae > Pelagibacter. The sequence goes on from CACMYV010000001.1 coordinate 4,683, forward strand.
AAATAATCTTCTTAATAAACAAAATAAAATATTTAGAGATTTAATTCTTCAATTAAAAAAAGCAAATATAAGTATAGTTAAACCTGAAAATTTAAGTAAAACTGAACAAAAAAGATTATTTAAAATTTTTAATGAAGAAATTTACCCTCTGCTAACCCCATCAGCAATAGACCCAGCTCATCCCTTTCCATTCATTGCAAATCAAGGAAGAGCATTAGTTATGAGATTAAATAAGAAAAATAAAAAAAGGACTTTAAATGCAATAATAGTAATTCCAAAAGCTTTATCAAGATTTATTGAAATAGATGGAAATAAAAGTTTTAAAAAATTTTTAATTATAGATGATGTTATAAGTTTTTTTGCCTCTGAAATATTTCCTGATCATGATTTAGATAAAAAAATGTTATTTAGAGTTATAAGAGATAGTGATGTAGAAATTCAAGAGGAGGCCGAAGATTTAGTAAGATCTTTTGAATTGGCTTTAAAAAGAAGAAGGACAGGTGACATAGTACGTTTAGAAATTTTAAAAAATAGTAATAATGACCTAATTAAGTTTATAACCAATAAGTTAAACGTAAAATCTGAATACATCTATGAAATTGAAGGCATTGTTGGAATTCAAGATATAGACCAAGTTTGTAAAATTAAAAATTCTAAATTAAGATTTAAAAATTTTAATCCCAGGGAGGTTGAGAGATTAAAGGAGTTTAATAATAATTTTTTTGATACTATAAAAAAAAAAGATTTAATAGTTCATCACCCTTTTGAAACATTTGATGCCGTCGTTGAGTTTTTAAATCAAGCTGCATATGATAAAAAAGTTATAGCAATTAAACAAACTCTATACAGAACAACGCTAGATTCTCCAATTGTTAAAGCCTTAATAACAGCAGCTGAAAATGGAAAGACAGTAACCGCTTTAATAGAGATCAAAGCAAGATTTGATGAAGAAGCAAACATTCAACTTTCAAGAAGTTTAGAAAAGGCAGGAATTCAAATAGTTTATGGTTTTGCAAAATATAAAACACATGCAAAATCATCTTTAATATTAAGAAAAGAGCAGGGAAAAATTCAAACTTATATACATCTGGGAACTGGTAATTATCACCCAGTTAATGCAAAAATTTATACTGACTTATCTTTATTTAGCTCTGATAAAAAAATAGCAACTGATGTGGAAAAATTTTTTAATTATGTAACTGGTTATTCAAAACCACGAAATCTTAGTAAAATATCTATATCACCAATTAATCTTAGGGAAACCTTGAACAAATGTATTGCTAACGAGATAACAAATGTCAAAAAAGGTAAAAAAGGTGAAATATGGGCCAAAATGAATTCCTTGGTAGATCCAGCGATAATTAATAAATTTTACGAAGCTTCAAATGCTGGAGTAAAGATATTTTTATTTGTAAGAGGTGTTTGTTGTTTAAGACCTGGAGTTAAAGATAAATCTGAAAATATAATAGTTAAAAGCATGATTGGAAGATTTTTGGAACACTCAAGAATTTATTGTTTTGCAAATGGAAAAACAATGCCTAGTAGAGATGCAAAAGTTTTTATTTCATCAGCAGATTTAATGCCAAGAAATTTAAATCGAAGAGTAGAACTTCTAGTTCCAATTGAAAATCAAACAGTCCACGAACAAGTTCTTGATCAAATTATGTTAGCTAATTATTTAGATAAAAAACAAAGTTGGGAACTTGATGCTAGTGGAAATTATAAAAAAATTAAATATAGTGAAAATGATTCTTTTTCAGCCCATGATTATTTTATGAATAATCCTAGTTTATCTGGAAGAGGTAAAGCTAAATTAAAAATGAAACCGAAAAAATTAAACTTAAGACTTATTAAAAGTGGAAATTAAAGTTTTTAAAAATAAACAAAATTTAAAATTAAAACCTGCTAAATTAGCAGTTATTGATATAGGCTCTAATTCTATTAGGATGCTAATTTATGAAGATTTTAGCTCTTCTCGTGTGCCTTTTTTCAATGAAAAAGCTGTTTGTGAACTTGGTAAAAATTTAGATAAATCAAGAAAACTTCATAAATCTGGTGTTGATTATGCTCAAAAAGTATTGAAGAGATTTTCAGAGATTTTAAATGTTTCTAAAATTTCTAATTTAAAAATAATAGCAACTGCAGTTTTAAGAGAAGCAACTGATGCAAAACCATTTGTTGAATACGTAGAAAATCTTTTTAAGAAAAAAATAGAAATCTTAAGTGGAGAGGAAGAAGCAATTTGTTCAGCTGAAGGTGTTAAAATTGGATTTGATAATGTAGATGGGTTAGTTGCTGATCTTGGTGGAGGTAGTTTAGAATTAGCTCGAGTTGAAAATGGTTTGATCACTAATAAAACATCTTTACCCTTAGGTGTTTTAAGATTAATTAATAATCCAATTGTAAAAAAGAGAAACCTTTCTAAATATATAAAAAAACTTTTGAGAGATGAAAAATGGTTATCTAAAAAAAAATTTGAAAATCTTTATTTAGTTGGCGGAACATGGAGAGCTTTATTTAAACTTCATCTGTTTCAAAATAAACATCCTGTCCATATAATTCATCAGTATTCAGTAAATTATGAAACTATATCATCATTTGTAGAAAAAATAGCATCGTTTAATAAAGCAAAACTAAAAACAGTTGAATATATATCTAAATCTAGAACACCTTATCTACCGTATAGCTCTATTATTTTAGATGAGATCATGAATGTCACAAATCCAAAAAACATAATTTGTTCTATAAGCGGTATTAGGGAGGGATCTTTGACGAAAGATTACTTTAAAAATATTGATAACTCTCAGGTTTTTGAAAAATCATTAGAATATATTTCTAAGAAAAGAGGTGATTTGGGATTAACTTACAAAAAGTATTATGAATTTATCAAACCTGTATTTGATGGTAATGAACATTTTAATGAAAAATTACTTAACTTAGCTTGTGTTTTAAGTCATATGGATTGGGGAATAGGTGCTTTTCAAAAGGCAGAATTAGTTTTTCAAGAAACATTAAATACCCCTTTATTGAGACTTTCACATAAAGAAAGAATTCAAATAGCTCTTTCATGTTATTGGAGGTACTGCAGTATTAAATACAATCCAAAAATAGAATATTTGACTTTTTTAAATAATAATGAAATTTTTTCTAGCAAACAAGTTGGTGCAGCCTTAAGATTTGCTCACTCACTAACATCTATTTCAACTATCTTTTTAGAGGAGTTTAAATTGTATAAAAGAGGTAACTCTGTATTTTTAAAAATTCCAGCACAACATCAAGAAATAATTTCTAAACAAGCCGCAAAAAGATTTAAAGCTCTGGCGAGAGAATTATTTTTAGAACCAAGAGTAATTTATTCAAATAATTAATATATAATTTAATTTATTACAACTTACAGGTTAGTGATTTTTCTTCTTTAATATATTTTTAATTTTACTGAAACATATCTTTAATCCAAATGTAATATTATTCTGTAATTAGACTATAAACATTAAACCCCCGAGATACGCTCGGTATTATTATTGAGCGTATTTCTTTTTATAAAACAAATATATTCCTATATGAGATGCATTGTTAAATTTACCATTCTCAATTAATTTAATTATTTGTTGAGTGGAAACTATATGGATTTTAATTCCTTTTTCAGGCTTTGAAATTTTTCAATCTTTTTCTAAGAATAATTTTTTTGCAATATAAACAGCAATTAACATGCCAATTAATTCAGCAGCTATATAATAAGGAGTGTTTAAATAACTTATACCAGTAAACGACTCTGTGAATGTTCTTGCTATTGTTACAGCAGGATTTGCAAAAGAAGTTGAAGAGGTAAACCAATAACCAGCAGTGATATATAAGCCTACTGATCCAGCAACAGCTAATTTACCTGATTTCATTGAACCAAAAATAATTAAAATAAGACCCAACGTAGCAACTATTTCAGAAGTAAAAATATAAATCCCATTCCTCGACTTTGTTGATAATTCAAAAACCTGATGTTCAAAAAAGAAATTAGCTAATGCTACACCTAGTAAACATCCAAGTATCTGAGCAGAAATATAAAAGGGTAAAAGGTTTTTTTTTAACTTTCCTGTAATTGTCATAGCAATACTTACAAATGGATTGAAATGAGCCCCAGATACATCAGCAAATACTGTTATTAGCACAAACAATCCAGCTCCTGTTGCCAATGTGTTGGCTATTAGCATTACTGCTATATCATTAGTTAGATTTTCTGCCATTAAACCTGATCCAACTATGATCATGACCAGAAAGCAACTTCCAATAAACTCTGAAAGAAAATATCTATTTTTATTTTTCATCTATCCAATCTTTAATTTTATTACTTATAATATTGAAAGTTTTTCTAATGATTATTTGCTTTTCTTCGTCATTTGCATTTTGAAGTTTAGCTACCGGATCTTCTATATCCCAATGTATAATTTGGTTTTTATCAGGCCAAATAGGACATACCTCATTATTTGCGTTGTTGCATACTGTTATTACATGATCCATTTTTAATTCTTTATTGATAAATTCTTCAAAGTTTTTAGAACTATAATTAGTTAGATCATAACTTTTATTTTTTTCTAAAAAACTTTTAACATCTTCATTGATTTTTCCAGATGGATTACTACCAGCACTAAAAGCATTAAATTTATTTGAGTATTCGTTATTAATAATACTCTCAGCGATAATGCTTCTCGCTGAATTTCCTGTGCATACAAATAAAATATTTTTCATTAAAAAATAATTTTATAAATACCAATTACAAACAAGGGAATTTGTAATCCAAAATTTGTTAAAATTGCCTTATCTTTTGAGATGAAACCTGCAATCGTCCAACCGACTACACCAAGACCATGAAAATATATATTAATTGGATATATATTTAAATTTGTAAGCAATATTCCAGTTAAGACTAAAAACGTACTTATCCATTTGAGATATTTTTTTAAAAACATAAAACTCCTTTCTCTATACTTATGACAGTTATGTTAAAGATTTATTAAAATTATTATTTTATATTAAATTGATTATGTATCTATGGATAAAATATCCTCCGATTAGCAATATTAAACCTGTAATATAAATTATAAAAAAATTCATATTAAAAGATTTTGCAAAAAAGAAGGGTACAAAAAATAAATAACTTGCTGGTACTGCAATAAATATACTTTTTGTAAACATTACTGTTTTCTCTGTATCATTGTGCTCATAATACGAAAATAGTATCGCTATTAGTGATACCAACGGTAATGCAATAATAAATCCAGCGAGCTTAGGATTTTGACCAGCCAACCAACTAGAAAATGCGATAATTAAACCCCCAGCAATAACTTTAAAAAGAAAGAATAACATTGTTGTAAATATTTATAGTTATATACAAATTATTTAACAGAACATTTTTTGCAAAGCCCAAAGAATTCAAGATTATATTTATTGAATTTCATACCCGCTTTGTCTTGAAAATTTTTTAAATATTTTGAAAGTTTGCTGTCACTAATTTCACTTACTTCTTCACAGCTTTCACATATTGAAAATACTGTTGCCTTAGAAATCTGACAATTTGAATTTTTGCATGCAACGAAAGCATTTCTACTTTCAATTTTGTGAATTTTTCCAATTTCAACCAATTTATCAAGCGCTCTATAAACTTGAAGAGGGGCTTTAATACCTTTTTTTTGTACATTATGTAAAATTGAATAAGCTTTTATGGGCTCATTTACTTTTTCAATGTAATCAAGAACTATTTGTTGATTTTTTGATAGTGTTTCTTGTTTAAGCATAGTTTTTCTTTTATCAATTTCCCATTAGTTTTTCAATTGGATCGTCTGTTTAATTTTAAATAGAGATATTACAAATAATAATAACGCTGCAGCAATGATAGATGGACCCGAAGGAGTATTGAATTGCAATGAAGAAAATAAACCCATGATTACTGATAATAATCCTCCACATATAGAAAAAATTACCATCTTTTTGGGAGTATCTGATATGTTACGAGCCATAGCCGTTGGTATAATTAACATCCCAGTTATTAATAAAAGTCCTACAATTTTTATAGAAATTGCAATTATTGCTGCCATTAAAATAGTAAATATTGCTTTTGCTCTATCAGGATTTAATCCTTCTGCTTCTGCAAGTTCATAATTTACTGTTGAAGCAAATAAAGGTTTCCAAATTATTTTTAATACAATTAAAATTATTGCTCCTCCTCCCCATATAATTATCAAATCATCAACATTAACAGCTAATATGTCTCCAAATAATAGTCCCATGATATCAAATCTTATAAATGAGAGAAAACCAATTACCACTAAGCCAACTGCTAATGCTGAGTGAGCTAAAAGACCAAGTAAAGCATCACCGGGCAAATTAGTATTTTTTTCAAGTTTAACTAATATGATTGCTATTACTGATGAAATGATAAATATCGAAATTGCTATATTAATTTCGAATGCCAATGCCATTGTAACACCAAGTAATGCTGAATGTGCTAATGTATCTCCGAAATAAGATAATCTTCTCCAAACTACAAAGCAGCCCAAAGGACCTGTTACAAAAGCAACACCTATACCAGCAATTAAAGCTCTTATAAAAAAATCATCAAACATTTAATTTTTTTTTATATCTCCATCATTTGAATGAACATGATCATGCTTATGTTCATATATAGAAAGAGTTTGTGAAGCTTGTTCGCCAAATAACAGTTTATACTCATTATTCATTGCAACGTCTTTTGGTGTTCCTGAACAACACACGTGGCCATTTAAACAAATAACATGATCTGTTGCTGTCATAACAGTATGCAAATCATGAGAAATTAATAAAATTCCACAATTTAATTTATCTGCTATTTCTTTTATTAATTTATACAATGCAATCTCCCCAGTAAAATCAACTCCTTGAACCGGCTCATCCAATACTAAAAGATCAGGTTTTTTTGAAACTGCTCTTGCAAGAAGCACTCTTTGAAATTCTCCACCAGATAAATTTCCTAAATTCTGGTTTTTAAGATGATCTGCACCCGTTAATTTTAAAGCTTCATTTATTTTTTCTTCATCGAGTTCATCTGTTAAAACCATAAAATCACTCACTTTAAGTGGCAATGTCCAGTCAATTGAAATCTTTTGAGGAACATATCCAATTTTATCAGTAAATTTTTCTACATTGCCTTCTATATTCTTATGAAGTCCTATCGCAATTTTTGCAGTTGTGCTTTTGCCAGAACCATTTGGCCCAATTAATGTTACTATCTTTCCTCTTTCAACAATTAAAGAAACGCCTTTTACAAGCCATTTATTCCGTTGTTTTAATCCAACTTCAGTTAATTTTACTAATACATTGTTCTCAATTGTCATTTATTACCTTGACTTATTAATGTTATATTATTACACAATGTTATATTATAACAATTAACACTAAATTAAATTATGAAAAACTTAAAAAAATCAACATTAATAATTACAATATTATCTTTTTTAGCTCTTTTTACATCAGCAAAAGCAGAAATAAAAGTTGTAGCTTCAATTAAGCCTATACACTCTTTAGCTAGCTATCTGATGGATGGAGTTGCTAAACCAGACCTAATAGTCGATGGATATTCTTCACCACATGGATTTCCGTTAAAACCATCTCATGCAAAGATGTTACAAGAAGCTGATCTTATTTTTTGGGTAGGTGAAGATCTAGAAAACTTCATGGAAAAACCATTAGATTCAATTGCAAAAAAAGCTGAAAAAATTGAATTAATGGAAATTAAAGGTCTTAATAAATTAAAATTCAGAGAACGAAATATTTTTGGTGATCATGATGATCATGACGATCACGGACATAAAGAAGATGGCCATAAAGAAGACGACCACGATGATCATGACCATAAAAAGAAAGATGGGCATGACGATCATGATGACCATGGACATAAAAAGAAAGATGACCATGATGACCACGATGATCATGCAGGACATGAAGGTCACCACCACGGTGAGCATGACCCACATATTTGGTTAGATCCAATGAATGCTAAAGTTATATTAAATGAAATGGCAGAGCATTTAATTGAAAATGATGCTAAGAACGCATCAAAATATAAAAGCAATTTAAAGAAAGCACTAAAAGATATTGATAAACTTGTTAGTGACGTCTCTTCTGAATTAAATCAGAGTGTTGCATCAATTGTTTTCCATGATGCTTACCAATATTTTGAGAAAAGATTTAATGTTAATATATTGGGTGCTTTTACAGTTAATACAGATGTAATGCCAGGAGCAGAACAATTGGCTGAAATCAGAGAAATAATTGAGCATGATAAAGTAGCTTGTGTATTTTCTGAACCACAGTTTAATCCAAATATCATTAAAGCTGTAGCAAAAGATATGAATATTAAAACTGGTATTGTAGACCCATTAGGAGCTACTTTGGATCCTGGAAAAGACTTATATTTTGATTTAATCAGAAATATGTCTAAATCTTTTAAAGGTTGTTAATTAAAAATTGAACTTTTGCCGTAAATAATATCTAATATTATTTATGGCAACCGTTCCTTTAAGTTTAGAAGAAATTTTTCATTTATCTAAAAAAACATTAATAGCTAACGGATGCGATGAAGAAACAGCAGATACTTTATCTACTTTAATCAAAAATGCTGAAAGAGATGGATCATTATCTCATGGTCTATTTAGATTACCCGCTTATGTATCTGGTTTAAAAAGCGGAAAAATTAATGGTAAGGCTAGACCAGTGATTTCAAAATTAACCACTAGTGTTGTTAAAGCAGATGGGAAAAATAGTCTTGCCCCAATGGTTTTAAAATATGGAATACCAGAACTCGTAAAAGCTGCAAAAGAAAATGGAGTTGCAGTTTTAGCAATCACTAATTCTCATCATATGGCTGCTATGTGGCCTGAGACTGAAGCAATAGCAGAGCAAGGACTTGTTGCTTTTGCCTGTACATCATACAAGCCAGCAGTTGCACCAGCAGGAGCAATTAAACCTTTATTTGGAACAAACCCAATTTCATTTGCTTGGCCAAGAAAAAATAAACCACCTGTAGTTTATGATATGGCTACTGCATCGATGGCCATGGGAGAGGTTCAAGTTGCAAAAAGAGAAGGGCACAAGGTCCCAATAGGAACTGGTTTAACTAAAGATGGAAAAGAAACAACAGATCCTGGTGAAATAGCAGATGGTGGAGTTTTGTTGCCATTTGGCGGCTATAAAGGCTCAGGAATAGCAATGATGGTCGAATTACTTGCTGGAGCCTTAGTTGGAGATAATTTTAGTTATGAGACGGCTGAGAAGGATACAGATGATGGTGGACCACCAAGTGGTGGAGAGTTTATTTTAGCTATATCTCCTGAAAAATTAACAAATTCTGATTGGGATAGTCATTCAAATAAATTCTTTGAGAAAATGAAATCAATGGGAGAGGTTAGGTTGCCTGGTGAAAGACGTCACAAAAACAGATTAGATACTGGACCTAGAAATATTAATGAGGAACTTGTTAATAAAATAAAATCTTTAAGTTAATTCAATTTCAATTGGTGTGTGATCTGAAGGTTTTTGTCTTCCACGAGGAAATTTGTTAATTTTAACATCTTTCACAAGATTTATAATTGAGTTTGAAACTAAGAAATGATCAATTCTCATGCCATTATTTTTTTGCCATGCACCGCTTGTGTAATCCCAAAAAGTATATCCTTCTTTATCAGGGTGGATATATCTATATGCATCATGAAAACCTAAACTTAATAATTCTCTTAATTTTTTTCTTATCTCAAGTCTAAATAATGCATCATTTTCATATCCTTTAGGATTATGAACATCTTCTGCAGATGGAATTATATTAAAATCACCACCAATAATTATATTTTCTTTTTTTTTTAAATAACCTTTTAACTTCTTAATTAAACTTTCTAGCCAATATAATTTGTAAGTATATTTTTCTGTATCAACAGGATTTCCATTGGGTGTGTATATGTTTATTAATTTAATAGTTTTTGATTTATGTTTTAGATCTGCAGTAATAATTCTAGATTGTTTATTTTTGTCTTTAAAAATATCTTTTTCAATTTTGTCTAATTTTTTTTTAGAAATTATCGCAACTCCATTATATGATTTTTGACCAAATACATAATTCTGGTAATTTGATTTTTCAAAGTCTTCGTAAGGATAGTTTTCATCTTGAGCTTTGATCTCTTGCATCATTAAAATATCTGGTGAATATTTTTTTAAATACTCTTTAATATTTTCAATTCTTGCTCTTACTGAGTTAACATTCCAGGAACTAATTATCATTAAAGCGAGAAAGATACGCCACAACCACAAGAAGATTTACTTTGTGGGTTGTTTATTTTAAAAGAATCTCCGATCAATTCTTTTACAAAATCAACTTCAGATCCTTTTAGTAAATCTGCCGATGTTTTGTCAATAAGGATATTATCTTGTTGTAGATCATCATCCTTAGCAGAGTTATCAAATGAGAAATCATATTGAAATCCAGAGCATCCACCACCTTTAATAGCGATTCTAAAAAATGACCCTTTATCTTTTGATGAAAGAAGATGGTTTATCTGCTTTATAGCATTATCTGTAAATTTAATTTCTTTAATCATAATTAAACATTGATAAAAACAATATAATAATATTTTGCCATTTTTAAAGAATGAAAAATTACTCAAAATTAGGAACATTTGCATCAAAAGGTAGACTGTTCAAAGAAGCGAGCAATCCTTTCAGATCACCTTTTCAAAGAGATAGAGATAGAATAATTCATTCTACCTCATTTAGAAGATTGAAGCACAAAACCCAGGTATTTGTGAATACTGAAGGAGATCATTATAGAACCAGAATCACACATTCCATTGAAGTATCACAAATTGCTAGAACAATTGCTAAATACTTAGGTTTAAATGATGATTTAGCTGAAACATTAAGCTTAGCTCATGATTTAGGTCATACACCTTTTGGTCATGCGGGAGAAGAGTCCCTAAATGAATGTATGTATGAATATGGGGGATTTGACCACAACCTTCAAACACTTAGGATAGTAATGTTCATTGAAAATAAATATTTTAAATTTGAAGGTCTTAATTTAACATTAGAAACATTAGATGGTCTTATTAAACATAATGGTCCGGTAACAAAGCTAGTCAAAATAAATAATTTAATTGGTTTGAAAAATTTAAAAAATAAAATTAATTTTTCAAAAAACTCATCTTTGGAGGCCCAAATTGCATCTATATCCGATGACGTTGCATACAATAACCATGATATTCAAGATGGAATAAAAGCAAAATTATTTAAGTTAAACGATCTTAAACAAATCTCTTTTTTTGATGAAATTTTAAAATCGTATAAAAATAAATTAAAAAGTGAAAATAATGATATTCTTGTATATCAAACTATAAGAGACTCTATAAATTTAATGGTTCAAGACTTAATAAAAACTACGACAAGAAATATTTTAATGAATAAAATATCTACAAAAAAAGATGTATCAAATAAAAAAAATCAAATTGTTGATTTTTCCAACAAATTAAAAATAACTATAAATGAGATTAGAGATTTCCTTAGAATAACTATGTATAATAATAAAGATGTATTAAAAAAAAATAATGAAGGAAAAAAGATAATTAAAAAGCTTTTTAGTGTAATTAACAAAAATCCAAAAAAGTATATTAAAACCAAATATTTAAAAACTAACAAAGAAAGAGCTATATCTGATTATATTTCTGGCATGACAGATAGGTACGCCATACAATTATATAGAGCATCAAAATGAATATATTTGAGGAATACTTAAACAAAATTTTAGATAAAATTAAATTAGCAAGTGAAGAAAAGCTGATTTTATTACCTGAAAGTTTATCTGGTATAAACGTAGACATACCTCCTAAAAAATTTAATTGCGATCTGTCAACTAATGTTGCAATGGTTTTATCTAAAACAAATAATGAAACACCAATTAAAATTGCTGAAAAATTAAAAGATATTATTTTTAAAGACGATAATAATATTGAGAAGATAGAAATAGCAAAGCCTGGATTTATAAATATTATTTTAAAAAAAGAGTTTTGGACTTCATTTCTCTTAAATATAAATAATCTTAGTAATTTTGGTGCAGCACTTAATGGCTCTAAAAAGAAACATCTTATTGAATTCGTCTCTGCAAATCCCACTGGACCATTACATGTTGGCCATTGTAGAGGTGCTATTCTAGGTGATGTTATCTCTAATTTGTTAAAATTTAACAATCAAGAAGTTGTAAAAGAATATTATGTAAATGATCATGGTAATCAAATTTTACATTTTACTAGATCTGTATATTTGAGAATAAAAGAAAAATTAGATAATCAAACCTTTCCACTAAATGAGGATGATTTATATCCAGGAGAATACATCAAGGATATAGCCCAACATATTATAGATAATAATAAAGATTTACAATTTGATGATTATGAAAAAATTAAGTTAACACTTACTAAACTAGCAATTACAGAGTCACTTAAACTCATTAAGACCAATCTAAATAATTTGGGAATTATTCATGATAATTTTGCGAGCGAGACTGAAATAGTTGAAAATAAAGAGGTTGATAAGGTTATTGAGAAACTTAAAAAAGATAAATTTGTATATATAGGAAAAATCAAAGCTCCAGAAGGAGAAGACACAACTAATTGGGTAGAAAGAGATCAGTTACTTTTTAGATCAACAGATTTTGGGGATGATAAAGATAGGGCATTACAAAAATCTGACAACACATGGACTTATTTTGCTGGAGACGTTGCGTATCATAATACAAAACTAAACAGAAAATTTGATAAATTAATAAATATTTTAGGAGCGGATCATGCGGGTTATATAAAAAGAATTACATCTGTTGTTGAAGCATTATCTGGAGAAAAAAATAAATTAATTTGTAAAGTAAGCCAACTTGTTAAGTTAATAAAAGATGGCAAACCTTTTAAAATGTCTAAAAGAAAAGGTGATTACATTACCGTTGAAGATTTAATTTCTGAAGTAGGAAAAGATGCAACAAGATTTATTATGCTCAGTAGAAGCAATGATGCTGAATTAGATTTTGATTTTACAAAAGTAAAAGAAAAATCCAAAGACAATCCGCTTTATTATGTTCAATATTGTTATGCTAGAATTTCATCGGTTTTTAGAAATATAAACAAAAATATTGATGACAAGATTGATAATGAAAATAACAATATGCAATTTAATAATGAAGAAATTGAAATTTTTAAAAAAATTTCTGAATGGCCCAAATGTGTAGAAGTTTCCACTAAAAAACTAGAACCTCATAGGATCCCAGTATATTTATATGAGTTATCATCACAGTTTCATTCATATTGGAATATGGGAAAAGACGATGTTGAAAAAAGATTTATCAATGATGATAAAACAATAAATATAGAAAAACTAATATTTTTAAAATCTATTGCAAAAACAATTAAAACTGGAATGGATATTATAGGTGTTGATACACCTGAAAAAATGTAATGCTAAAAGAGCTCAAATATCTATTTTATTTAATAATTATATTTTTCTTTCTATTTTTTACTCTAAGATATTATTTTTCAGACGATAATTACAAGAAATCATATAGAGCAGTTTCAAGTATTGATGAAAAAATATCATCTAAAGAAAATAATCTATTTATTCTTAAAAATGACACAGACAACATCATCGAATATGTAGAATACAAAAATAAAAACACAAAAAAATATTCTTTTTGGGAATTGTTATATAATGATTAAAAAAACTAGAGCTTTTATATGTGGCATTAGTGGACATAATTTAAAAAAAAGTGAAGTAAGTTTTTTAAAAAAATATAAGCCATGGGGAATAATCCTTTTTTCAAGAAATATAAAATCAATCAATCAAGTTCAAAAATTAACTGGTTCGATTAAAAAAATATTTAAAAACTCTAATTATCCAATTCTAATTGATGAAGAAGGTGGAAGAGTAAGTAGATTAAGAAAATTCATAGATAATTCCATTTTTAGTGCAAAATATTTTGGTGATTTATATTCAAAAGATAGAAAAAAATTTGATATTTATTTCAATGTTTATGTGAAGCAAATATCTTATTTGTTAAGACTTATTGGTATTAATATTAATACAGTACCCGTATTGGATTTAAGACGAAATAATTCTCATAAAATTATAGGTGATCGATCCTATTCTAATGATAAAAAAACACTGTCTAAAATTGGCGATATATCTATCGAAAAATTTCACCAAAATAAGGTTGGTACAGTAATTAAACATCTTCCAGGTCATGGTTTGGCTAAAGTTGATAGTCATTATAAATTACCAGTTATAGACAAAGATCTTAAATATCTTAAAAAATATGATTTTTTTCCATTTACCAAAAAAAAATCTGTTTTAGGTATGACCGGTCACTTGTTGTTTAAAAAACTTGATCCAATAGATAATGCTTCGCATTCTAAAAAAATCATAGAAATGATTAGAAAAGAAATATCATTCAAGGGAATATTAATGTCAGATGATATTTCTATGGGTGCTCTTAAAGGTAGCTTAAAAAATAATGTTATTAAATCTTTTCGTGCAGGTTGTAATTTAGTGCTTCATTGCAATGGAAAAATGAACGAAATGAATGTGGTGGGTCAAAATTCACCTTATATCGATGATTTTATTGTAAAAAAAACTTCTAAATTAATTCAAATAATAAGTTAAATTTAAAACCATGAGTGATTCTTTAGAATTTAATGTTGATCTTAGTAATTACTCTGGATCATTAGAAATACTTTTAGATTTAGCAAAATCACAAAAAGTTGATTTGGAAAATATATCAATCACCAAATTAGCAGATCAATTTCATAATTTTATAACCAAGACCAAAAATTTAAATTTAGAATTAGCCTCAGAATATTTGTTAATGGCTACTTGGTTAACCTACCTTAAATCTAAACTACTATTGCCAGAAACAGAGGAAGAGGAATTTAAAGCACTTGAAGTGGCAGAAAAATTAAAACTCCAACTTAAAAAACTGGAATTAATAAGATTATTGTCTTCTCAGATGTTGAGTAGAAAAAGATTAGGCAAAGATATTTTTATGAGAGGTTCAAAAAGTGGAATGAGATCAATATATAACTCTCAATATTCTTTAACATTATTTGAATTATTAAAAACGTATTCGAATATCATAATGACAAAAGATTTTCAGAGAATGAATATTCCGAAACTTCCAGTATTTACTACTGAAGAAGGCATTAAAATTATAAAAGAGTTTTACAATAATTTAAATGATTGGAAAAATATGACTGATCTAATACCAAAAAATTTTAGAAACTCTAAAACTTTAAGTAAGACTGGTAATGCAGGAATTTTTGCTGGATCTTTAGAGCTTGCAAAAGAAGGTAATATATCTATTAAACAAAATAATTTATTTGAGGATATATATATTAAAAAAATCTAATGAATAAATTAAAAAAAAATAATGTTGTATCATTTCCATCTAAATTAAGTGATGCTGATAAAGAAATAGAAGCTATTGTTTTTGCAGCCGCGGAGCCTTTAAATATTGAAACTATTGAAAATAAAATTTCAAAAAAAACTGATGTTGAAAAATCTTTACTAAAACTTCAGAATTTTTACTCTGATCGCGGAATAAATTTAGTCTGTATATCCAATAAATGGTCTTTCAGAACCTCACCAAATTTATCCTCATTAATGTCTCAACAAAAAACTGTTGAAAAAAAACTATCAAAGGCTGCGATAGAAACACTTGCAATTATTGTTTATCATCAACCAGTCACTAGAGCTGAAATAGAAGAAATTCGTGGAGTTGCGTTTGGAAATAATACACTTGAGATATTGATGGAATTGAACTGGGTTAGACCTCAAGGTCGAAAAGATGCCCCTGGTAAACCTATTCAATATGGAACAACAGATGACTTTTTAAGTCATTTCAATCTTCAAAAATTGTCAGATCTTCCAACTGTTGATGAATTAGGAACCGCAGGTCTTATTGATACATCTAGTGTAGATGCATCTATATTTGGGACAGGTAAATTCTATAAAGAAAAACAAGAGGATAAAAAGGAAAATATATACTCTGATATAGATGAGATGCTTAATAGCACTCTTAATACCGATAACGATAAATAAAAAAATAGTTTTAAAACTAAAATTATAAGGTTATAAGTAATTATGAGTATAGGATTTTGGCAAATTGCAATTGTAGTAATTTTAGTAGTATTACTTTTTGGTAGAGGTAAAATCTCTAGTCTTATGGGTGATGTTGCAAAAGGAATTAAAAGTTTTAAAAAAGGTATGGCTACAGATGCTACAGAAGATAGCCAACCAAAAAATATATCTGAAAATCAAGACTCAGACAAAAAAGAGTAATCAATGCCACAGATCGGCTGGTTTGAAATATTAATAATAGTTTCTATTGCAATAATAGTTGTAGGACCAAAAGACTTTCCTGTAATGTTAAAAAAAGTTGGATCATGGATAGGTTCTGCTAAGAGATATTTTTCAGATGTTCAAAATCAGGTTACAGAAATAACGGATGTTTCAATTAAAGAAGAATTAAAAAAAAATACTGAAATTATGAAAGAGGATAAACCCAAAGATGACAGCTAAAAAAAAAGAAACAGGTTTTATAAGTCATCTTACTGAATTAAGACAAAGACTAATAAATTCATTTATCTTCTTAGCAGTATTATTTGTAGTTTGTTACTATTTTTCTGAATACATATATGGATTTTTAGTTGAACCTTACGCTAATGCTGTAAAGGATGATAATGTCGATAGAAGATTAATTTTTACTGCTCTTCAAGAAACATTTTTAACATATCTTAAAGTTTCTTTTTTTGCTGCTTTCTTTGTGACCAGTCCTTATATCCTTATTCAAATTTGGAAATTTATTGCACCAGGATTATACACCCATGAAAAGAAAGCAATTATGCCTTACTTAGTAATTACACCAATACTTTTTTTACTAGGAGGTATGCTTGTTTATTATCTAATTATGCCACTAGCATTTAAATTCTTTTTATCATTTGAAAGTGCGGGACTTGGGTCTAGCTTACCGATTCAATTAGAAGCTAAAGTAAATGAATACTTATCTCTTGTGATGAAGTTAATTTTTGCATTTGGATTAAGTTTTCAGCTACCAGTTGTATTAAGTTTGCTTGCAAGAATAGGAGTTGTAAATTCAACTTATTTAAGAGAAAGAAGAAAATATTTTGTTGTAATAATATTTGCTGCTGCTGCAATATTAACTCCACCAGATCCAATTACACAAATAGGTTTAGCAATACCTTTGTTAATTTTATATGAATTATCAATTTTTTCTGTAAATATTATCGAAAAGAAAGCTCAAGAGAGAAATGCACAATATTAAGGATATTAGAAAAGATATCGATAACTTTAAAAATACAATTAAAAATCGAAACGTTGATGTAGACTTTGACCAAATATTAAATCTTGATGAAGAAAATAGAAAATTAATTCAAGAAAAAGAAAAATTAGAAATGGAAAAAAAATCTATTTCTAAATCTAAAGATGAAACCCTTTTTGAAAAGTCAAAAGAAATTTCAAATAAAATAGATGATTTAAGTAAAAATCAAAAAAATGTTAAAGACCAACTTGATCAGATATTAAGTAATATTCCTAATTTACCATTGAATGATGTCCCCGTAGGTAAGGATGAAAATAGCAATAAAGAGGTTGTAAAATCTGGTGAAATTAAAGAAATGAGTTTTAAACCAAAATCTCATTATGAAATTGGTGAAAAACTGAATATGTTAGATTTTGATTTAGCAACAAAAACAACTGGATCAAGATTTGTTTTTGTTAAAGACAAATTAGCATCATTAGAAAGAGCAATTTCTAATTTTATGATTGATACACATGTCAATAATAATGGCTACACTGAAATCTCTCCACCTTTAATGGCTACAGACAACACTATGTTTGGAACTGGCCAATTGCCTAAATTTGAAAATGATCAATTCGAAATTAAGTTTGATGATAAAAATGATAGAAAGTTTTTAATCCCTACTGCTGAAGTGATTTTAACTAATATGGTTAAAAATCAGATATTAAATCGAAAATCTTTGCCAATGAGATTAGTTGCATCAACACCTTGTTTTAGAAAAGAAGCAGGCAGTTATGGTAAAGATACAAAGGGCATGATTAGACAACATCAATTTTATAAAGTTGAATTAGTCAGTATTGTAGAAAATAATAAATGCATTGAAGAATTAGAGAGAATGACTAATTGTGCAACTAAAATTTTAGATGATTTACAATTACCTTACAGAAAAATTATTTTAAGCACTGGTGATATGGGTTTTAGTGCAGAAAAAACTTATGACATAGAGGTTTGGCTTCCATCTGAAAATAAATATAGAGAAATATCAAGCTGTTCTTCATGTGGAACATTTCAGGCTAAAAGAATGAAAGCTAGATATAAAAATAATAAAAACGAAAATGAATTTGTTGGTACTTTAAATGGGAGCGGACTTGCCGTTGGTAGAACTTTAATTGCGATATTAGAAAATTATCAAACTGAGGATGGTTCAATAACTATTCCTGAAAAACTAAGACCATATATGAACAATATGGAGAAAATAGGTATCAATTAAGAGTTGTCTTCTAAAAGTATATAGTATAAATAATCGTTAACTTTTTAAGGACTTAACATGGACGCAGGAATTGGACAATTTATACCCCTAATTTTAATATTCGTAATATTTTACTTTTTCTTAATTAGACCCCAACAAAAGAAAGTTAAAGAACATAAGGCTATGGTTGAAGCTTTAAAGCGTGGAGATAAAGTTATTACTTCTGGTGGTATCGTTGGGACTGTAGAACGAGTTATAGATAATGAAAAAGTAGAAGTTATGATAGCTGATAATGTTAAAGTTGAAATTGTTCGAGCTACAGGAATACAAGGACTAGTTACTAAAGCTGAACCAAAAAAATAATAACTTCCAAAAGTGTTATATTTTTCTAAATTAAGAGTTTTTAGTGTTTTAATTTTTACACTTATTATTTCATATTTTACTATTTCCAACTTTACAAAAGTTGATGATGAATTTTTCTCAAAAAATATAAAATTAGGATTAGATCTACAAGGTGGTTCTTATTTATTATTAGAAATAGATAACGAACCAGTCATAACTCAAAGATTGCAAAGTAAAGTCTTAGAGTTTAAAAAATTTTTCAAAGATAAAGATATTAAGGTTAGAAATTTTGTAATTGAAGATAAGTCAATTATATTTGATGTTGAAAATTCTAAAATAGAGGAAGTTAAATCTCTGTTAGATGATGATAAAAGTGAGATAAATCCATATTTTCAACAATACAAATCGCATCAATTTAACATTGAAAACATGGATACATCATTCAAATTAGAATTTTCTGACTATGGATTGGTATTGTTAAAAAATTCTTCATTAGATCAAGCAATTGAAATTGTAAGAAGAAGAGTTGATGAGGTAGGAACTAACGAGCCAAATATTTTAAAAAGAGGTAATGATCGAATTCTTGTTGAGTTACCAGGACTAGATGATCCTGGTAGAATTAAATCTTTATTAGGTAAAACTGCAAACTTAACATTCCAATTTATCTCCAGTAGTTCTGAAGAATCATTTGGAACAGAAAAACTTTCTTTTGAGGATGGCTCTAGTGAAGCCATTGTTAGTAAACGAATTGTTTTAAGTGGTGATAATCTCATGGATGCCAAGCCAACTATGAATAATCAAACTAATGAGACAGTTGTTTCATTTAGTTTGGATAGAGTAGGAGCAAAAAAGTTTGGTAAGGCGACTTCAAATGGTGTTGGAAAAAGGTTGGCAATTGTTTTGGATGGAAAAATTATTAGCGCTCCTGAAGTCAGAGAACCAATTATTGGAGGAAATGGACAGATATCTGGTAATTTTACCTTTCAATCAGCAACAGATTTAGCTTTACTCTTAAGATCAGGTGCTTTACCGGCTCCACTTAATATTATCGAAGAAAGAACTGTAGGTCCTGACCTTGGAAAAGACTCCATTAATGCAGGAATTATGTCATTGATAATAGGATTTATCTTAGTCGTTGCCTTTATGTTTTATAAATATAGATTTTTTGGCTTAATTGCTAACTTAGCCTTAATTTCTAATTTATTTTTATTAGTCGGTATTCTAACATTATTTGAAGCAACTCTTACACTCCCCGGAATTGCAGGTATTATTTTAACAGTAGGTATGGCTGTTGATGCGAATGTTTTAATTTTTGAGAGAATTAAAGAAGAACTAAAAAACGAAAATAATTCAATTGTAGCTTTTGATTCTGGTTATACAAAATCACGAACAACAATTTTAGATGCCAATATTACAACTTTAATCGCTGCAGTAATCCTTTTTTTCATGGGATCAGGTCCAATCAAAGGCTTTTCTATAACGCTTGGAGTAGGAATACTTACAACACTATTTTCAGTATATTTCATTGCTCGTTTGATTACTGCTTATTATGTCATCAAAAATAAACACAAGGAAAAACTGATATAATGAAAACAATCTATTTTAATAAGTTTTATAAAAGTTTTAATATACTTTCAGGTATATTAATTATTGCTTCCTTAGTTTTCTTAGTTTTTAAAGGATTGAATTTTGGTGTTGATTTTAAAGGGGGTACTTTAATAGAGCTAAGGACTGACAAATCTTCTGCTAATATCACAAAAATAAGAGATAGTTTTAATCAAATGAATCTTGGTGATGTTTCAGTAAAAAATTTTGGTAATGAAACAGATTTTGTAGTTAAATTTGAAAAACAAAATTCAAATGACCCACAATTTATAGATGAGATAAAAACTAAGCTATCAAATTCTATAGGTTCAGTAGATTTTAGAAGAGTTGAAAATGTTGGACCAAAAGTTAGTGCAGAACTTTTGAGATCAGGTGTAATAGCGATAGCTTTATCTTTGGCAGCTATGCTTTTATATATATGGATCAGATTTGAATGGCAATTTAGTCTTGGAGCTATTTTAGCTTTATTTCATGACGTTATCATTACATTGGGAGTATTTTCTGTATTTTCGTTAGAAATCAATCTTTCTATCGTTGCAGCTGTTTTAACAATAGTTGGATATTCAATGAATGATACAGTTGTAATATTTGATAGAGTTAGAGAAAATTTGCGTAAATATGCAGATGTTAAAATATTTGAACTAACAAATATCTCAATAAATGAAACTTTATCACGAACAATAATAACTTCAGTTACTACATTGTTAGCACTTTTATCTATATTTATTTTTGGTGGAGAAATATTAAAAGGATTTTCATTAGCAATGATATTAGGAGTAATTTTTGGAACTTATTCATCTATTTATATAGCAAACCCAGTGTTGGTTTCTTTAAAAGTTAGCCAAAGAACGATTGTTAAGGGAGAAAAAGAATAATTAATAAAGATTTTGTGCCGCTACCATTGTTAACAACATTGGTAATGATAAAAGTGTGTTTGTTCTAGAAAACAGCATTGCAGTCTTTGCTGACTTAGCTTTAACTTCAGGTTCGCACTCAACCATACCTAAAGCTCTTTTTTGATTTGGCCAGATAACAAACCAAACATTGAATGCCATTATTAATCCTAACCACATTCCAATTCCTATTGCAGTATTTTTTCCACCACCAGATCCAATTCCTAATGTCATCGCTTGATGAACGTATCCATTAAAATAGGCTAATAATAATCCTGATATGATTGTAAATAGCGCTGCCCATCTAAACCAAAATAATGCTGCAGGAGCTATAACTTTACCTATTGCTGGTTTTTGTTCGTCTGGAATTTTAGCCATGTTAGGAATTTGAACAAAATTGAAATACCACAGTAAACCAATCCACATAATACTTACAGTTACATGTACGTATCTTAATAACCAGCTCCAAAATAAAACATCAAAATCAAATCCACCATTACCTATGTAAAGACCAATGAATAGTAATATTGCAATAGCCAATGATAAATGAACAGTCTTTGATAATGATTGTAATATTGAAGTCATCTATAAAATGATTTTATATTATTTTTCTATAAAGATTAAGCGGTTTTTTTAAATTTTGTATCTAATAAAGGCTTTAAAAATTTACCTGTATAGCTATCTTTCACTTTTGCAACTTCCTCGGGTTTGCCTTCAGCAATAATATTTCCACCTTTAACACCACCCTCGGGTCCCATATCTACAATATAATCGGCAGTTTTAATAACATCTAAATTATGCTCAATAACTACAACTGAATTACCCGTTGCAACAAATGTGTGTAAAATTTCCAAAAGTTTTTTTATATCATGTTGATGCAATCCAGTAGTTGGTTCATCTAATATATACATTGTTCTTCCTGTAGACCTTTTAGATAATTCTTTAGCAAGCTTTATACGCTGAGCTTCTCCACCAGAAAGAGTTGTAGCTTGCTGACCAATTTTTATGTAGCCAAGACCAACTTTCTTTAACGTTAGAAGTTTAGTTTTGATGTTTGAAATATTTTCAAAATACTCACATCCTTCATCAACAGTCATATTTAAAACATCTGCAATACTCTTATCTTTGAATTTAATCTCTAATGTTTCTCTGTTGTATCTAGTGCCTTTGCATTCATCGCATGTTATGTAAACATCAGGAAGAAAGTGCATTTCGTAAGTAATTACACCATCTCCTTCACATGCTTCACATCTTCCACCCTTTACATTGAAAGAAAATCTTCCAGGTTTATAGCCTCTACTTTTTGCTTCAGGTAAATTGGTAAACCAGTCTCTTATAGGACCAAAAGCTCCAGTATATGTAGCAGGATTTGATCTAGGAGTTCTACCAATAGGTGATTGATCAATATCTATAACTTTATCAATTAATTCTATTCCTTTAAATCCTCTGAATGGCTGAGGAATTTTTCTAGACTTATTATTATTCAAAGTAAGATTTAATGCATTGTATAAAGTTTGAAGTATCAAAGTAGATTTACCACTTCCAGACACACCTGTAACACAAGTGAAACTTCCCAAAGGTATTTTTAAATTTACGTTATTTAAATTATTTCCTGATGCACCATTGATTTCTAAAAATCTACCATTTTTTGCAAGTCTTCTATTTTTTGGAATAGGTATGAAACTCTTATTTGATAAATATCTTCCAGTAATACTTTTGTCATTTTTTAAAATTTGCTCATATGTACCTTCGGCAACAATTTCTCCACCTTTATTTCCAGCTTCAGGTCCTAAATCTATTATATGATCTGCATTCTCCATTGTTTCTGTATCGTGCTCAACAACAATAACAGTGTTACCTAAGTCTCTTAATCTTTTTAATGCATCTATAAGCTTAACATTATCTTTTTGATGTAAACCAATTGATGGTTCATCTAAAACGTATAGAACTCCAGTTAAACCTGATCCTATTTGTGAAGCTAGTCTAATCCTTTGTGCTTCACCACCAGATAATGTTCCAGACTCTCTAGATAAAGTTAAATAATCAAGACCAACATTTAAAAGAAAATCTAAACGTTCATTAATTTCTTTTAATATATGTTGAGCAATTTTAATTTGTCTTTTATCTAATTTAACTTCTAAAGATCTAAACCATTCCTTAGCATCAAAAATTGATTTTTCTGTAACTTGGCTTATGTTTAATTCATTTATTTTAACACACAGAGCTTCATCTTTTAATCGATAACCATTACATCTTTCACATTTTGTATCAGATTGATATTGAGCAATTTCTTCTCTTTTCCAATCGCTATCTGTTTCTAAATATCTTCTCTCTAGATTATTGACAACACCTTCAAAGGTTTTTTTATGTGAATACTTTTCATAGCCATCGTCATAAGTAAATTTAATTTCCTCATCGTCAGAACCATATAAAATCACATCCTTAATTTTTTTTGGTAGTTTTGACCATTTATCATCTAACGAAAAACCATAATGTTTAGATAAAGATGCCAATGTTTGTGCGTAATACATTGATGTAGATTTTGCCCAAGGTTCAACGGCACCATCTGCGATAGATTTTTTTTCATTTGGAACTACTAAATTTGGATCAACATTTAATTTCATCCCAATACCTTCACATTCTTCACAAGCTCCATAAGGACTGTTAAATGAAAAAAGTCTTGGTTCAATCTCTTCAATAGTAAAACCACTTTCAGGACAAGCAAATTTAGTAGAGAAAATTAGTTTTTCAATTTTCCTGTATTTTTTTGGAAGTGTTTCATTTTCATATTCAACAAAAAGTAATCCATTTGCTAAATTAACAGCTGTTTCAACACTTTCAGCTAATCTGTTTCCTAATGAGGAATTTATTACAATTCTATCAACTAAAATTGAAATATCATGTTTAAGTTTTTTATTTAATTCTGGAACACTTTCAATATCATATAATTGATCATCAACTTTAATTTTTCTAAACCCTCTTTTTTTGTATCCCAATATATCTTTTTTGTATTCACCCTTACGTCCTCGTACAACAGGTGCATATAAATATATCGTAGACTTTTTCGGTAATTCTTTAATCTTATCAACAATTTGACTAATTGTTTGAGAAGTAATTGGTTTGCCAGTGAATGGAGAGTAGGGTATTCCTGCTCTTGCATAAAGTACTCTCATGTAATCGTATATTTCGGTTACAGTTGCAACTGTTGATCTTGGATTTTTAGAAGTATTTTTTTGTTCTATTGAAATTGCTGGACTCAAACCCTCGATTAAATCTACATTTGGTTTTTTCATTTTATCTAAAAACTGTCTTGCATAAGCAGATAAACTTTCAACATATCGTCTTTGACCTTCTGCATAAACAGTATCGAATGCTAATGATGATTTTCCAGACCCAGACAGACCTGTTATTACAACAAATTTGTCTTTAGGAATCTCTAGTGAAATATTCTTTAAATTGTGCTCTTTTGCGCCCTTAATAAGTATCTTTTTAAGCATAATTTTAGTTGCTTTAGATTAATAAAATTAATATTCAAGCCTATTAATGTTATAAATAACATTTCAAATATATAAATATTATGGCAGGAAGCTTAAATAAAGTACTTTTAATCGGTCGATTAGGCGCAGATCCAGAAGTTAAACAAATGGTTAACGGTAAAAGTGTAGCAAGATTAAGCCTAGCTACTAGTCAATCATGGAAAGATAAAAATACCGGTGAAAAAAAGGAAAAAACTGAATGGCATAGAGTAGTTGTTTTCAATGAAGGACTAGTAAATGTAGTTCAACAATATTTAAAAAAAGGAGCACAAGTATACGTTGAAGGACAACTGACTACTAGAAAATGGAAAGATGAACAATCAGGTCAGGACAAATATTCTACTGAAATTTTAATTCAAGGATACAATTCATCATTAACAATGTTAGGTGGAGGAAATCAAAATTCAATTCCATCTCAGGATAACAAACAAAGTTTTGATGATAGTTCTATGGCTCAAAACGAGTTAGACGATGATATCCCTTTCTAAATAAATGCAAAAAAACGAAGTAACTAAAGATTTAAATATCAAACCAATTTCAATGTATGATGAAATGAGTTCATCATATTTATCTTACGCTATGAGCGTAATAATTAGTAGGGCATTGCCCGACATAAGAGACGGACTTAAACCTGTTCACAGAAGAATTTTATATGCAATGCACAAAGGTGGTTTCGATTGGACAAAACAATTTAGAAAATCTGCAAGAATTGTTGGAGATGTGATTGGTAAATATCATCCGCATGGTGATCAAGCCGTGTATGATGCTTTAGTTAGAATGGTTCAAGATTTCTCAATGAGTCTTCCACTTATTGATGGTCAGGGTAATTTTGGTTCAATAGACGGAGATCCTCCTGCAGCAATGAGATATACAGAAACCAAACTTGCAAAAATTTCTCAATTTTTAATTGATGATATAGAAAAAAATACTGTCTCATTTAAAAGTAATTACGATGAAACTGAGCAAGAGCCTACAGTATTGCCAGCTCAATATCCTAATCTTTTAGTAAATGGAGCCGGAGGTATCGCTGTTGGTATGGCTACTAGTATACCACCACATAATCTTGGTGAAATTATTGATGGAACTTTAGCGCTTATAAAAAATAAAGATATTAAAGTGAAAGAGTTAATGAAGCATATTCCTGGCCCTGATTTTCCAACAGGAGGAGTGATTATTGGTAAAGATATTATTCGAGAAGGATACAAAACAGGTAGAGGCTCTTTTAAAATTAGAGGTGAAATAAATGTTGAAAATCTTAAAAATGGTAAAGATAGATTGGTAATTACCTCAATACCCTATCAAGTAAATAAATCTAATTTAAATGAAAAAATTGCAGAATTAGTTAGAGACAAAAAAATAGAGGGTATAAGTGACATTAGAGATGAATCTAATAGAGAAGGTATAAGAGTTGCTATCGATCTTAGAAGAAGTGTTGAGCCCGAGACAATAAAAAGACAACTTTATAAATATACATCCATTGAAACTTCATTCGGTTTTAATTCATTAGCTATTGTTGATAACAAACCTAAAACATGTTCATTAAAAGATTTCTTAGAGAACTTTTTAAAATTTAGAGAAGATGTAGTTATTAAAAAAACAAAATACGATTTAAAAAAAGCTGAAGACCGTGTCCATGTGTTACTTGGTTTATCCGTTAGTGTAGAAAACATTGATAAAGTAATAAAAATTATTAGATCTTCAAAAAATCCGGAAGAAGCAAAAAATACTCTTATAAAAACTAAATGGAAAATAACAAAATCTGCAAAATTAATTAAATTAGTTGATAGTAAAAATTATAAAGGATCATACAGCTTATCTGAAACTCAGGTTACATCAATATTAGAACTTAGATTACAAAAATTAACAGCTCTTGGAATTAATGAAATTGAAGAAGAAATAAAAAAATTATCTGAATTGATTACAAAGTATAAAAAAATAATAAATTCTAAAAGTGAACTATTAAAAGTAATTAGTAATGAGTTATCTCAAATTAAAGAGAAATTTTCATCTCCGAGAAGAACACAGATTATAGATGCTGTTTTAAACTATAATATTGAAGAAACTATTCAAAAAGAGTCTGTAATAATTACAATTACTTTACAAGGATACATTAAAAGAGGTGCCTTAAGTAATGTTAAACAACAGAAAAGAGGTGGAAAGGGTAAAACAGGAATTAAGACAAGAGATGAAGATTCTGTAGTGCAAACATTGTCAGTAAATACTCACACATCTGTTCTATTTTTCTCTACAGAAGGATTAGCATACAAAGTTAAAGCTTGGAAAATTCCAGAAGGATCAGCTGCATCAAAAGGTAAGTCTTTATTTAATATTCTTCCTTTAAAAAATCATCAATCAATTAGTTCAATTATGCCGTTTCCTGACAGCGACGTTGATACAAAAGATATGCATATCATTTTTGCAACTAGCGAAGGAAAAATTAGAAAGAATAATCTTGAAGATTTTACCTCAATTAATGCTTCAGGTAAAATTGCAATGAAACTTGACGGTAATGATAAAATTATTGGTGTTAAAATTTGTAGAGATGATCAGGATATAATTTTAAGTACTAAATTAGGAAAATGCATAAGGTTTGAGTCTAAAAAACTTAGAGTTTTCAAAGGTAGATCATCAAAAGGTATAAGAGGTATCAATTTGGCAGAAAATGATACTATCGTATCTTTGTCTATTATTGATCATGACTCAAATAAGAAAGCAAAAACTAAAGACCAAAAATCAGAAATTAAAGCTAAAGAAAAATTCATACTATCAATCACAGAAAATGGTTACGGTAAGAGAACATCTCATTATGATTATAGAGTTACAAATAGAGGAGGAAAGGGAATTATCGGTATAGTAAATTCACAAAGAAACGGTAATGTTTCTTCATCTTTTCCTGTTTTTGAAGGAGATCAAATATTAATTTCAACTAATAAAGGTAGAGTAATTAGAACAGCTGTTAAAGAAATAAGAATAGCTGGTCGTAATACGCAAGGTGTTAGAATAATTAAACTGACTGGAGATGAAAAAGTAGTTTCTGCTATTAAATTAGATGATAATCTCATTTAATGAAAAATATAGCTATATATCCGGGAACTTTTGATCCAATTACTTTTGGCCATATAGATGTCATTAAGAAATCACTTAAGATAGTAGATAAAGTAATTGTAGGTATTTCAGATGGAAATCAGAAAAACTTCCTATTTTCATTAGATGAAAGAATAGAAATTGTAAAAAGAGCTCTTTATAAAGATCTAAAATTTAAAAAGAGTAAGGTTGATGTTATAAAATTTAATACTTTGACAACAGACCTCTGTAAAAAATATAAATCAAATATAATCTTAAGGGGCTTAAGAGCAGTTTCTGATTTTGAGTACGAATTCCAACTTGCTGGAATGAATAGAAAACTTAATAATCTAGTTGAGACAATTTTTTTAATGTCAGATGTTGAAAATCAAATAATATCATCTAGGTTTGTTAAAGAAATCGCTCAACATAATGGTGATTTGAAAAAATTTACGACCAAAAGTACAATTAAATCATTGAAAGAGATTTATGAATAAATTTTTAAATATTTTAATTATTTTTTTTATTTTTTTATCAACAAATTTAATAGCAAAGGAGAATATAATGATTTTAAAATTAAAAGATGGTGATGTAAAAATTGAAATGTATCCTGATGTTGCACCAAATCATGTTAAAAGAATACAAGAGTTAGCAGACTCAGGACAATATGATAATGTTGTTTTTCATAGAGTAATTGATGGGTTTATGGCACAAACAGGTGATGTAAAATTTGGAAATTCATCTTCAAAAGATTTCGATTTAAGAAGAGCTGGTATTGGTGGATCTGATTTGCCAGATTTAAATCAAGAATTTAATAACCTTCCCCATGATAGAGGAACCGTTTCTATGGCAAGATCGTCAGATCCTAATAGTGCTAATAGTCAATTTTTTATATGTTTTAAACCAGCACCTTTCCTAGATAGACAATATACTGTTTTTGGAAAAGTAATAGAAGGAATGGAATTTGTTGATATGATTACAAAAGGTGATGGCGATAACGGAGCAGTTTCAAATCCAGATAAAATTATTAGTTTTAAATCTCAATAATTAAATAATGAATGTCATTAAAAGATTTCAATTTTAATGTTCATCATACTCAAAATTATGCAAGAGTAGGAATTATAGAGACCCATAGAGGTAATATAAACACTCCTGCATTTATGCCAGTTGGTACTCAAGCAACTGTTAAAGGCGTTTTTTTAGAAGATATAAAAAAAACAGGTAGTGAGATAATTTTATCAAATACATATCATTTAATGATAAGGCCTGGTGTTGAAAGAATCGAAAGCGTTGGAGGACTTCATGAATTCATGAATTGTGATTTACCAATTTTAACGGACTCAGGTGGTTTTCAAGTTATGTCTCTGTCAAAATTAAATAAAATCGATAGAGATAAAGGTGCAATTTTTCAATCACATATTGATGGTAAAACTTTTATTTTAAGCCCTGAAGAAAGCATAAGAATTCAAAAAGGTTTGAACTCAGACATAGTAATGGTTATGGATGAATGCCCTAAAAATACTAAAGATTATGATAAAATTAAAAAATCAATGGAATTATCATCAGAGTGGGCAAAAAGATCAAAAGATGCATTTGGAATAAATGACCACAAAGGTTTATTTGGAATTGTACAAGGTGGATTATTTAATGATCTAAGAATCAAATCTTTAAAGAATCTTATTGATATTGGATTTAATGGATATGCTCTAGGAGGATTGGCAGTAGGGGAAACACAAGATGAAATGTTTGATGTTCTTGATGGAATAAAAAATCATATGCCTAAAGATAAACCAAGATATTTAATGGGTGTTGGTACTCCATCTGATATACTCGGAGCAGTTAAGAGGGGTGTTGATATGTTTGACTGTGTAATGCCAACGAGATCAGGGAGAACTGGTTTAGCTTTTACATGGGATGGACAAATTCAAATTAGAAATTCAAAATATAAAAATGATAATACTCCTCTGGACAAAAATGTCACAAAGTTCAATTTAAATAAATATTCTAAGAATTATTTAAATCATTTATTTAACACTAATGAAATGTTGGCCTCAATGATTCTGACCTTAAATAACATCAACTTTTATCAAGATTTAATGAGAAACATTAGAGACAATATAAAACATGGTACTTTTGATGAATTTCACGATAAGTACATCAATAAATTGTAAATTTTTAACATTGATTAATAAAAAAAAATCAATATAAAAACGCTTTTTGGGGGCCCTTAGCTCAGTTGGTAGAGCAATTCCCTTTTAAGGAATGGGTCGATGGTTCGAGTCCATCAGGGCTCACCACTTATGCAATTGGCGGATATTTAATAATAATTTCGTTTATCCAATTTGTAATATTATTAATTCTATTTGTTGATGATGGGTGAGTAGACATAAATTCTGGCGGTTCTTTGCCTTTTTTAGCTTCCTTCATTCTTTCCCAAACTTTTATTGTTTCCCTAATGTCATAACCAGATAGTGATGCAAATATTAAACCAAGGTAATCAGCTTCACTCTCTTGTTTTCTATTAAAAGGATTCATAATTCCTATCTGAGATAATAAACCGACAGCATTCATCCCTGTGGTTCTATTTATCTGAGATACTTTACCTTTAGTGGCTATATCTAAAATTGCTGTACCAGTATTTAACAAAACACCTCTACTTGCTCTTTCTACTGAATGTTTTGCAACAGCATGCGCAATTTCATGACCCATTACAGCTGCTAATCCATCTTCATTTTTAGTTATATCTAATAGACCTGTATAAACAGCTATTTTACCTCCAGGCATACACCAAGCATTTTTAACTTTTTTTTTATCAATAAGTATATATTCCCAATCAAAATTTATAGTTGGGTCAGGTATATTATTGCGGTCAAAATATTCTGATATTGAATATTCAATTTTGGATCCAATTTCTTTTATTTGATTTAATGTTTTAGTATCATCACTTAAAGTTTCTTTCTCTTTTACCTTTTCATATAATTGAGCAGCTTTCGCATTGAGGTTAGATTCGGGAATTAATTTTAGTTGTTTTCGATCTGTTATCGGTGCACTACCACATGCAGATAGGCCAAAAGATAAGCAACTACAACCAAATAAATGTATGAAATTTCTTCTATTCACTTTTTTTACTTAATATATTACACCTTTTTTATAATAATTTATATGATACTTAATAACAAAATTTTAATAGTACTATTTGTACTGGCAGTCGTATTTGTTTTGTATGCAAGTTACAGTTAATTTATGGCAAAATTAAAAAGAAGAGGTATTTCAATTCTTGGAAGACTTAGAAACTATTTTATAGCAGGAATTGTTGTTCTTGTACCAATAGGTATCACATTATATTTAACTAGATTTTTTATATCTATATCGTCAAAATTAATACCAAACGAATTAAATCCAAATAGTTATTTGCCTTTTGCAATACCAGGTTTGGAAATATTGTTAGCTATAATTTTTATTACAATAATTGGAAGTTTATCTCTTTCATTTATTGGAAAGAAAATACTTAAAATATTTAATGATATATTAAAAAGAATACCAATTCTTAGAACAATATATTCAGCAATTGGCCAAATGACTGAAACATTGGCACCAAAAAAAGGATCAAAGAAAAGTGTAGTCTTAGTTGAGTATCCAAGAAAGGGTAGTTGGGCAGTAGGGTTTGCAACCAGAGAAAACGATGGTGAAATATCAAAAAAAACAAATACTAATCTTATTAATGTATTTGTTCCAACAACACCAAATCCTACAAGTGGATTTTTATTAATGTTCCCAAAAGATGAAGTTATTTATTTAGATATGACTTTTGAAGAAGCATCTAAGTTTATTGTTTCTGCTGGTACTTCAGATCCAAAAAATATTTAAGAAATTTCGTTAATTATTGAGGCACGATCGTATAGTTTTAATAATTTATTATATTTACTAAAATTATCTCCTTTCATTTCCAATTTTTTAACTTCTTCCTCAGCAAGTAAGAATAAATCTTCATTTAATATGGGATCAGCTAATCTAAAATTTTTAATTCCACTTTGCTTAAATCCTAACAAATCTCCATATCCTCGTAATTTCATATCTTCCTCAGAAATTATAAAACCGTCATCTGAGCTTTTGAGAATATTAATTCTTTTTTTTGCATTTTCACTTAGTGAGGATTTAAACATCAATATACAGTAAGATTGTTTACTACCACGTCCGACACGACCTCGTAACTGATGTAATTGGGATAAACCATACTTATCAGCATTTTCAATAACAATTACGTTAGCATTAGGAAAATCAATTCCAACTTCAATTACTGTTGTTGAAACTAATATGTCCAACTTTCTATCTAAAAAATTATTTAAAATTTTGTTCCTTTCATCCTTATCAAGAGAGCCATGAATTAATCCAATTCTATTTTTAAAATATTTTTCTAAATATTTAAATTTATTTACAACAGATTGCTGTTCAACTTTTTTCGATTCTTCTATCAAAGGACAAACCCAGAAAATCTGATTTTTATTAGAAATTTCTTTTTTAACAAATCTAATTATTTCAAATATTTTATCTTCTAACTTACTGTATGTGACTATTTTTTTTCTATTTTTTGGTTTTTCTTTAATTAAAGTTAAGTCCATATCTCCATAAACCGTCATCATCATTGTTCTTGGTATTGGAGTTGCAGACATGACTAGAACATCGCAGTTATTTCCACCTTTTTCTGATAACTCTTTACGTTGACGAACACCAAATTTATGTTGTTCATCAATTATTATTAATCCTAGTTTTTTATATTCAACTTTTTTTTGGAATAACGCATGTGTTCCTATTAGAAAGTCTATTTTACCAAGTTTAAGATTTTCTAAAATTTTCTTTCTATCAGCATATTTTGACTTCCCTGTTAACATTTCAATTTTTATATTTTTGGGTAGATATTTTTTAGCAAAAGAAAAATGTTGCTTTGCTAGAATTTCAGTAGGCACCATAAAGCTTGTTTGATATCCAGCATTTATACAATTTACCGCTGCTATCATTGATACAATTGTTTTACCAGATCCAACATCTCCTTGTAAAAGTCTAAACATTCTACTTTTTGATTTAAGATCTTCGTTTATAATTTTTATTGCTGCCTCTTGATCATTTGTTAATTTAAAATTTAAATCTTGTATCAATTTTTCCTTACAATCTTTAAAAATTTTTTGTGATTTCTTTATTTTTTTTATTTTAGTTCTTATTTTTGAGGATATTAAAAAATGAGCAAACAATTCATCAAAAACTAACCGTTTATAATACTTAGATTTTAAAATTTCTTTATTATCTAGACTATGAATTTTTAAGATTGCGTCCTTCCACTTAATATTATTAAATTTTTTCTTTATATCGTCATTTAGCCACTCATCTAAATCTGGTAGTTCCTTTAAAACTTCATTAATTATATTATTGTATTTATTGATTGTAAGACCATCTGTAAGACTATATTTATTTTGAGTCTCTAAGATATTTTCATTACTTTCTTTAACCTGAGTCGGATTAGTGATTTGATATTTATTTCTAAAAAAATTAATTTTTCCACTTATTATTATTTCAGTATTTAACGGTAAGATTTTTTTTATATATCCTTCATATGAATTAAAAAAAACACAATCAATTTTTATATCATTACTTTGACACACAACTCTGTTGGGTAATCGTCTTATTCTAGGAAAATTATATTTTAGCGGTATTAATTTAATAGTTTGTAACTTGCCTATTTGTATATCTCCAACATTTGTTACTTTTGAATTTTCAATTTTACTCGTAGGTAGATGCCACAATAAATCAAAAATTGTATTAATATTTTTTCTTTTAAATAATTGGCTTGTTTTTTTCCCTATACCTTTAATATTCTGAATATTTGACAATAAATATTCGTGATCATTCATGATTTATATATATAAAGATTTAATTAATGGATTCAAATAAACAAAATTTAATTAATAAAATTTTATACAGAGCTCAATATCGTGGAACTAAAGAAATGGATATCTTTGTTTCTAAATTTGTTAATTCGATTATTGATAATCTCGATTATAAAGAATTAGTTTCCTTAGATAGGTTAATTAATTTTGATGACGAAACTTTAGTCAACTTAAGTTTAGGTAAAAATTCAAAAGATTTTGAAGATAAAATCATCTTAGAAAAACTTATAGAATTTAAAAATAAATATTAGTGGCGGAGAGACTGGGATTCGAACCCAGGAAAGAGTTGCCCCTTTGCCGGTTTTCAAGACCGGTGCTTTCAACCGCTCAGCCATCTCTCCTAATTTGTAATAATTAAAATTCTATATTTCATAAACAAAATAGTTTAATTGATCAATATAATGTTAAGCAAAAATCAATTTAATAAAGGTATAATTTTAACGGCATTTGGTTCTTTCTGGTGGGGTTTTATTGGAGTTATATATTTTAAATATATTTCTTTTGCTGGCCACATTGAAGTTGTCCTTCATCGAAGTGCATGGACAACTGTTATGCTAATTTTAACAACAATCATTTTATCAAAGTGGAAAAAATTTAGCTCGGTTTTTAAAGATAAAAAAAAAATTATGATGCTTTTTTTATCTGGATTATTAATTTTTATAAATTGGGCTGTTTGGATTTATGCAATAGGGAATGATCAAGTTATAGATGCTAGTTTTGGATATTATATAATGCCTATAATAAGTGTTTTTTTAGGTTATTTTTTTTTAAAAGAGGAATTAAGTTTCAAAACTAAAATTTCACTTTTAATCGTAACCATATCAATTTTGTATTTAGTAATTTCTAGTTTCCAATCAATACCATGGGTTGGATTAATAGTAGCTTTAAGTTGGAGTTTTTATAATTTAGTAAGAAAAAAAATTGATGTAGACACAGATATTGGTTTATTAGTTGAAAGTTTATTTATTTTTCCAGCGGTAATATTTGCTTTTTATTTAATTGTACAAAATGATTTGAATGATTTTCATATATCGAATGTTAAATTAATGTTCATATTCATGCTGGCAGGCCCTATGACCGTGATTCCTTTATATTTATATGTTAGAGGTGTTGAATTATGTGGTTTAGGTCCAACGGGTATGGTTTTTTATATAACTCCAACTTTGCAATTCTTGTTGGGTTATTTCTTATATAATGAGGAATTAGATATACATAAATTAATCAGCTTTATTTTGATATGGATTGCTGTATCGATATACCTAAAAGATTTGTATGAAAAAAATTAAATTATTAATTATATCGCTATTTATTATCTTTAGCTCTTCAACTCTAATTGCTGATGACTTCAATGATTGGAAAATTAAATTTAAAAAAAGAGCAATTAATGAAGGTATTAGTAAATATATAGTTAATAATTTAATAGATAACTCCAAGTTCTTACCCGATGTAATAAAGTATGACAGATACCAACCTGAATTCTATGAAGACACAAAGACATATATTTCAAAAAGAACCTCTTCAAAAAAAGTAAAACTAGGAAAAATTATTTTAAATAAAGAAAACAATATTATTAATAAAGTATCTTCTGAATACAAAGTAGATAAAAATTTGCTATTGGCACTTATGGGTATTGAAACTAATTTTGGAAACTACTTAGGTAAAATGGATATAGTTTCTTCACTTGCAACATTAAGCTACGATCAAAGAAGAAGTGAATTTTTTACTAAAGAATTAATCACCCTTTTAAAATTAGTAGATGCAAAAATTATAGATCCGAGTACATTATTTGGATCTTGGGCAGGTGCATTTGGAAATTTTCAATTTATGCCATCCACAATTAAAAATCATGCAATTGACTATAATAAAGATGGATCAATTGATCTAAAAAATATTGAGGACTCTTTTGCATCGGCAGCAAACTATTTAAGTAATCTTGGATGGAATGATAATACTCCGTGTTTTTATAGAATTAATCTAAATGAAAATATTCCTGATAAATATTTAAATACATCAGCAAAAAAAATTAAACATGAAAGAAAAGTAAAATATTTAAAAAATTATATAAAAAATTCGTCTTTTTTGGACAAATATGACAATTTGACAGCAGCAATTGTTACTCCTGATGCTGAAATAGTAGAAAATGCAAATAAACTTAAACCAGCATATATTATTTTTAATAATTATAAGCTAATCTTAAAGTGGAACAGGTCATTAAGATTTAGTTTGGCTGTATGCACATTAAAAAATAGTTTTGAAAATGAAACTTAAGATAATAATTTTTTTAGCAATAATTTTAACATCATGTGAAACCACTAATAAAAAAGTAATCACCAATAAAGATTTCAAAAATTATTCAAATGATGGTTTTGCTCTAATATTTAATAATGATATTTTCAAAAAACGAATAGTTTCAAAAAAAATTGATCAAAGATCATTAGTTATTTTCAATAATAAACTAAAAAAAGATACAGATATAAAAATAACAAATTTGTTAAATGAAAAATACTTGATTGCTAAAGTAGGAAAAAATTCGAAATATCCAATTTTTTATAATTCAGTAATTTCTGAAAGGATTGCGCCTATGAACCATTCTCAATATGCAGCTTCAATAATAAGACCATATGTTTCAGAAAAAACATATTGGATAATACTTCATCATGGACTTTTTCAAACATATTATAGTGCTCATCATTTAGGAGGTGATAGAAACGCTAGAGATAAATTCAAGGATCACAAATACTATCAAGATACAGTTGATTTTTGTGAAAAATACGACCAGTCTTCTTTTGATCCTAATTACAAATCTATGTCTCTAGAAGATTTTGAACCAATGGTGAAAAAGATATTTGATCGAAAACCCTTTTATCATCACTAATTTTAAAAGAAATCATGACTAACAAACTTAAGGAAGAGAAAAGTCCGTATTTAAAGCAGCATAAAGACAATCCTGTAAATTGGTTTGCTTGGAATAAAGAAAGTTTAGAACAGGCAAAAAAAGAAAAAAAACCAATATTTCTTAGTGTTGGATATGCGAGCTGTCATTGGTGTCATGTGATGGCTCATGAAAGTTTTGAAGATGATCAAACAGCTAAAATAATGAATGAAAAATTTATAAATATTAAAGTTGATAGAGAAGAAAGGCCTGATTTAGATTATGTTTTTCAAAGAAGTTTATCTATTTTAACAGGAACCCAAGGGGGTTGGCCTTTATCGATGTTTCTTGATGAAAATGGAGTTCCTTTTACTGGTGGAACTTATTTCCCACCAAAAGAAATGCATGGAAGACCAGATTTTCAAAAAGTTCTAAATAATGTTTCTGACGTATATAATAAAAATAGAGAGAAAATTCTTGATCAAGCACCCCAAATGCAAGAAATATTTGGTAAAATTAATCAAAGATCAGCAGTATTAAATCAACCTTTAGAACCGTTTTTAGAAAAAATTATACAGCACCTTGATAAAGATAATGGGAGTTTCAAGGGAGCTCCTAAGTTTCCCCAATTTTATTTATTTGATGCAATGTTTTATTTTTATTTAAAAACAGGAAAAGAAGAATACTTTAAACCTGTTGAAACTTTACTTTACAATATTTCTTCAAAAGGAATGTATGATCATCTAGCTGGAGGTATAGCAAGATACACAGTTGATGAAAATTGGATCATCCCTCACTTCGAAAAAATGCTTTATGATAATATTCAATATATAGGTTTATTAAATAAGTTTTTTCAAAAAACTAATAATCTTTATTATAAAGGAAAGTTAGAGCAAACCATAAATTTTATCAATTCAGAATTTAAAAATGATTTTGATCTTTATGGGTCTGCATATGATGCCGACAGCGATGGTGTTGAAGGAAAATATTATGTATGGAATTATGTAGAACTAAAAAATACTCTGGGTTCTAAATTTAATTTATTTGCAAAAAAATATAATTTAACTGAAGAGGGAAATTTTGAAGGTAATAATATTTTAATAGAAACTCATAATAAACTTTCCGATAATGAGATTAAAGAAATCTCAAACACAGAAAAAACGTTATTAGATCAAAGAAATAAACGTACTAAACCATTATTTGATGATAAATCTCAAACTGATCAAAATTGTTTTTTATTAGAAACACTTCTTCTTTCATCGCTAGTAACTGATAATGAAGAACTAAAACAAAATACTCTTGTTAGTATAAAGATATTGGAAAAATATTTGTCAAACAAAATTTTCCATTACTATCAAGACACAGAGATTGACGCTTTTTTGGAAGATTACGTATACTATGCTAGTCTTTTGATAACTATTTATGAATTAGATGGTGACGTTAAATACATCGAAAAAGCAAAAGATATTTTAATAAAAACCTGGGAATACTTCTTTGATAAAAAATCAGGCTTAATGCAGAAAAATAAAATATTAGATAATGACCTATTTGTACAACCAGTAGATCTAAATGATAATAATATACCAAATGGAAATAGCGTATATTTAAACTTATGTAATAAAATATATATAATAACTAGCGATAAAATATGGTTTGAAAAAATTGATATTTTAAAAAAAAGTTTCCACCAAGTTTTAAACTCAAACTTTGCACAAATGTTTAGCTTTGTAAAATCATTGGATATTTGTAATGAAAGTATATCTTTTACAATTCATGGAAAGCAAAATTTAGATCCTAATTTAAAAAAGTATTTGCAAAAAAAATTTTTTACTAGAGCTACATTTAAATATCTAGATAATGAAGTAAAAGAGGCAAAAATTGTTATATGTGAAAATCAAACTTGCTCTAACAAATTAAGTAATATAAAGGAAATTGAAGATTATCTAAAAAGAAACAATATAAGCTAATGATAGAAACAAAGGAAAAAATAATAGAATACTTTAAGTCAGGCTCAAAGGATAAATCTAATTTAAAGATTGGAGTTGAGCATGAAAAATTTATTTTTGATAAAAAAACAAATACTAGAATTGATTATTCCAATATCAAAAAAATGTTTGAAAATTTATATGAGTTTGGCTGGAAACCTATTTTTGAAGCAAAAAATCCAATAGCGTTAACTAAGAATGGCAAAAGTATTACTTTAGAGCCGGGCAATCAAATAGAGTTATCTGGTGCAAAATTAAATAATATTCATGAAGCTTGTGCTGAATCTCATGAATATTTATTTGAATTAAATCAGGTAATTGAAAAATTAGATTTTAAAATAGTAAGTTCTGGATATGATCCTATATCTAAACTTGAAGATATACCTAATAATCCAAAAAAAAGGTATGAGGTTATGACGAAAGATATGCCTGTTGGAGGAAAACTAAGTTTAGATATGATGTATAAAACTGCAGGTACACAATTAAATTTAGATTATACTTCAGAGGAAGATTTTATAAAAAAATTTAAGTTGGCAAATAATTTAGTTCCAATATCTATCGGACTTTTTGCAAATTCCTCTATAGTTGAAAAAAGTAATAGTGGATACTTATCTTACAGATCTAAAGTTTGGCAAGAAACATCTAGAGGTGGATTGCCTGAGTTTTTTTTAAAAGATGTAAATTTTGAAAAATATGCAGATTATATTATGAATTATCCAATCTTATTTTTACAAAGTGAAGGTAATTATATATCTGGAAAAAAATATTTATTTAAAAACTTTATGAATGGAGAAATTAAAGAAATTGGAAACAAAATTCCAAGTACTAATGATCTTGATACACATTTAGGAACAATATTTACAGAGAACAGATTAAAACAATATATCGAATTAAGATCAATGGATGCTTGCGGATGGGAGTGTTTATGTGCTGGTCCTGCCCTATTCACTGGATTAATTTATGGAAATCTGGAAGAAGCTTTAGATTTAATTAAAAATTGGGAAGCTAATGAAGTGCTTTCAGCTTATAAAAATGCCCCTAAAAATGGCTTAAAAACAAACT
Source organism: uncultured Pelagibacteraceae bacterium (assembly GCA_902617975.1). Classification (GTDB taxonomy): domain Bacteria; phylum Pseudomonadota; class Alphaproteobacteria; order Pelagibacterales; family Pelagibacteraceae; genus Pelagibacter. The sequence goes on from CACMYV010000001.1 coordinate 44,591, forward strand.
TGATGGGCAAGGATATTTCGTATTGGGCAGAGAGACTATTAGACATATCAAAATCAGGATTAAAAAAGAGAGACTTTTTAAATAGAAAAAAATTAAGTGAAGCAAAGTTTTTAGATCACTTAGAAAAAATTGTAAAAAATAAAAAAACAAATGCTGATAATATAATAAGTAAGTATTCAAATTCCGAAAATTTGAATGATTTATATGACCAATAAAATTGTTGCTATACAAGGTGATAATTTAAAAAAAATAAATATCAAAACAGATACTACTATTTTTTTAGCTAATGAAGCTCAAAACATGGGTTATAAATTATTTTATTATTATCCAGAAAACTTATCGAATATAAGAGGAAAAACTGTAAGTGAAGGATATTTTATTAAAATTGATTATTCAAAAAAGAAATTTTATAAAATTCTAAAAAAATCAAAATTAGACTTATCCTTTGCAAAATATATTTTAATCAGACAGGATCCACCTTTTAACTTGGAATATATTTCTACAACATTAATGTTAGATAGAATCAAAGATAAAACAAAAATTATTAATGATCCTACTTCAGTAAGAAATATTTCAGAAAAATTTTATTCTTTAAATTTTAAAAATTATATGGCGGATACAATATTTACTAAAGATTTGATTGAAATTAAAAAATTTTTCAAAAAAAATAAAAAGATAATAATTAAACCTATTCATAGCTATGGTGGCAATGATATAAATCTTATTTCAGGGAAGCTTAATTTACTTAAAATAAAACAAATATTGAAAAAACACGGTCACATTATGTGTCAAAAATTTTTAAATAAAATTAAGTTTGGAGATAAAAGAGTTTTTATTATAAATGGTAAGGTTTGCGGAGCTATATCTAGAGTTCCTAAATCAGGATCAATATTGAGCAATATGAGCAAAGGTGCAAAACCTAAAATAGCATTTTTAAGTAATAAAGAGCTAAAAGTTTCAAATATAATTGCAAAAAAAATTAAGAAAGACGGAATTTACTTTGCAGGAATAGACTTTATTGATGGAAAGTTAAATGGAGATATAAATGTAACATCACCAACGGGTATAAAAACATACTTTGATTTATCTCAGATAAACTTGGCTAAGACTTTTTGGAAAGGTTTATAGTTGAAAAACTTATCAAATCAGCAAAAAGGATCATCTCTTGCATTTATAGCTGTGATGTTCATCACGCCAGATTCACTTTTTATTAGATTATCTTCGATAGATACTTGGGGATTATTGTTTTATAGAGGTGCGATACCATTTGTAGCTGTATTAATTGGACTTCTTATATTTTATAAAAAAAACTTTATTAAAGCATTTTTGAATGTTGGTTATGCTGGTATTTTTTATATTATAAGTTTTTCGATTTGTAACATCACATTTATAATTTCAATCCAAAATACAAATGTAGCAAATACATTAATAATGATTGCAATGGCACCCATGCTTTCGGCAATCCTTGGTGCAATATTTTTAAAAGAGGTTCCCGATAAGAAGACTTGGATAGCTATAGCTATTACTTTAGTGGCTGTAATATATATATTCTACGACTCTCTAGAGATGGGTAACTTATTTGGTGATCTTATGGGTATAACAACAGCTTTTGGACTTGCCACCAACGCGGTAATAATCCGGTCGGCAAAAGATAGAGATTTGCTACCTTCAGCAGTTGTCGGTAAGCTTACAGTAGCTCTATTTGCTCTCTTTTTCGTTGAAAGTTATGAGTTAGTTGAAAAAGACCTGATCTATATACCTTTAATGTGTATTTTGTGTGTAGCAATACCATTCGTTTTGGTGACGATTGCTCCAAGATTTATACCTGCCGAGGAAGTTAATCTGTTTTTTCTTCTTGAGACCATTTTAGGACCCATTTGGGTTTGGTTAGTTATCAAAGAGCAGCCTAGTCTAGAGACAATAGTTGGTGGACTTGTAATTATATTCACTATAGCTGTTCACTCTTATCTAAAATTAAAATCTTCTTATAAATAAAATTATTTTTCTTTTTGTCACAAATTTGTCTTGATTTAAAATTAGATCGCCCATAAACACCGCTAATTTTATGAACAAAATTATAAAAAACTCTTGGGCTCTCTTTATGGGTATGGCATTTATAATGCTAGCTCATGGTTTTCAAGGTACTCTGTTAGGTATTAGAGCAGTTAAAGAAAATTTTGGTCTGTCATCGACAGGTTTTTTATTTTCTGGATATTTTGTTGGATATTTTATTGGAGCAAAAATTATACAATCATTAATTCATAGAGTTGGGCATATTAGAGTATTCGCAGCTTTTGCTTCTGTCACTTCAATTGTGGTCTTATTACACTCTATTTTTGTAAATCCTATTTCATGGTTTGTGCTTAGAATGATTTCTGGATTTAGCATGGTTTGTCTTTATACAATTGCTGAAAGCTGGTTAAACGATAGATCTACAAATAAGAATAGAGGTAGTGTTTTATCAATCTACATGATTATTATGTATGCCTCTATGGCGATTGGAATGTTTTTCATAAACTTTAGTAAACCAGAGAACTTTCAACCTTTTATACTGATATCTTTATTTATGTCATTGTCTCTTGTTCCAATATTATTAACGAAAAGAAAAGCTCCAAACTTTAAAAAAATATCAGGCATGAAGCTAAAGGAAGTTTATAAATCATCACCATTTGGTGTTGTAAGTTCGTTTTTAATTGGAATATCACATTCAGCTGTTTTCTCATTGATTGCAGTTTATGCTACATCGATGAATTTTAGTATTTTAGAAGTATCAATAGTAACATTTTTATTTGCTATATCTGGAGCTATATCTCAATGGCCAATTGGAAAATTATCAGATGTTTTGGATAGAAGAATTGTAATTATTTATACAACATTTGGAGCAGCTTTATTTTGTTTTTTGGCGATTATTTCTTCGGGTCAAATGTATATGCCTGCAGGTTTAGCTACATCAAAATTATTTTTTTATATCTGTATAATGTGTTTTTCTTTTTGTAGTCTACCAATGTTTGCATTAATTTTTGCACACACAAATGATTTTATACCAAAAGAAAAATTTGTAGCAGCAGGAGCAGGATTACAATTTGTTTTTGGTCTTGGTGCAATTTGCGGTCCTTTTATGTGCTCATTATTTATGGAATTTTTAGGAGAAAATGGATTTTTTATTTTCTTAATTATATTTCATTCATTTATTGGTTTATTTGGAATATATAGAATGCAAGTAAGAGAGTCTGGTGATAACCCAGATTCACAATTTGTACCTATGCCTCAAACTATTACTCCAGCAGGTATAGAACTTAATCCTTCAACTGAACCAATAGATGAACCAAATAATTTAAACGAATTTAAGAAAATTTAGTGTAAGTTCAAAATTATGAAAACAGCATTAATATTCGGCTCAACTGGATTAATTGGTGGAATATTACTTAAATTGTTAGCTGATGATCAAAAATATAAAAAAATTAAGGTTTTTGTAAGATCTTCTACTTCAAAAATCGATCCCAAAATAGAAGTTGTTCAAACAGATTTTACGAAATTAGAAAATATTAAGTCAGAAATAAAAGGTGATGATTGTTTTTTTTGTATTGGAACTACAAGAAAAAAAACACCTAACAAACAAGATTATATAAACATAGAGTATAATTTACCTTTAACTATTGGAAAAATTTGTAGTGATAATAATGTACAAAATTTTACTTATATTTCTTCATTGGGTGCCAGTTCAAAAAAAACAAATTTGTATTTAAAAAATAAAGGTATGGCTGAAGAAGAATTAAGAGAACTAAACTTTAAAAAATTTATTGTAATTAGACCTTCATTTTTAATTGGAAAAAGAAATGAGAAAAGACTTGGAGAAAAAATAGGTATTTTTGCTATGAAATGTATATCGCCAATTTTAGTTGGAGATTTAAAAAAATATAAATCGATTAATGCAGAAATTGTTGCAAAATCCATGATAAATATATCAAACAGTGAAATACAAAGTGGAGTATTTGAACCACCGCAATTATTGGAAATTGGAAGAGAATAAATTTTTTATTAATCAATAAAATATTAAAAAAATTATTTTAAGTGCTATAATACATTTAAAGGAGGTATCTATGGCTAAATTTTTTTTAATGGGAAATTTTACAGAGAAAGCATTCGCAGGTTTTTTAAAAGATCCTGGATCAGATAGATCTGAGGCTGCTAGAAAGTGTTCTGAAAGTGTTGGTGCTGAAATGAAATCTTACACATATTTGAGAGGACCCTATGACTTTATGGTTGAAACCCATGGTACATTTGAGCAAATGGCTGCTATAAAAATGGCTACTGAGGGAAGTGGTGCACTTAAAAATATCGCCATTTGTGAAGAAACACCAATGAATGAAATTGCAAATCATGCAACAAAAGTATCAAGTGGTTATAAAGCTCCTGGACAATAATATAACTGGTAGCTTCATTAATTATGGAGCTACCAATTTAAAATCGAAACTGTCAAAATATCTCATTCAAATAAAGTAATATTGATCTATTAAGAAAGTTATGAACAAAAGAAAATTTATAAAATTATCTATATTTGGATCATTATTATACAGTATTTTTCCATACAAAATTTCATTAGCTGAAACCAAAAAAATAATTAATCAAAATTTAACAGAGGCCCAAAAAAAAATTATGTTTGAGGAAGCAACCGAACGACCATTCTCAAGCCCTCTTAATTATGAGAAAAGAGAAGGTTTTTATCACTGTGCAAATTGTGGAGCTAAACTATTTAAGTCTAGCTCGAAATTTGATAGTGGAACTGGTTGGCCATCATTTACAGAGGCGCTTCCTGGAGCTTTTAAAACTAAGGTTGATTACAGCTTTGGCATGAAAAGAATTGAATACCATTGTGCAAAATGTGGTGCTCATCACGGACATGTCTTTGAAGACGGTCCTGGATCGACAGGAAAGAGATATTGTAATAACGGCTTGTGTTTAATATTTAAGCCATCATCATAAAACGGAGGAATAATGAAGATATTGAGTATATTGAAAGGGGTTGAATTAGTTATAGCAGATTTAGAAGTAAATTTGGGAGAACAAGTGAGAAGTGCACCTACGTTATGCGCAAGATACAATGGTAAGATTATACCTTTAAACACTGCTCAAGATGGTCGACCTATTCTTATGAGAGAAGAAAACGCTTTAGAAAACTAATTTTGTATTTAATTGCGTCAACTTAATTAAGTTTATTTACAAGAAAATATTATAAAAAATAACTATGACATTTGAATTACCAAAACTAGATTATTCTAATGAGGCTTTGTCTCCAATAATGTCACAAGAAACATTAGAATTACATCATGGAAAACATCATCAAACCTACATAACAAATCTTAACAATTTTATAAAAGATACGGACATGGCTGAAATGTCATTGGAAGATATAATTGTTAAAAGCTCAAAAGATAACTCAAAAGCTGGAATATTTAATAATGCAAGCCAGCATTGGAACCATAATCTTTTTTGGAAGTGCATGAAGCCAAAAGGTGGTGGGAATATTCCGTCAAAACTTGAGAAAAAAATTGTAGAAGATTTTGGAAGCGTTGAAAAATTTAAAGATCAATTTAAACAAGCAGGTATAACTCAATTTGGATCAGGTTGGTGTTGGTTATCTTTAAATAATGATAAATTGGTCGTTACAAAAACAGCTAATGCTGCTAATCCTTTAATTGATAACTTAAAACCAATACTTGGTTGTGATGTCTGGGAACATTCATATTACATTGATTATAGAAATAGAAGACCTGAATATTTAGATAAATTTGTTGATAATCTTATAGATTGGGAATTTGTTGAATCTCTATTAATCTAATTAATCCTAGAACTTTTTGAGATAAAACAAAGTTTGAAGCAGTATGAACAAGGAAAATACAAGTAAACTGTGGAAAATTATTCAGGAAGCTGGCGATTATTTGGATGGTCAACTTCCTGATCACCCAAATCATCCAAAAGGAAGAAATCCATATGCTCATGTAGCAATATGTGTAAAAAACAAATTTAATTCTACATATAAAGATATTCCTGATGACAAATTTGATGAAGTAATCAACTATATTAAATTTTTAAAAGAAAATCCTAGTTAATTAGATATAGTTTTTAGAAACTCTTCTACTTCACTACTTTTGGTATTCCAAGCTGTAACAAGTCTAACCGTCTTACCGCCTAATTCCTCATTGCTCATCATATATTCTTCTGAATTTAAATGCTCAACCATCTTTTTTGGCAGTTTAACAAAAACTTCATTTGCCTCAGTTGGATATTCAAGTTTAACTTGATTACTAGAAACTAAACCATCGCTTAATTTTTTTGCCATCAGATTTGCATGTCTTGCATTTTTTAACCAAACATTATTTGAGATATATCCATCTAATTGTGCAGAAACAAAACGCATTTTAGACAATAGATGACCGGATCTTTTTAACAAAAAAGGTAAATTGCCAACTAATTCCTTATTAAATATAATAATTGCTTCAGCTGCTATACATCCGTTCTTCGTTGCCCCAAAAGATAATATGTCAATTCCTGATTTCCATGTCATTTCTGCAGGTGTAACATCAAGTGAAACAAGCGCATTAGCAAACCTAGCACCATCCATATGTACTTTTAATTTTTTTTTATGTGCAATTTCAGAGATATTTCTAATTTGATCTAAAGTATAAACTTCACCAGTTTCTGTTGCTTGAGTAATGCTAACAATAGATGGTTGAGTATGATGCACAATTCCAAACCCTCCAATATTATCATTTAGCTCATCAACTGTTATTTTGCCGTCTTTACCGTTTAATGGAACAAGTTTTGCTCCACCTGTATAAAATTCAGGGGCTCCACACTCATCAACATTGATATGAGAAAATTTATGGCAATAAATATTTCCAAATGATGGAGAAATAGCAGAAAGTGCTAAAGCATTTGATGCAGTTCCTGATGCTGTGGGGTAAACAATTACATCCTTTTCGAAAATTTTAGAAAATTTTTCTTGTAACACACCTGAAATTTCATCGTTACCATACGGAGGAGCAATACCATCATTTGCTTTGATAATTGCATCCAAAACTTCTGGACAAGCTCCTGTCACATTGTCTGAAGCAAATTTTACTCTTTTACGTTTTGTATTAATTTTTGCGTTCATTTTATTGTTTTGGAAAATAATCTTTTAAAGTACCTTCTCTATAAACATCGGCTGTACAACAATGAAGGCCTCCACCAAAAGCATATGCATCTCTCAATTCTACAGGGATAACTTCCATACCTAATTTATCTAACTGTTCAGCTTGATATTTTTCACTTTTTTCAACGCATACAGTTTTAGGGTCAAGAACTAAAACATTCATTGATAGCCATACTGAAGAGTAACAAAGTGGTGGTGGGGTATTATGAGCAGGTTGTGCAGCATCAATAATTTCCCATCCATTATCTTCAAATAATTTTCTTTGTTCTTTTGGAAGTCTTCGTTGTGGATTATTAATAATTAACCCTTCTTTAATTGGGGTAAAGGTTGCATCAATATGAATTGGATAAGGATCGCCTGGGAAATTTACAGCATGAACTCTATGATCCTTAAAATGTCTTTTTATCCAATCAATTCCTTTTAAGTTAGTTGTAAATCCGTGTTGTACAACCAAATCCTTTCCAAATCTTAAAATATCTGCGGCATCAAATAATGGCTCTTCCTCGGTTGTGACAAAGTATTTATTTTCTGTCCATTCAAGTCTTTTAGTTACACCAATTTTATCTGATAAATAATCTTTTCTATAATCGGCATCTGTTAATCTGGGTTTTGGCGCTGACTCATGTCTCATATTTGGATCTTTATTATAATAGTCTTTTAATAATGGTCTGTAACATAGGTACTCAAACCATCTGCACCTGTAGCTCATTGTAGCTTCTAATATTTCATTTCCCACAGTTAACAAAACATCTCGAGGTGGCATACATCCAAACATAGTTTCGGCTTTCCAGTCAGGAGTTGATGTTGGTTGATTAAAATCTAAAGGTGTTGGTCTATCAACTTTTATTCCCCTTTTTTCAAGCAAATTTGAAAAGTTATCTAATAGTTCATTAGCTTTATCGACAGTGTCCTTAGTTCTTGGACCATAAGTTCCTCGCATATCAGAGTCTTCTGGAACTTTAGCATCTAAAGCAGGTTCAGGTGCTGGAATACAAGTACCATCTGCTCTTCCAACAATTACATGTTTTAATGGATCCCATTCATTCCAACTATTAACAATCTTATTATTTTGAACCATGTAAAATTAATTTAATCCAATAAATCTTCTATTAGATTGCATTATCATACTATAATAAAAAATAGCTAAAAAAATAAAGAAGCCACCAATAATTGTATTAGTTGAAGGAATTTCATTTATTCCAAGCCATGGCAGCCAAACCCAAAATATTCCTCCTATTACTTCAGTCAAAGACAATAGCGTTAAATCAGCTGCAGGAATATGTTTAGACCCAATTGAATAAAGAATTAAGCCCATGCACACAAGTGTTCCATGAGTGGCAAATAATGCTTCATTTTTATTTGAAGATAAGAAATTTGCATCGTTATTTAAAAGCATAACTGTTGAAAATAAAAAACAAAATAATCCTGCTATAGCAACAGTTGTAAACTTAGGGGTTTGTTTTCTCCATCTCAGACTTACTGAAAAAATTGAAAAACCTAGTGCAGATACTAATCCAAAAATTAGACCCATTAAAGAATTTTCTTCGTCATTACCGTAGGCCATTACTATTATACCAAATGCAGCGACTAAAATTGATATCCAAACTGTGATTGAAATTTTTTCTTTCAAAAATAGAAAACCAAGTAGCGCGGTTATAAAAGGCATTGCAGCTAAACATAATAAAGTTACTGCTGCTGTCGTGTTAGTAATTGACCAAATAAAAGTTATCATTGCTGTTCCTAAACCGACACCACCTATAATTCCAGATATCCCAATTTTAAAATAATTTTTATAAAATGAAATTCCTTCTTCCAGAAATAAGTAAACATTCAGCAATAAAAAAATAACAATGCCTCTTGCAAACAAGTATTGCCAAGGGACAGTTTCGGGTTGGTCTATATGTCTTACAACATATGGTCCAAATGACCAAAGTATGCCTGCAAATAAAACAATTGGAATAGCTACTTTAGGATTTTTTAAATCAGGCATAAATTAATTTATTTTTTATAAATTTTTAGTGATATTATTAAATAAATATGGATTTAGATATAATAAAAATTGCATCCGACACGACTAATAATAAAATATTGAAAGATTACACTCATAGATCGAAATATAAAAATAAAACTTGTGGCGATATAATTGAAATGAGAGTTAATATTAAGAAAAATATAATACAAGATATTGGGTATCAGACAAAATCCTGTGTTTACTGTCAAGCTTCTGCAAGCTTAATATCTCATAAACTTATCAAAAAAAGTAAAAATAAAATTAATTATTTGTTAAAAAATCTTATCGATTATTTTGAAAATGAAATTAAACCTTTGCCAAAAAATCTAAATAAATTTAATAAATTGTTTAATAAAAAAAATATATCTAGAAAAAACTGTGTATTAATGCCATTAATTGCAATTAAGAAACTCAGCATTGATGAATAATTTAGATATTAAAAAACCTGCTATCGCTGCAATATTTTCTACTATGACAATTGGGGTTTTGTCATTGCTTACTTATAAAACACCTTATGGATTATTTTTGATTGCTTCCTTTGGTTCTACAATGGTTTTGCTTTATGGGTATCCAGAAAGTCCTTTTGCAAAACCTAAAAATATATTTTTTGGTCATTTTTTAACTTCACTTGTTGGTGTGATATTTGTGAATTTCGTTCCACTTCCGATATATATTATTATACCTGTTGCTGTTGGAATAGGTGTCGGATTAATGATTATTCTTAATGTAACCCACCCTCCCGCAGGAGGAAATCCTATAATTGTGATCATGGGGTCAGTTTCATTTGAATATTTAATTTCCCCAGTTATAAGCGGATCAATTATTGTGATAGTTTTTGGCATAATCTTGAACAAATTTATTGCTAAAAGGAATTACCCAAAATAAACACAATTTGTTTGCTAGTCCTATTTAACTTGTGCTAGTCTTTTCAAATAATAATTAATAATTCAGCTTAGAGAAGCTAGTAATAGGAGTAAAAATGAAAGTACTTTGTGTATTGTATGATGATCCAAAAGGAGGAATGCCTAAATCATATCCTCTGTCGGATTTACCAAAATTAGAGAAATATCCAGATGGAATGACATTGCCATCGCCTAAAGGAAGAGATTTTACACCAGGCCAATTACTTGGTTGTGTTTCAGGTGAACTTGGTTTGAGAAAGTTTTTAGAGAGTAATGGACACGAATTGGTTGTTACTAACAGTAAAGATGGAGATGGATGCGAAGCGGATAAACATATTGTTGATGCTGACATTGTTATCTCTCAACCATTTTTCCCTTATTATTTAACTAAAGAAAGAATCGCTAAAGCTAAAAACCTTAAGATGGCAATAACAGCAGGAATAGGTTCTGATCACGTTGATTTACAAGCAGCAATGGATAATAAAATTGATGTTGTTGAAGTAACTTTCTGTAATTCTAGATCAGTTGCTGAACACATAGTAATGATGATTGTTTCAATGGTTAGAGATTATCACAATCAACATAGAATAGTTAATGAAGGTGGATGGAATATTGCAGATGCTGTTCAAAGAAGTTATGACGTTGAAGGAATGCATATAGGAACCGTTGCTGCTGGAAGGATCGGATTAGATGCACTTAGAAAAATGAAACCATTTGATGTTCATTTGCACTATTTTGACAGACATAAATTACCTGACAGTGTTGAAAAAGAACTAAACTTAACTTTTCATGAATCAGTGGAGTCTATGGTAAAAGTTTGCGACGTTGTTACAATTAATTGCCCACTTCATCCTGAAACTGAAAATTTGTTTGATGATGAAATGATAAGTAAAATGAAAAAAGGAGCATACATAGTTAACACTGCAAGAGGTAAAATTTGTAATCGAGATGCAATAGCTAAAGCCCTAAAAAGTGGACAGCTAAGTGGTTACGCAGGTGATGTATGGTTTCCACAGCCTGCTCCAAACGACCATGTATGGAGAACAATGCCAAATCATGGAATGACACCTCACACTTCTGGTACATCTTTATCTGCTCAAGCAAGATATGCAGATGGTGTTAGAGAAATATTGGAATGTTTCTTTGAAGGAAAAGAAATTAGAAATCAATATTTGATCGTAAAAGATGGCCAATTAGCAGGAATGGGTGCGCATTCTTACAGTAAAGGGTCTGCAACTAGTGGATCAGAAGAAGCTGCTAAATATCAAAAAAAATAAAATAAATTTATTAAAGGTATGCTACTTAAATAAGTAGCTACCTTTAATACCATAGATTTAAACCCTCATTATTATATATTTTAGATATGAGGTTATTTTACTACTTTTTACTATTATTTCTTGTATCGACATCATTCTCTCATTCAAAAGATAAAGCGTATTTTGCAGGAGGTTGCTTCTGGTGCATGGAAGAATCTTTTGAAATGTTGGAAGGTGTAGAAGAAGTTATATCAGGTTACTCAGGAGGGATCACTGCAAATCCAACATATAGAGAAGTCACCTATGGAGATACTGGTCATTTTGAGGTTGTTGAAATAATTTATGACAAAGAGAAAATATCCTATAAAGAACTCTTAAAAAACTTCTGGCTTAATATTGATCCATTTGATGCTTATGGCCAGTTTTGCGATAAAGGATACAGCTACAGATCTGTAGCATTTTATGAAAACGATTATCAGAAAGATTTAATTGAGAAAGATATAAAAAGATTAGAAAAGAAATTTAAAAAGAAGGTAGTCACATATGTTAAAGAATTTGAGATTTTTTACAAAGCAGAGGATAAACATCAAGATTACTATCAAGTATATTTAGAAAATTATTTAAAATATAAGAAAGCATGCAAAAGAGAGAGAATACTTGATATTATTTGGGGATCATAATTAATGCCTGTAACAAGCAAATTCGTAGCTTTAAAAAACTATATCCCTACAGGTTTGCCAAAAGAAACTGACTTTGCAATAAAAACAAAAGAGATATCTTTAGATGTCAAGAACAATGTATTGGTTTTAAATTTATGGATTTCAGTTGATCCTTATATGAGGGCAAGGATGACTGAAAGAAAAAACTATAAACCACCTTTTAATATTGGTGAAGAGATGGAAGGTTATGCGTTAGGAATAGTTAAAGAATCTAAAGACAAAAATTTTAAAGAAGGAGATATTGTTTTTAGTAATTTTGGAATGAGAGATTACTTTGTTTGTAATTCCAATGATCTAAAAAAAATTGAGCCAATGAATATTCCTATACAAACATATCTAGGTCCACTTGGAATGACAGGTCATACAGCTTATATAGGACTTTTTAAACATGGTGAATTAAAACCAGGTCAAACAATCCTTGTTTCTTCAGCTGGAGGTAGTGTTGGATCTACTGTTTGTCAAATTGCAAAAAATATGGGTTGTAAAGTAATTGCAAGTACAGGATCAGATGAAAAAGTTAAATGGTTAAAAAATGATTTAAAAATTGATCATGCGTTTAACTATAAAAAAATTGAAAATCTTGTTTTGCATCTTAAAGAAGTTTGTCCTGAAGGATTTGATTTATATTTTGATAATGTAGGTGGTGATTTCTTAGAGTCAGCTATTTTTCAAATGAAGAACTTTGGAAGGATTGTAATTTGTGGAAGGATATCCCAAATGAATGCAACTAATCCTGGCTCTGGTTTAAAAAATATGGCTCATGTTCTTGTAAAAAGACTAACTATTAAAGGTTTTATAATTTTTGATCATGAAAATGATAGAGAACAGTTTGAAACCGATATGACTAAATGGTTATTAGAAGATAAAATTAAATTTAAAGAAACTGTTTACGAAGGTATAGAAAATACGCCAAAATCATTCATTGATTTATTAGAAGGTAAAAACATAGGAAAAATGCTTGTAAAAATTTAATTAGAATTTTTATGAAATTTTTAAAGAAGTTTTATAGACCCTTTTTATTAACCTATATTTTTTTGAGTATAGCTATCAGTTTTTATCCATCATTTGATTTTTACTCACTAAAAGGTCAAATTCTTATAATTGCTGTATCTTTTTTTAATGGGATGATGGGAGTTTACGTAAAAAAATTATAAGACGTAGGGCTCGGGTCTTGCTGAGCTATTTAATACTCTTTCGACTGCAAAAACACTAATATCTATAGTTTGATAATTGCCTGTAGTTATTAATTCAGTTAGAGCTCTACCAATTCCTGGTGCTTGCATTAAACCTCTGCCGGTAAATCCTGAGGCCATGTAAACATTTTCATATTTTGGATGTTTTCCAACTACAGCATTATTATCTAATTTGTTACAATCATAATATCCAGCCCATCCACCTGTTAACTTTAGTTCTTCAAATGCTGGTATTCTTTTTGCAAGAGCAGGCCAAACTAATTCTTCAAAATCATTCCATGCAGGTTCAAGATCTTCTGCATCAAATACTGAAATTGGAGAACCTGCTAAATATTCTTTTCCTTCTGGTCGCCAATATACTCCTGTTGTTAGATCTCCGGATAATGGCATCTCTGGAATATGTTTAGGACATTTAACTCTAAAGACTGTATGTTTTTGAGGTACTACAGGAATATCTTCAAGTAGTTCTTTAGTCCAACACCCAGCTGCAGAAATAATTGTCTTTGCATTAATTTCAGATAGGCTCTTAACTTCTCCCTTAATGAATTCTGCCCCAAGATCAATTGCTTTATGCTTTAATGCGCTATGAAATAAAAATGGATCAATCCATCCCTCGCTCTTGTTATCAGTAAATGTTGCAGTTTCAATTCCTTCCTCATTAATGTAAGGAAAATATTTTTTCAATTCAGAACCTTTAATATTTTTTGTACCCGCTTCACATTCTTTATGATTTTCTAAAGCTCTGTATTGCTCTTCTGCATGATCTGGTCCAAACATTAGAAGGTATCCATTAGGCACCATGCTAGCTGTTGGATTTGGATTTTTTTCAGTTTTTAATAATTCTGGTATTTGAAATATAAATTCCCTTGCAAATTTTCCTAAAAGAATATTTTCTTTTTGAAAAAACTGTCGTCTAAATCCACCAAGTGATAATGGGAATGACGCAGTTTTATAAGTTGGATCCCTTTCAATGACTTTTACTTTTCTGCCTTCTTTGGACATAAAGTATGCAGTTGCAGCTCCAATTATACCACCACCTACTATTACAACATCATCCATATTAGTTTATCAAAAAAATGTTTATATTTAAAAGCAATGCAAAACAACACCATAACAAATATGGAATCATCAAATACATGCTTAATTGACTTATATTCTTATATTTAAATACCAATAAAACAATAAATATAATTAACACAACAAGATTTAAAATTGCTAAAGAAATATTATGGAAACCAAAGAAAACAACACTCCAAGTTGTATTAAAAAAAAGATGAATGAAATATAAAAATACAATATTTAAATTTTTCGTGTTTTTATGCCACGCATTCCATATGGCTATTGTCATAAATAAATAAAGTAATGTCCATACTGGCCCAAATATCCAATCTGGTGGATTGTATTGAGGTTTAGATAAATTTGAATACCAAGGTTCTTTAAAATTTATAGTAACGAAACCTCCAATAAATGAAGCTGAAAACGTAGTAATTGCAAAGAGAATAAAAGATAAAATTTTATTTTTTAGCATTTAAGTACTATACAGCAGTTAAATATGAATAAAAAAGTAATTTGGATCACCGGCGGAAGTACAGGAATTGGCAAAGCACTTGCGTTAAAATTTGCTAATAATGGATGGACAGTTGCTATTTCTGCAAGAAGAGAAAATTTATTAAAAGAAATCGAAGATAAGCATCAAAATATTAAATCTTTTCCACTTGATGTAAATGATAAGGAAAAGTGTAAGTCTGTTTTTGAAAATATAAAAAAGGAACTTGGTGACATCGAAATTTGTTTTTTTTCTACGGGAACTT
The DNA here is from genome assembly GCA_902617975.1 of uncultured Pelagibacteraceae bacterium. Taxonomy (GTDB): domain Bacteria; phylum Pseudomonadota; class Alphaproteobacteria; order Pelagibacterales; family Pelagibacteraceae; genus Pelagibacter. The sequence continues at coordinate 59,678 of CACMYV010000001.1, forward strand.
GGGATCCAAAAAAAGAAAAAGAAATTGATATAGAGCAAATTGAAAATGTATTTAAAGTAAATTTTTTTGGAACATTAAATTGTATAAAAGCAGTTGAAACTCATTTTCGAGAAAGAGGAAAAGGTATTATTACCATTGTATCTTCGATTGCAGGATACAAAGGCTTACCTAACTCAAGTGGCTATGGACCATCCAAAGCTGCTTTAAGTAATCTTGCTGAAAGTTTACATTTTGATTTTGGAAGATATGGCGTGAGGGTTTGTTTAGTTTCTCCAGGTTTTATCAAAACACCAATGACTGATAAGAATGATTTTAAGATGCCTTTTCTAAAAACTCCAGAATTCTCGGCAGACAAAATTTATGATGGGCTTATTAATGGTTCTAATTTTGAAATACACTACCCAAAAGAATTAACTTTGATCCTTAAATTTTTAAAAATAATACCTGATCGATTATATTTTTATTTAATACGGAAATTAACTAAATTACAAAAAAAATAAAATTAATCTTTAACAAACATCACAGTCAACTCTGCAACTTTAATTCCAAATTTTGTCATCTTAGCTCTGTTGATAGCTACTCTTTCGTCTTGCATAAATATCCAATCATCAAAAGTAATTTTGATATTTTTTCCTTTCACAGGAACTAACAAAACATACTCAAATTTAAATGCTGGGCCATATGAATACCCCCTAGCCTTACCAACTACATCGCCTGCAGTTCCCTCGTAATTATGTTCATCAATTTTATCTATTACCCATTGCCTATTTTGTATTTCACCATCATTCCAAATAAATTTTTCGTCTAATATAAGTTGTTTGCCATCCCACTTACCGTCTAGGTCTGCTGAAAATTGTCTTGTAACTTTACCTGATCTATTTTGTAGTATACCCCAAGCTTTGACGTTTCCGCTTAAATATTCTTCAATTATTAGTCTTGGTTTTTGATCTTTAAAATCTTCTGGTTTCATAGATTGATTATTTATACAGCTTGTAATTAATCCTATGAAAATTATCAATAAAAATACTTTAAAAAATTTTTTGTTAATCATATTAAATTTTATTTTGCATGGAAAATTGAATTAAATCTATATTCTTTGATTTAAACCCAGCTTCACAATATGACAAATAAAAATGCCACATACGTTTAAATTTATTATCAAATCCATGTTTTGAAATCTCTTCCCATTTTTTTAGGAATTCATCTCTCCATATTTTTAAAGTATTGGAATAGTGAGAGCCATATGACTCGTATTTTTTAATTTCTAAACCGTTGCTACTAGATAAATCATATAATTTTCTTTTTGATGGCAAAAAACCTCCAGGAAATATGTATTTTTGTATAAAGTCTTCTTTGGTTTTATATCTGTCAAATAAACTATCATCGATTGTTATCGCTTGTATCGCGGCCCTTCCATTCTCAGATAGATTTTTTTTAATACTTTTAAAATAATTGACTAAATAATTTTGCCCAACCGCTTCTATCATTTCTATAGATGCGATAGAGTCATATTTGTCTTTTACATCTCTATAATCTTTCAAAAATATATTCACTTTTTCATTCAATCCTTTTTCAAATATTCTTTTTTTTGAAAATTCAAATTGCTCTTTAGAAATTGTTATACAATCTAATTTTACATCGTAATTTTTACCCACATATTCAGCGAAGCCACCCCAACCACAGCCAATTTCTAAAATTTTATTTCCTACGTTTGGCTTTATTAATTCTGTAAGCTTTTTATATTTATTTAGTTGAGCAGAAAACAAATCGTCTTTTTGTTTTTCAAAAATTGCACTTGAATAAGTAAGTGAAGGATCCAACCATAATGAAAAGAAATCATTTCCTAAATCATAATGTTTTGAAATATTTTTCTTACTTCTACTCTTATTATTTTTTATGAAAATACTCTTTAATTTATTAATCATTGATAAATCAAAAATACCTGAAAATTTATAGACAATTTTTATATTTTTAGCTGTTATTTCTATTAGATTAGTTAGATTATCTGTTTCAAATTCATTTCGCATGTATGCTTCTGCAAGTCCTACACTTCCCGATTTTATTATTTGAAGTGTTAAACCAGGTTTGTTAATTTTAATCTTTGCTCTTAATTGTTCACTCTCATTACCAAACTTATATATTTTGCTGTCATGATTTTGAATTTCAAGAAATCCATGCTTTATTAGTTTTAAAGAATTAAATACGATTTTATCTGACAAAAGATTAAAATTCATTTTTTTTCAAACGTAATATTATTTTTTATTTTTATGTTTTTTTTAACTAACTTAACTCCCTTTAACCATAATTTTAATGCTTCAAAATGAATTGCGGCAATAACTTTAAAGGTCATTAAAGGGTGAGAAATATAAGATATAAGCATATTTTTATTGTTAATTTCTTTTGCAACCCCATCTTGTGAAGCATATAACAATTTTCCTTCCTTATCACTTTGATCAATTATTACGGATAACATTTTTTCAGGTTTGAGGATTCTAAAATTGTATTTACTTTTCATTTCAATAAATGGTGAAACGAAAAACTTCTTCTCGCAGCTATTTGTAATTATTTTTTCGTCGTTGACTTTAAATATATAAGTATGTTGCTCACCAAATGTATTTTTAACTTCATACAATATAGCTATAATTTTTGAATGATTATCATAAACGAAAAAAATACTTAATGGATTAAATACGTAACCAAATATTCTAGGATAACAAAGCAATTTTACCTTTATGTTTTCAAATTGAATGTTGTTTGATTTTAAATTTTCTATTACCCAGGCTTTTAAATCACTACCATCTCTAGGTCCGTGATCTTTGTCATAAAAACTTAAAATATTAAAATTATTGTTAGAAAAAATTTTAATTTTTTTTTGTATCAAATTAATTTCATCAAGATCTAAAAAAAGTGAGAAAACGTTGTATTTAAAAAAGTGATATTTTGGCTTAAATCTTTTATGAATTACTTTACCTTCGTAAATATTGGAATTTTTAATCATTTAGGTTTTCAATCATATTAATGGATGATTTTATTCCATCTTCATGAAAACCGTAACCAAAATAACTACCACAAAACAATACATTTCTTTTATTTTGTATTTCTTTTAATAATTTTTGATTATTCAAAGCATCTTGATCAAAATAAGGGTGGGTAAAAGTAACTTTTTGTAGGATTTTTTTTTGATCTATTTCAAAAAAAGGATTTAAGGTTAAGAAAATATTTTTTTCTGTCTTCAGATTTTGTAATAAGTTCAACCAATAAGTTAATGATGTCTTACTAATATCTGATTTATCAACTGAGGAATTCCATGAAGACCAAACTTTTTTATTGTTTGGCATACATACATCGTCGGTATGTATTACTGCTAGATTGGATTTATATTTAAAATTTGAAAGTATTTTTTTTTCTTCCTCAGTCGGCTCATTCAAAATTTTCAATGCATCATCTGCATGAGTAGCGATGACAACTTTATCATAGTCAAAAAATTCGTTACTAGCACCGTAATATACTTGAACACCAATTTTATTTCTTTTTATCGAACTAATCTTATAATTTTTAAAATATTCTCCACTTATTTGAGTTAATACTTTCTCTACATAAGTTCTACTTCTGTTGGTGACTGTGTACCATTGTGGTCTATTTTTTAATTTAAAAAGTCCATGATTTTGAAAAAATTTTAAAAAAAATTTAATTGGCATTTGATTTGCTTCTACTGGGGGCATAGACCAGATAGCAGAAACCATTGGGATTAGATGAAAATTAATAAAATTTTTTGACCATTTATTTTTTTCAAGAAATTCACCAAGAGTAATCTCTTCATTTAAACTTTTAATTTGATCACACTTTTTGTAGAAATTTATAATATCAAAAAACATTTTTAAAAATTTTAAATTAAAAAGATTAGCTTTATTTGCAAAAATTCCGTTTAAACCTCTACCGCAATATTCATAATTTGTATCTTTTACAGAAACAGAAAATGACATATCGCTTTTTTCAATTTCAATTTTTAATTCGTTAAAAAAATTTATGAGATTTGGATAAGTTTCATGATTAAAAACAATAAAGCCAATATCTACAGGAACTTTTTTACCATTAATTAAAGTATCTAAAGTATATGAATGACCACCAAAATGATCTTCGCTTTCGAATAAATCAACATGATGTTTTTTGGAAAGCTTTTGTGCTGCTGATAAACCAGAGATTCCTGATCCGATTACTGCAATTCGCATTAAGGCTATGCTGCGTCTTCTTTAAACTCATCCATACTTGGACATGTGCAGAATATATTTTTATCTCCATAAACATTGTCTACCCGAGCAACTGGAGGCCAAAATTTGTTTTGTTTTAAAAAACTTGCAGGATATGCTGCTTCTTGTCTTGAATATTTATGTTCCCATACATCTGATGATAATTCAGTATCAGTGTGAGGAGCATTTTTAATTGGATTATCAATTTTATCAAATTCACCTGATTTAATTTTTTCAATTTCTTGTTTAATCTTAATTAAAGTGTCACAAAATCTGTCTATTTCTGACAAGCCTTCACTTTCAGTTGGCTCTATCATCATAGTGCCAGCAACAGGCCATGACATAGTTGGTGCATGAAATCCAAAATCTATCATTCTTTTAGCAATATCTTCTTCTGTTACACCTGTTTCAGATTTAATATTTCTAATATCAATTATGCACTCATGTGCAACATTGCCATTTGCACCTTTGTACAAAATCGGAAAGTGATCTTTTAGTCTGTGGGCAATATAATTTGCGTTTAAAATTGCAACTTGAGTAGCAAGCTTTAATCCTGCTGATCCCATCATTTTAATATACATCCAAGAGATTGATAGAATACTTGAGCTGCCCCAAGGAGCTGCTGATACTGCTCCAATTCCACTTGTTGGTCCGCAATCTTTTATCACTGGATGATTAGGCAGATAAACTTGTAAATGTTTTTTACAAGCTATAGGTCCCATTCCAGGTCCACCACCACCGTGTGGAATACAAAATGTTTTATGCAGATTAATATGACAAACATCTGGACCAAAATTTCCAGGCTTTGCAACTCCAACAAGGGCATTTAAATTTGCTCCATCCATATAGACCTGTCCACCATGTTTATGAACTAACTCACAAATATCAGTTATTTTTTCCTCAAATACTCCATGGGTAGATGGGTAAGTTACCATTAAAGCTGCAAGATTTTCTGAATGTTGCTCTACTTTTTTCTCTAAATCATCGAAATCTACATTTCCCTCTTTATCACAATTAACAACAACCACTTTCATTCCAACCATTTGTGCGCTTGCTGGATTTGTACCGTGTGCCGAACTTGGGATTAAACATATATTACGATGAGCTTCATCTCTATCTAAGTGATACTTTCTTATAACCATTAGACCTGCATATTCTCCTTGGGCACCTGCATTAGGTTGTAGAGAAACACCAGAAAAACCTGTTATAGATCTCAACCAATTTTTTAAATCAGTAAACAAATCTCTAAAACCTTCCATTTGTTCAACTGGAACAAAAGGATGAGGTTCTGCAAATTCTTTCCAAGAAATCGGGATCATTTCAGCAGCAGCATTTAACTTCATTGTGCAAGAACCAAGTGCTATCATAGTTCTATTCAATGCTATATCCTTATCCTCTAGCTTTTTAAGATATCTAAGCATTTCAGTTTCTGAATGATATAAGTTAAAAATTGGATGCTCTAAATATTTTGAAGTTCTTAATAAATTTTTTGGTAAATTAGGTAATTTAACTGAAGGATCCTCTTTTTTTATTGATTCTGCAGCATTAAAAATTTTTAATAATTGATTTACTCTATAAACGTTTTTTCTCTCATCAAAAGAAACAGCAAGCATTTCAGAATTTACTTTTCGTATATTTACTTTCTGATTTAGAGCATTTTTATAAATTTGATCAGTCTTTTCTTTGGTAATAATTGTAACAGTATCAAAAAAATAATCAGAATAAATTTCATAACCTGACTGTTTTATTTTATCAGCAAAACTTTTTGCTAATTGAGAAACTCTTTCAGAAATATTTTTTATTCCATCTGGACCATGATAAATAGCATATGCTGCTGAAACTATTGCTAATAAAGCTTGTGCAGTACAAATATTGCTTGTCGCCTTATCTCTTCTGATATGTTGCTCTCTAGTTTGTAAAGATAATCTGTATGCCTTGTTACCATGTCTATCAACTGACACACCAACGATTCTACCAGGCATCGATCTCTTATACTCGTCTTTGGTTGCAAAAAATGCTGCATGTGGACCTCCATACCCCATTGGTATTCCAAATCGCTGAGAGCTCCCAACAGCTATATCAGCACCAAGTTCTCTTGGTGTTTTTAATTTTGCTAATGCTAATAAATCGCAAGCTAATACAGCCTTACCGTTTTTTTTATGAATTTTGCTAATTGCTTCACTAGGATCTTTAATATCTCCTAAAGTTCCAGGATATTGTAAAATTCCACAAACTAAATCCTCTTTTAATTGATCCAAAACTTCATCTTCTTTTCCAACTAAAACTTTTAATCCCATTGGTTCGGCTCTAGTTTGAATCACATTTACTGTTTGAGGATGGCAATCCTCGGACACAAAAACTAAATTACTATCTTTTTTATTTAATCTATGACTAAGACCCATGGCTTCTGCTGCTGCTGTACCTTCATCCAATAAAGAAGCATTAGCGATATCCATTCCAGTAAAATCAACAATCATTTGTTGAAAGTTTAACAACATCTCAAGTCTTCCTTGAGCTACTTCAGGCTGATAAGGTGTATATGATGTATACCAACCTGGATTTTCTAATATATTTCTTAAAATGACATATGGCGTATACGTTCCATAATAACCCATTCCAATAAAATTTGAGTAAACATGATTTTTTTTTGAAATTGCTCTTAATTTTCTTAACGCCTCATATTCTGAATTAGACTCTCCGATATTAAGCTCACCTTTAAACATTATTTTTTCTGGAACAGTGTTATTCATTAAATCATCTATTGATTGATAATTTAATTCATTTAACATTTTTGATTGGTCTTCTTTAGAAGGTCCGATGTGTCTTTTTATAAAATCTTTTTCTGAATTTGGTAACATTATGCTGATGTCTCCTTTGCAAATTTTTCATATTCTTCTTTACTCATAAGACTATCCATTTCAGATTTGTCTTTTATTTTAAGTTTAAAAAACCATGCGGATTCTTCTGGGTCTTCATTTATTTTTGATGGATCATCAACTATCATTTGATTTGTATCTATAACTTCTCCACTAACAGGAGTGTAAACATCACTAGCAGCTTTCGTTGACTCAACCACTCCAGCAGTTCCATCTTTATCAACATTTGAACCTTTCTCTGGGAGTTCAGCAAATACTATATCCCCAAGCATTTCTGTTGCATGCTTAGTTATTCCAATTGTAGCTTCTTCTCCATCTAGTTTAATCCACTCATGTTCTTTCGAATATTTAACTTCAGACATTAATTTCCCCTTTTACATAATTTTTTTTATAAAACGGTAAGTTACAAATATTTGCAGGAATTTTTTTTCCTCTAACTTCAAGAAATATTTTTGTATTTACAGTTGAATAGCTATTATCGACATATCCCATTGCTATTGGATGTTCAACGCTTGGTCCAAATGTACCACTTGTTACTTTCCCAATTTCTTGGTTTTTATCATTGTAAATTTTTGTATTTCCTCTAGCAATTACTCTGCTGTCTGGTTTTATACCAACTCTCAATTTTTTTACTCCACTTTGAAATTGATCTTTTAAAACTTCTGATCCAACAAACTCTGTTTCAATTCTACTTTTTGGTATTGCCCATTTTAAATTGGCTTCAATTGGACTGGTATCGTTGTCTAAATCATTTCCATACAAACACAGTCCAGCTTCCATTCTTAATGTATCTCTCGCTCCTAAACCAATCAATTTAGATCCATATTCTATCAAACTTTCTACAAAAATTTCAGCATCGCTATGTTTTATAGAAATTTCAAATCCATCCTCACCAGTATATCCTGATCTAGTTATGTATACTTTATCATTGTTATAGACATAATTATTTCCGTTCATAAATTTTAAATTGTCACAACCAGGTATTACTTTATTTAAAACATTTTTTGCTTCAGGGCCCTGTAATGCAATTAATGATAATGACTCGTCTAGATTCAATTTATATTGATTATCAAGTTTAGATTTTATTACTTCATAATCATTATACTTACATGCAGCATTCAAGATAATTAAAAATCCATCAGATGTCTTAGTAATTATCAGATCGTCCTGTATGCCTCCTTTGTTATTCATTAAAAATGAATACTTACTTTGATTAGTTTTTAATTTTTTCAGATCTGCAGGAAAAATCTTCTCAAGATCATTTGTAAGATCATCTCCACCCGATATAAACAATTGACCCATATGAGAAACATCAAAAATACCAGAGTGTGAACGTGTATATTTATGCTCTTGTATAATACCATCTTTATATTGAATTGGCATTTGATATCCAGCAAACTCAACGAGCTTTGCTCCATACTTCATATGGAGATTATTTAATGATGTTTTTTTTATACTCATATTAACTCTTTATGCCCCCTCTGTCTTTTTGCCTGAGAGATTTGCTCCTTCGGCGAGAATAATTCTCTTTCCAGAGTTAATATGTACGGTCCATTTGCCTGAGAGTTTCCGGGGTGGTTGCTCCTTCGGCAGGATTTATTTCAATCCATTCTCCCGTAAGTGACTTATATTTTAATTATATTGATTTATCAACTTTTCTTTTGCCTTATTAAATTCTTCTTTTGTTAAAACATTTGACTTATAAAGCTGGTTTAATTTTTCAAGCATTTCAACCAATTCCTTGTTTTTCTTATTTTTGTTGGAATTGTTAATAAATTGATTATCAAATTTGATTTTATATTTACCTTTAATTTTAAGACTATTTTCTACAATGCTATGATAATTAGCCATACGACCCAACCATTTATCCATTACACCTCTTGCTTTTTTATTATTATCAATATTTTGTGGGTGAAATTCACTTTGTGATTCAGAACTATAAATAGGAATATAATTATCGAAACTTTGGGGTGATTGAAGAAAACTAAATGATAAATATCGATCTGCTATTCTTGGAATATAAGTTGAAACATCATATGCGAGATAAATATCAGAATAATTAATTTTATTTTTTTCTCCCCAATTAACCAAATAAGCTAAATTCGTATTTGGATCATCATTTTCAAATAATTCATAATTTGTATCAATATGCTTAATTGAAACACAATTATGTGTTATTCCTGAAGACTTATAATATTTAAGCAATGTATAATATTTTCTGTCAACACATCCATGCCTTTTTGGTTTGAATACTGCCTCAACAATTATTGGTGTCATGTAACCTATAATAGCAGACAAACCTTCTACTTTTTCAATTTCAAAAAGCTTCGTTACCTCATTATTAGATACTTGAGCTAGCGTTATTGTGTAAGCGTGGATACCTCTAAAAATATGCTCACCGGTTCTATGAATAACCTTCCATTCTCCATCAGGTAAAGGGATAGAAATTCTGCTAGTTATATTAAATTCGTCAGAAATTTTTTGATTTAGTTGATACTTAAATGTAGCTTGAGAGATATTTGTTATAAATATCAAACAAGGTATTGATATAAATAAAATTTTAATGTTTATTTTTTTATAAAATATTTTTTTAAACATAAAAATTAATTTTACTTGCTTTGATTTAATTTTAAAAGTGATGAAAATTGAATTAAAACTGCAAATATAATAATAGATCCGCCAATTAAAACGGTTGTTGGAGGATTTTCATTTATAAACATCCAGGCCCAAAAAGGTCCTAAAACTGCTTCTGATAACATTATGATTCCAACTAAAGCTGAAGGTGTAGATCTTGCGCCGATTGTAATAAAAATAAAACCAAAACCAAGTTGAAAAAAACCAGCTAAAAATCCTAAAAAAATATCATTTAAAGATATAAAGATCGTTTTAGACATAAAATATCCGATAATCAAAGCAATAACACCTGCAATAAATTGTAATGGCACCATATCTACACTTGGAAATTTTCTAACTATTAAAATTAATGTTGCAAATGATATCGGCATAATGAAAGCAGCAATATTTCCACTCATTTGTCCAACTGTTAATGAACTTCCAACCATCAAAATTATTCCTGAAATAGCTAGAACTATAGAAGTTAATGTTATTAAGTTTATTTTTTCTTTTAAAAAAAAATATCCAAAGATTGCTAAAAATAAAGTTTGGGTTTGAATTATAAAATTAGTATTCGCGACTGTAGTATTATACATGGCAAAAACATAACCACTAAATCCACAAGCAAGTATAATGCCTCCAACAAGTCCTGGTACTCCAGATTTATAAAATGCTGAAATAAAATCTCTTTTGTAGCTGATAATTAAAAAGATCAGAACTACAATTAAAAAAAAAACCGATCTCCAAAATAGAATTTGCCATAGAGTAGAACCTTCGAAAGATTTGACTATCAATCCTCCAAAACTTAGACTGAAAGCACCAAAAAAAATTAAAAGTGGTCCTGGCAATTTTGTGATTAGAGTCATTTAATTTGAGAAATAAGATTATCAGTCTCCATCTGATAAAGCTTATATAATGTTTCTGCATCCTCTAAGCTTACATTTTTAAATTTAATATTGGATCCAGGTGTTAATTGTACTAATCTATCAAAGTCTGCAGATATAACAGTAGCAATCTTTGGGTAACCTCCAATAGTCCCATGATCTGATAACATAATTATTGGATCTCCAGCAGAAGTGATTTGAATTACACCTTTTACTAAACCTTCAGATTTTATATTAGGATCAACGATATTTTCAATTTTTGGACCTTTTAGTCTCATACCCATTCTGTCTGAAAGTTTTGTAATTTTAAAACTTTCTTTAAAGAATTTATTTTGTGAAGACTCAGAAAAATAATCATAGTTTGTGCCTTTAATGACCCTTATATTTTCAATAGTGCTTCCTAAGTAATCAAGTTTTCTTTTGTTAAAAGAATTATTAATATCAATTATTTCAATTTCTAAATCTTTAGAAAATTTATTCCCGTTATTTGGTCCAATTTGAGCTTGTGTATTTATTGAACAGCTTCCCCAATAATAATCAACACTAAAAGTTCCATTAATCGAAAGATATCCATAAACAGACTTGTTGGTTGATTGTATATCGACTTCATCTCCATTTTTTAACAAATAACATTGGTAGGAATTACCATCAGTAACACCCTCTTTTGTTATAATTTTAAATGATACATTTCCAGAAATACAAAAAAAAATATCTTTTCCAAAATACTTTAAATGTGGACCTTGATAAGCGAATTCTATTACAGGTGAATTGTAATCATTTTGCAAAAGTGAGTTTAATAATTGAAAATTTCTTTTATCCATCGCTCCACTAAAAGGAATACCAATATGGTATAAATTATTTCTTCCTAAGTCTTGATATGTGGTGTTGATACCAGCTCTTAAAATTTTAAAGTAGTTTCTATCTTTTGATTTCATTATATTGATCTAAAGTTATTCTATAAAATTTTATTGTATCACCTGGATTAACAAGATTGGGGTTTGATTGATTAGATGTGTCAAAAATATTTTGTGGTGTATTTCCCAAAATATTCCATCCCCCAGGTGTTTCAAAAGTGTATATGTTGCAAAATTGTTCTGTTATTCCAACTGAACCTTTTGGAACTTTAACTCTTGGTGTTTCTAATCTTTTTAATCTCATTTCCTGGTTAAGATCACCAAGAAAAGGCATGCCAGCCACAAATCCTGTCATATAACAAAAGTAATTTTTGCTAAAAAATTTTTCTAGGATTATTTCTGATTTTAATTTTAGTTTATTTTCAACTCTTTTAATATCTAATGCAAAATTCTTATCACAACACACAGGAATTTCGATTAAGTTTTTTTCTAATTTATTGTTTTCTTTAATCTCTATGTTTTCAATTTTTTTTTTTAAAGATAAAAAAGAATGTATATTTAAATCATATGAAATTATTAATTTATTATAAGATGGAGTTAAGTTTGTAATACCCTTTAAATTTAATTTTTTTATATGATAAAAATATTTGATAACATTTGAATTAATTTCTTGATTTACATCACTTCCAAAGTCACAATACAAAGCTGCGTCACCAAGATTTAATATATTTTTTATCATACCATGTTATACTTATGATTTATTAGTATGGAAATTAATATCAATTGTGATTTAGGTGAAAAATCAAAGCATCATTCAGATGAAAATGATCCAAAATTACTAGAAATTGTCAATTCAGCTAATGTTGCTTGTGGTTATCATGCTGGTGATGAAGATAGCATGAACCAAGTTGTAAAAATTTGTAAGAAAAACGGTGTTAGCATAGGTGCACATCCATCATTTAATGATCCAGAAAACTTTGGACGTAAAAGACTAAATTTATCGTCAGATGAAATAAATAAATTATTAATTGATCAGTATGAAATTTTACAAAATATAGCTGAAAAACATGGTGAGATCGTTACACATATTAAACCACATGGTGCATTAAATAATATGGCTTGCGAAGATATTGAACTTGCAACTATTATTGCAAAATCAATCTGCAATTTTAATAAAGATTTAATCTATTTGGTACCGACAGGTTCAAAGATGGAAGAGGCTGCAAAGAAATTTGATATGAGGATAGCATGCGAAATTTTTGCTGATAGAAATTATGAAGATAATGGAAACTTAGTATCTAGAAAAGAGCCTCATGCACTTATTACAGATCCAGATAAAGCAAAAAGTCACGTTTTAAGCATGGTTCAGAACCAGGCCATTAATTGTCACAGCGGAAAGCAAATACCTTGTGAAATAGACTCTGTGTGCATACATGGAGATAATGAAAGTTCACTAGCTACAGCAATATCTATAAAAAATAATTTAATAGATAATGGCTTAGAACTTAAAAAACTAACTAACTTAAGGAAATTTATTTAATGATAAAAAAATTTATACTAACTTTAATTTTATATGTAGCTTTTATATCAACCTCGTTTTCAGCAGGATCATCTGATACTGGATCAAAAAATGCATTATATGATAAAGCAGTTAATTTAATAAATGTAGCTAAAAAAATGGAGGAAAAAGGGAAATTAGAAAAAGCAAAAAAAAGATATCAAAAAGCGCAGAAATTTTTAATTAAATCTAACAAAGAAAAACCGAATAAAGCAGATACTTTAAACTACTTAGGTTTTACCACAAGAAAACTTGGGGACTTTGAAGGCGGAGAAAAATTTTATCTTCAAGGTTTAGCGATTAATCCAAAGCATAAAGGTATTAATGAATATCTTGGTGAGTTGTATGTTGCAACAAATAGAATTAATCTTGCAAAAGAAAGATTGGGCGTTCTTAAGGGATGTAATTGTGAGGAATATGATCAGCTAAAAGGTGTTATAGAAGGATCTAAAAAATCAAAATACTAGTTTATATTTTTTATCATTTGCTCAGGCATCCAAAGAGCAATTTCTGGAAATATCACAACCAAGATAACAGCAAAAATCATTAGCAAGAAGAGTGGAAACGCGCTTCTTGCTATATAACCCATATCTTTATTAGCCATACCCTGAAGAACGAAAAGATTAAAACCAACCGGCGGCGTGATCTGAGCCATTTCGACAACAATAACTAGAAAAACACCAAACCAAATCATGTCAAAACCTGCCTGTCTAATCATTGGTTCAATTATAGCCATTGTTAAAACTACAGCAGAGATACCATCAAGAAACATTCCAAGAATTATATAAAAGATCATTAAAACAAAAATTAAAACATATGGAGAAAGTTCCATTGCTTCAATCCATAGAGCAAGATTTCTTGGCAATCCTGTAAAACCCATTGCCAAAGATAAAAAAGTGGCTCCAGCTAATATAAAAGCTATCATGCAAGAAGTTTTAGTAGCACCCAAGAGAGACTCTTTAAATGTTCTTAAAGACAAACTCTTTTGAAAGTATGATAAAATTAATGCACCTACTACACCCAATGAAGCAGCTTCGGTTGCGGTTGCTACACCAGTATAAATTGAGCCAATAACTGAAACTATTAATAATATAACAGGTATCAGTTTTCCTGATTTCCTTACCTTTTCCATAAGTGAGAAGTCTTGTTTAAAAGTAGGCATGGATTTTTTATTTATTAACGACCAAACCATTACATATGTCATAAAAATCATAGCAATCATTATTCCTGGTACAATTCCTGCAATAAATAGTTTTGCTATCGACTCTTGGACAGTCACACCATAAATAATTAAAATAATTGAAGGTGGAATTAGAAGACCCAGCGTTCCTGAACCAGCTAAACTTCCAAGCAGAATACTTTCTGGATATTTTCTTTTTCTTAGTTCTGGAATAGACATTTTTCCTACTGTGGCTACAGTTGCTGCAGAAGATCCTGAAATAGCTGCAAATAAAGCACATCCAACTACATTAACATGCACTAAGCCACCGGGCAGTTTCTGCATCCATGGGGATAATCCTTCAAATAAATTTTCAGATAACTTCGTCCGAAATAAAATTTCACCCATCCAAACAAATAAAGGAAGTGCAGTTAAAGTCCATGAAGATGAAGCTCCCCAAATTGTTGTTGCCATCGCATCCCCAACTGGCCTTGTGGTGAACAGCATCATTCCTATTGATGAAACTCCAACCATACTTATAGCAACCCAAATTCCCGAGCCTAAAAATATCAAGAGAACACTTATGAAAAATATAGTAAGTAAAATTTCAGTCATTTTTTTTTGTTTGTATTTTCAAAACTAATTGATGAGATACACATATGAAAAATATTAGTGATCCTAAAGCAACACTAGTTTGTGGTATCCAAATTAAAATTTCGTCAGCACCTTCACTTCTCTCTTGAAATTCATAAGATATTTTTAGCATTTTTAAAAAATAAAAAGCTAGATAACCAGAAAAAATAGTTGCAACTATCAAACTCCATAATTCCAAAAATCTCTTTTTAATCCCAGTAGCTTTTTCTAAAAATAAAGTAATTCTAATGTGACCACCTTCTACAAAAGTATAAGATAAAGCAAAAAAAGATGAGGCAGCCATACAATATCCAGAATATTCAGCTAGGCCTCTTATATAAAAACCAAATATTCTTGATGAAATTCCAATTAAAATAAAAACTGCAACCAAAATAAGAAAGAATGCAGCTATATAGCCTGAGTAACTATAAAGATTATTTAAAAATTTATTGACTTTAGTAAACATATAAAAAGGCCGTTCAATACGGCCTTTTTAATTATAATGATTTAATTATAAGCAGCAAGAACACTAGCACCTCTATCGCCAGCTTTTTTCTTCCATTCTTCTGCCATTGTAGCACCAACTTTTTTGAAATGACTTTCAAGGGCTGTATTTACTTTGCCTACTTTCATTCCAGCATCAGCTAAAGCTTTTTTATCAGCAACATTTCCTTTTTTTGAAAGTGCCCAACCTTTTTTCTCAGCAACTGCTGCCTCTTCCATAATCATTTTTTGTGTAGCTTTATCTAATTTATTCCAAGAACCTCTGTGAGCTACAATCATATTTTTTGGAAACCAAGCTGCAATATCATAAAAATACTTTACTCCATTTTCCCAAATTTTACTGTTCTTACCAGTAGTTGGTGAAGTAATCATACTTTCAACCGCACCAGTTGAGAATGCTTGGCTTATTTCAGCTGCTTCTATTTTTGTAGGAGCCATACCTGTCAACTCGGCCATTCTAATAGTTGCAGAATTATATGCTCTAAATTTTAAACCTTTTAAATCAGCAACACTATTAATTTCCTTTTTACTATAAAGACCTTGCGCAGGCCATGGTACAGCGTATAAAAATACAAGACCTTTTTGATCTAGACCTTTAATTATTGCAGGCTTAGATGCTTGATAAAGTTTCATAGCATCATCATAAGATGTCGCAAGAAATGGTTGTGAATCAATCTCTAATAACGGATCCTCTTTACCAAGAGCCGACATAAATCTCTCACCAATTTGAGCTTGTCCAGTTCTAACAGCCCTAAATATCTCTCCGCCTTTAAATAGAGATCCACCTGGGTGTGTTACAATTGTTAATTTTCCCCCACTTTTTTCTGAAACATTTTTAGCAAATTCAGCTGCATTAGCAGAATGGAAGTTGCTTGCACCATATGCTAGTGCCATATCCCATTTTTCTGCGGCAAAAGCATTAGCAGTTAAAAGAACAGAAAATAAAGTAGAGAGCAAAAATTTGAAAAGTTTCATAAATCCTCCATATTTCTAAAAAACATATCTCATTATGTATTAAAACTTAAATCAATAAAAATTTTTGATGTTTTATTGAAAAATAATAAATAATTACTATTATAACAACACCTTGATCGAACAATCACTCATTTTACTGCAAATTATATTTATAGATATTATTCTTGCGGCAGATAATGCAATAATAATAGGATTAATAGCAGCTAATTTTGTCCCAAAAAATAGAAAAAAAATAATATTCTGGGGAGTAGTTGGAGCGCTAGTTTTCAAAGTTATATTTGCAATATTTGCAACATATTTATTTAAGTTTTACTTCATTAAAATTCTTGGTGGATTACTTTTAATTTGGATTGTTAATGACTTAAGAAAAGATTTATTTGAAATTCAAAAAATTAAGTCTCCTAAAAAGAAATCTATGGAACCTTCATTTATCAAAAGTATTTACAAAGTGTTATTTGCAGATATTACGATTAGTTTTGATAACGTCATTGGCGTTGTGGGTGCAGCCAAAGGTAATTTTGGTTTTATGATTTTTGGCTTAGTATTATCAGTAGTTCTTACAGGAGCCTTAGCTACTTATTTAGCAAATTATATACAAAAACATCTATGGATAGCTTACATAGGTTTAGGCTTTATATTATTGGTTGCTATTCAATTAGTAATAGGTGGATTAGTCGATTTAGAAATTTTAAATATTAACGAAAAATATAAAAATTATTTCTAATATTACCAAGTTCCAGTATTTTCCATTGATGACCAGGGCTCTTTAGGAGGAAGATTTCCCTCCTGAAGTATTTCAATTGATATTTTATCTGGTGATTTCACAAATGCCATATGACCATCTCTAGGTGGTCTATTAATTGTATAACCCATATCCATTAGTCTTTGACATATTTCGTATATATTTTTAACTCTATAAGCTAAGTGACCAAAATTTCTAGATCCCTCTCCTAAATTGTCACCGTCCCAATTATAAGTTAGTTCAATTTCTGCATTATTATCGTTTGGTGCAGCTAAAAAAATTAATGTATATCTGCCTTTTTCATTTTCCATTCTTTTTGTCTCTTTTAAACCCAGTCCATCACAAAAAAATTTTAAAGACTCCTGAATATTAGAAATTCTGATCATTGTATGTAAATATTTCATAGTAAAATTATAATTTATTTCTATTCTAGTTCAATAGTACTTGGTGGTTTAGAGGTCACATCATAAACTACTCTATTTATACCTCGAATATTATTAACTATTTTATTCGATACCATTTGCATAAATGATTTATTAAATTGAAAATAATCCGCTGTCATTCCATCTTCAGATGTTATTGCTCTAAGCAAGCATAAATATTCATAGGTTCTATTGTCTCCCATGACACCAACAGTTTTAACAGGCAGTAATGCAGCATAAGCTTGCCATATTTTATGATATAGGTTGTATTCTTTTAATGCATTTACAAAATAATTATCTGCTTCTTTTAAAATTTTAATTTTTTCTTTAGTAATTATGCCTGGCATTCTAATTGCTAAACCAGGACCAGGAAAAGGATGTCTAGAAATAATTTCTTTACTTAAATTTAATTCTAGACCTAACATTCTAACTTCATCTTTAAATAAATACTTCAATGGCTCAACCAATTTTAATTTCATCCTTTTCGGCAGACCACCTACATTATGATGAGACTTAATTTTTGACGTTTGACTTCCTGTTACAGATTTACTTTCAATTAAATCAGGGTATAGAGTTCCTTGAGCTAAAAATTTTACATTTTTTATTTTTTTTGCGTATTTTTCAAAAAGTTTGATAAATAAATTTCCAATAATTTTTCTTTTTTTTTCTGGATCTGTTACATTTTTTAATTTGCTTATAAATAATTGTTCAGCATTTACATAAATTAAATTCAATTTAAATTTTTTTCTAAAAGTATTTACTACTTGTTTTTCTTCGTTTTTTCTGAGCAGACCAGTATTAACGAATATACAAGTTAAGTTTTTTCCAATCGCATTACTAATTAATTTTGCTACTACACTACTATCTACTCCACCAGATAATGCACAAATTACTTTAGAATTTCCAACTTGTTCTTTAATTTGCCACATAAGTTTGGATTTTTGATTTTTTGATGTCCAATTTTTTTTAATTTTACAAATTTTAATTACAAAGTTTTTTAATATTAATTTGCCTTTAACTGTATGGGAAACTTCTGGATGAAACTGTATGCCATATATTTTTTTTTTTACATTTTCTATCATACATAATTTCGAATTTGAGGATTTTGCTATAACTTTAAAACCTTTAGGTAATTTAATTACCTCATCTCCATGGCTCATCCATACATTGGTGGATTTTTTTGAAAAGAAATTTTCGGTTAAAGCGCTTTTTTTTAATTTTGTAACTTTTGCTAACCCAAATTCTCTTGATTTTGCTCGTTTTACTTTACCTCCTAATTCTTTAGAGATTATCTGGTGGCCAAAACAAATGCCTAAAATTGGAATATTTAAACTTAATATACTTTTGTTGAATTTAACTTTTTTATTTTGATAAACATTTAAGGGACCACCTGATAAAATGATGCCTTTCACATTTTTTTCATTTTTGTAGTTTTTAAGTTTGTTGTGACTTATAATTTCACAAAAAACATTTAATTCTCTTACTTTTCTTGCAATTAATTGTGTAAACTGAGACCCAAAATCGATTATTAAAATTTTATCTAGATTATTTTCAAGACGCATCTTTTTTTTCAAACTCTTTTAAGCGTTTGTTTATAGATGCGATTTTATCACAAAGGTTCGAGCATATTTTCTTAAAATCTTCTCTAAGTTCCTCTGCTTTAGAAAAATTAGATCTTTCTAACTCAATATCTATTAATAGATACATTGCCTCTTCGTTGTTTGGCTCGAGTAGTAAGACTGTATTTATATTTTTTTCAAGTTCTGTTTTGTTTTCTTCATTTTTAAATATTTTTGCTAAATATAGATATGACTTTGAGTCTTTTGGATTGTATACAATATTTCTTTGAAATAAAAATTTTGAGTCTTCATATTTTTCATTTTCATAAAGATTTTTTGCTTCATCAAAAAAATTAACTTTCTCCGCGTTAACATTAAAAATTAAAGTAAAAAGTAAAATTATTGCTAAGGTAATTTTTTTTATCATCTTTTTATTTCGTCTATGTTATGTACCATACTTTCATAAAAACCTGCTTTAGTAATTTTGACAAATTTTGGTTTTTTTCTAAGATCTTTAATTCTTTTTGCACCTAAGTATCCCATTGATGATTTTAAACCCCCTACTAGTTGGTAGATTATTTTTTCAACTGTGCCTTTGTATTTAACAAAACCTTCAACACCTTCTGCTACATATTTTGAAGTATCTTTTTGTTTTGATTGAAAATATCTATCTGCTGATCCTTTATTCATTGCTCCAATAGATCCCATGCCCCTAAAACTTTTAAATAATTTACCACCTCTTTTAATAATTCTACCTGGAGCCTGATCTGTTCCTGCAAATAATGATCCAATCATCACTGCATCTGCTCCTGCTGCAAGTGCTTTTGCAATATCCCCAGAAAATTTGATACCCCCATCAGCTATTAATGTTGTTTTACTTTTACCCATACCTTTTTTTACATCTAAAATTGCACTTAGCTGTGGAACTCCAATCCCGGCAACTAATCTTGTAGTGCATATAGATCCTGGTCCAATTCCAACTTTTATAATATCTACTCCTTGCTTAATCAGAAATTTAGCTGCTTCTGCTGTAGCAATATTACCTGCACATAAAGCTGTTTTAGTTGGTTTAATTTTTTTAATTTTTTTTATTATTTCAGCTACTTTTTTTGTGTGGCCATGAGCTGTATCAATAACAATTAAATCGATATTTTCTTTTAAAATCTTTTGAGCTCTTATGTGTTCGTTTAAACTTGCACCAACAGCTGCACCAACTAACATTTTTTTTGCTTTTACTTTTCTTATTTCTTTTATCTGATCATTTATTGATAAATTTCTATGTATAACACCTATTCCACCCTTTTTACCGATTGAAATAGCCATGTTAGACTCTGTTACAGTATCCATTGCTGAAGTTAGAAGGGGTATAGAAATATTTAAGTGTTTTGATAATTTAACTTCTGTCTTTACTTCTGAAGGTAAAATTTCAGAATAATTCGGTGCTAAAGTTACATCATCGAAAGTGAGCGCTTCTTTGATAGGATCCATGTCCTTATATAAACGATTCTTAAAAAAATAAAAGTATCTATCTTAAATTTTTGCAGATTAAGAAACTTTCTTTAGAGTCTTTTCTACTTGCTGGAGGCTTATAGACATTAAATTTTACAAAATTTTTTTTTGAAAATGCAATTATCTCATTAAATGAAGTTCCCATAAATAATTTTGAGACAAAATAGCCATTTGGCTTCATCATTTTTGTAGCGAAATCCAAAGCTTCTAAAACTAATTCTCCAGTTACCATAGAGTCTAGATTTTTGTTTCCCGTAGTATTGACTGCCATATCTGAAATAATTAGGTCAATTTTTCCACCAAAATAATTATTAATCTTATTTTGTTGCTCAGTATCCGTAAAGTCTCCTTTTAAAATTTTTACATTCTTTATTTCTTCTATTTCTTTTAAATCTATTGCTAAATGCTTATTACATTTTAAATTACTTGATATATATTGAGACCAGCTTCCAGGAGCAGCTCCAAGATCTATTACTGATATATTATTTTTTAAAAATTTAAATTTTTCGTTAATTTCTTTTAACTTATAAACGGCTCTTGATCTATATCCTTCAACTTTTGATTGTCTAACATAAATATCTCTTCTCTGCTTATTAATCCAATTTTTTGAGATTTTATTTTTTTTCAATTAGTTTTGAACCTTAAAGATTTTGAGATTTTATTATTATCCAAAGTATTTAATTCTATCTCTAGATTTTTCTCGTTTCTCATATCTTTATCATTTACTTTAATACCACTAGCCAAATGTATAATTCCAATTTTATGATTTGGTAAAAAAGGTTCCACGAAAATTTTATTCTTTTCATCAAACTTTGGAAGTAAGTTACTGGCCAACCAGTTGCAATTATGAGGAAGAAATTCAACATCTACATTATCAATATATACGCATATATTTATTGCTAGTTGCTCTGAACCAAATATTTGGCCATGACTAAGAGTAGTTTTTAAATTTTTTTGCCAAACATTCCAACAGTTAGAGTCTTTTTCTAATGAGAAAACACCAATATTAATATGCGGAGCAAATGCTAACTTTCTTGCTTTATTAATATCAATTTTAGATTTAATAGCATGCTTAAAATTTTGAGATTTTATAATGGCTAATTTTCCAAACAACCAATTAACGTTACTTAATATTCTATATCCAGGTGTCATTGTCTGGGTAATGCCTAGTTTGCCATTATCACAAGCCTTAAAATATAAGTCTATTGAACTCCAATCTTGAACCCAAGCATCACAATCAATCCACAGGTATTTTTTATAGTTTGGAAAATATTTTGGAAGAAACGCTCTTGATACCTGACTTTTTAGCCATTCTTTACCTTTAACTTTAGATTGTGGAACCTCAATATCCCATTCAGCTTTTTTGATCTCGTCTACTTTATCTTTTAGAAGAACGGTTTGCTCCTCTGTTAAACCCGCATCAAGTATACAAATAGCAACCTTTTCACTGTAATTGAATTGTTTAATAGAGTCTATTAATTCATTTAGCAATTCAAAGTAATTAGAATCTGCTAGAGAAATAATTACATTCTCTTTCATTACAAAATATCTTCGTGATGATCAACGCCATCATCTTTTTCTTTATTTTGTTTTTTTAAAAATAAGTAATGAATTGAACTTGCTGGAATCATTAATAAATAAATAATTCCTGAAATTATAATTGTATTAAAGGTATATATTAGTAACAAACCAAAATATAAAATTATTCCAAATAAAAGAAATATTGAAGTACTTCTTGGGACAACAATTCTTTTAAAAGAATATGTAGGAATTTTACTTATCAAAAGCACAGAAATAACAATGAATAAAGATGGAACAATAATATTTTTATTAATAGTTATAAACTGAACTTCGCTAAAACTATAAATTAATGGCATTAATACCAATACTCCACCTGCTGGTGATGGAATACCTTCAAAAAAATTATCCCTCCATGAAGGTTCCCCACCTGTTGAAACATTAAATCTTGCAAGTCTCAAAGCAACACAAACCACATATATTAAAGATATTAACCAACCAAATCTGCCGATATTATCTAGCGCCCAGAAATACATTATGAATGCTGGCGCAACTCCAAAACTAATTACATCCGTTAATGAGTCTAATTCTTTTCCAACTTTTGATGTGGCTTTAATTAATCTGGCAATTCTTCCATCTAAACCATCTATAATTGCAGCAATTAAAACTGCAATAACTGATAATTCAAATCTTCCATCAAATGCAAACTTAATTGAAGTCAAGCCAATACACACTCCAACCAAAGTCATAATATTTGGCAAAATAACTCTTGAATTTTTATTTGATACTAATCTTATATTCTTTTTTGGATTTTCCATTTATCTTTTGGCTATCAATGTTTCTCCAGCAACTGCTCTTTGATTAACTTTTACGAGTGGTTCATAGTTTTCAAAATATAAATCTGCTCTACTTCCAAATCTAATCATTCCTATTCTAGATCCTTGATCAACATTTTCTTCAACTGAGGTATCTGTTACTATTCTCCGTGCAACCAGTCCTGCTATTTGAACTACAATTATATCTTCTCCGTGAGAATTTTTAATTTTATAATAATTTCTTTCGTTATCCTCGCTTGCTTTATCAAGAGATGCATTAATAAATTTTCCAGGTTTGTATAAAATTTCTTCAATTTTTCCTGAACATGGAGATCTATTCACATGACAGTCAAATACATTCATAAATATACTTACTTTCTTAAATTTTTTATTTTCAAGTCCCAATTCTTTTGGTCCGTTTGTATCTAAAACTTGTAAAACCAATCCGTCAGCAGGACTTGTTAAATAGTTCTCGTCATTTATTGGAATTCTCTCTGGATCTCTAAAAAAATAATAACACCAAATACTCAAGACCAAACCTATGAAACCTAAAAAACCATGAATGAAATATAGAATGATCGTTGCTACTACGAAAATTACTATAAATTTATAGCCTTCGTTATGAATCTTTGGAAAAATTTTGTCTATCATAATCGTTCAATTGATAATTCTGGATTAATATGTATATAAAAAGTATAAATTCAATTATTAAGATACATCAAAAAATGAGCAAAATTAAGGTAAAAAATCCCATTGTCGAGCTAGACGGCGATGAAATGACAAGAGTAATTTGGGAATTCATCAAAAACAAATTAATTCTACCTTATTTGGATTTAGGCATTGAGTATTACGATCTAGGAATGAAAAGCAGGGATGATACGGATGACAAAATTACAATCGACTGTGCTAATGCAATCAAGAAAAATGGAGTAGGTATCAAATGCGCAACTATTACTCCTGACGAAGCAAGAGTTGAAGAATTTAAATTAAAGAAAATGTGGAGATCTCCGAATGGAACAATAAGAAATATTATTGGAGGAACAGTATTTAGAGAACCAATAATTTGTAAAAATATTCCTAAACTTGTCCCATCTTGGACGGATCCATTAATTATTGGAAGGCATGCTTTCGGTGATCAATATAGAGCTACAGATTTTTTAGTTCCAGGAAAAGGTAAATTAGAAGTTAAGTGGACATCGGAAGATGGGAGTGATGAAAAAAAATATGAAGTATTTGACTTTCCAGGACCTGGTATTGCTCTTTCAATGTATAATTTAGATAAATCAATTGAGGACTTTGCAAGATCATGTTTCAATTACGGTCTAATTAAAAAATGGCCTGTATATTTATCAACTAAGAATACCATACTAAAAAAATATGACGGTAGATTTAAAGATATATTTCAAAATGTTTTTGAAAAAGATTTTAAATCAGAATTTGAAAAAAATAACATAACTTATGAACATAGGTTAATCGATGATATGGTTGCTTGTGCTATGAAGTGGCACGGTAAATATATATGGGCTTGTAAAAACTACGATGGCGATGTTCAATCAGATACTGTTGCTCAAGGTTATGGTTCATTAGGTTTAATGACTAGTGTTTTATTGGCACCTGATGGCAGAACAATGGAAGCAGAAGCGGCTCATGGAACTGTAACTCGACATTTTAGAATGCATCAGCAAGGTAAAGAAACATCAACCAATCCAATTGCATCTATATTTGCTTGGACAAGAGGTTTAGCACACAGAGGAAAGTTAGATAATAATGATGAATTAATTAAATTTGCTAAAACACTTGAAGAAGTATGTGTTGAGTCAGTTGAATCAGGTTCAATGACCAAAGATTTGGCAATACTTATTGGTCCTTCTACAAATTATTTAACAACTAACCAGTTTTTAGATGTAATTGATGGAAGTTTAAAACAGAAATTAAATTAAAGTTTTTAGTTTTTCTAAAGCTTCGTCGATTTTATTAGAGTCTTGGCCTCCAGCCTGTGCAAAATCTTTACGGCCTCCACCGCCCTTTCCACCAATAATTTCAGATCCTAGTTTTGCAAATTTAACTGCATCGTATTTATTTGTTAAATTTTCTGTTACACCTACAGCAAGACCAACTTTCTCATCCTTATTTGCAAATACTACTACTATTCCCTCACCTAATTCTTTTTTACCTGCATCAACAAGTTTTCTTAGGTCTTTTGGAGATAAATCTTGAACTTTTTGTAATCTAACTTGAGTGCCATTTATATTTTCATCTTTAATTATGTTTTTTGTTTTATCAGCTAAAACTGATTGAACATTTAATTGCTCTAATTGTTTATTAAGGTCTTTAATTAATCCTTTCGTATCTTTATTTTCTAGATTTGGTTTTCCACCTAATTTAATAATTTGAGCAGACACCTCTTTAATACTGTCTTCATCCTTTTGTGCAGAAAGGTTTGACATTTTTTCCTTATTTTTTAAGAATATTTCTAGTTGTTTGTCCCTTAAAGCTTCAACCCTTCTAACTCCAGCAGCTATTGAGGATTGGCTAACAGTTTTAAATTTTCCAATATCACCTGTATTTTTTACATGTGTTCCACCACATAATTCTGTTGAAAAATAAGAGTTATTTTCTGCGCCCATAGAAACTACTCTCACTTCTTCTCCATATTTTTCACCAAAAAAAGCTAAAGCACCTTTTTCAATGGCAGCTTTTGGTGTCATAATTCTTGTAGTTACATCAGTTTTGTTTTGTACGTATTCATTAACTAATTTATCGATAATTGTTAATTCATCCTCTGTAATTGGTTTCATATGACTAAAATCAAATCTTAGTCTATCAGGCGCAACTAAAGATCCTTTTTGCATAACGTGTTTTCCCAATGTTCTTCTCAAAGACTCATGTAATAAATGAGTTGCAGAATGATATGCCTTAAGATTGTTACGTCTTTCAATGTCTATTTTCATTTCTACAACGTCTTTAATCTTAATCTCACCAGATTTTAGAATTCCATGGTGTATAAATAAATCTCCAAGTTTTTTTTGAGTATCCGTAACCTCAAATACTGAATTACCAGATACTATTGTTCCTTGATCTCCAACTTGTCCACCAGACTCTCCATAAAAAGGGGTTTGATTAGTAATAATTATCCCTTCCTCACCATTTGAAATATTTTGTGCTTCTTTATTATTTTTAATTATTGATAACACCACTCCTTCTGATTGGTTAAACTCATACCCAAGAAACTCTGTAGGTCCTATTTTATCTTTTATACCAAACCAGATTTCTTCTTCAGAGGCATCTCCAGAACCTTTCCAATTTTGTTTTGCAAGCTCTTTGCTCTTTTTCATTAATTCATCAAATTTATTTTGATCAACGGTCAAAGATTTATTTTTTAAAATATCTTCTGTTAAGTCTAGCGGGAAACCATAAGTATCATATAATTTAAACGCTACTTCACCTGGTAAAACTTTTTTTATTTTTGAAATTTCATAATTCAAAATTTTAATTCCCCTATCAAGTAATACTAAAAATTTTTCTTCTTCCATTTTTAATGTTTCTTTAATTAAAGTCTCTGATCTTTCTAATTCAGGATAATTTCCTTTCATTTCATCTCTCAATGTATCAAAGATTTTATTGAAGACCGGTTCTTTAGAACCTAACAAATGAGAATGTCTCATTCCTCTTCTCATTATTCTTCTAAGAACATAGCCCCTACCTTCATTTGAAGGTAATACTCCTTCTGCAAGAAGAAATGAGCTAGCTCTTAGGTGATCTGCAATTACTCTAAAGCTTGATAAATTATTTTCATCTTGTTTTACTTTTGTAAATTCAGAAATCGAACTAATTAATTTTTTAAAATGATCTGTTTCATAATTATCATGTGTGCCCTGAAGTAATGCTGCAATTCTCTCTAAACCCATTCCAGTATCTACAGAAGGTTTTGGAAGATTAATTCTTTTATCTTTTGAAACTTGCTCAAATTGCATGAAGACTAAATTCCATATCTCAATATATCTATCGCCATCCTCATCTTTGGTTCCGGGTAAACCACCTTTTAAATGATCTCCATGATCATAAAATATCTCTGAACAAGGTCCGCAAGGGCCCGTTTCGCCCATTGACCAAAAATTATCAGAAGTTGCTATCCTAATAATTCTATCGTCGCTAAAACCCGCAATTTTCTTCCAAAAATTGAAGGCTTCATCGTCTTCATGAAATACTGTTACATATAATCTATCTTTATTTAATCCAAAGTCTTTAGTAATTAAATTCCAAGCAAGTTCAATTCCTCTTTCCTTGAAGTAATCTCCGAAAGAAAAATTTCCAAGCATTTCAAAAAATGTATGGTGTCTTGGAGTGTAGCCAACATTTTCAAGATCGTTATGTTTACCTCCTGCTCTTACACATTTTTGAGAAGTGGTAGCTCTTTGATAATCCCTTTTTTCTAATCCAGTAAAAACATTTTTAAACTGGACCATGCCTGAATTTGCAAACATTAATGTTGGATCATTATTTGGAACCAAATTGCTAGACTCAACTATCTTGTGATCATTTTTTTCAAAATAATCTAAAAAAGTTGATCTGATCTCGTTTAATGTTTTTGCCATATTTTGTTAAAATACAGCTTTTTCTATTGATGTCTACACCTCTGAAGGGAAAAAAGGCGCCCATTCGAGCGCCTTTTCAATAACTAAAAGTTATCTGCTAATTTTTTTTAGTAGGAACTTCTTCTTCTTTTTTTTGAGCCTCTACTTTTTCTTCGCTTAGTGGATTTCCCTCAATTTTCTTTGAGATCACACCAGCCTTTTCTCTGATTGCCATTTCAATCTCAGCAGCGGCTTTAGGATTTTGTTCAAGGTAAAGTTTCGCATTCTCTCTACCTTGACCAATTTTTTCACCTTTGTAAGCGTACCAAGCTCCAGATTTCTCTACGATATCTGCTTTGGCACCTAGGTCTATTAGTTCCCCTACTTTACTAATTCCTTTTCCATACATTAAGTCAAACTCAACAACTTTAAATGGTGGAGCAACTTTATTTTTCACGACTTTAACTCTTGTTGTGTTACCAACTATATTATCTTTATCTTTGATTGCTCCAATTCTTCTAATGTCCATTCTAACTGATGAGTAGAATTTTAAAGAATTTCCACCTGATGTTGTTTCTGGACTTCCAAACATAACACCAATTTTCATTCTAATTTGGTTAATAAATATAACCATTGTATTAGTTCGTGAAATTGAGCCTGTTAATTTTCTCAATGCTTGAGACATCAATCTTGCTTGCAAACCAACATGAGTATCACCCATATCGCCTTCTATTTCAGCTCTTGGTGTTAATGCTGCAACTGAATCCACAACAAGAACTGACATTGAGCCTGATTTAATTAATGTATCAGTAATTTCTAAAGCTTGTTCACCTGTGTCTGGTTGAGAAATTAGTAACTCTTCAGTATTTACACCTAATTTCTTTGCATACACTGGATCTAAAGCGTGTTCTGCATCAACGAAACCACAAATTCCACCTGCCTTCTGTGCTTCTGCAACTACTTGCAATGCTAATGTAGTTTTTCCCGAAGACTCTGGTCCATATATTTCAATAATTCTTCCTTTTGGTAATCCACCAATTCCTAAAGCAAGATCTAGGCTTAAAGATCCAGTTGAGATAGACTCAACATCCATAGCTTTTTGCTCACCAAGCTTCATTACTGAGCCTTTCCCGAAGCTATCTGTAATTTGGCTGATTGCTGCGTCTAATGCTTTATTTTTCTCTTTGTTTTCCAATTCTTTATCTTTTGCGGTTTTCACCACTTTTAGGTTATTTTTAGTCATTTTTTGCCTCTTTTTTTGCTTTTTTTAACACTCGAATCATGAATTTAAATGTACACATTTTGTTCTCATTGGCAATATATTTCTCAAAATAGCTTAAAATCGTTAAATTACTTAAGTTTTAGGTATTCGCTATTCAATAAGCCAATGGCTTTTAGAACATTATATTGGGCGATAAGATTATTTCTCTCAGATTCTGCTAGAGAAATTTTTGCAGCCAATAACAAAGAGTTTGATTGAATAACATCTAGCGTTGTTCTTGAACCTCTTTCATACTCTGCAGCTATTCCTTCGTTGGCAATTTTTGCTGCTCTAACTTGAGATCTTACAGAATTTAAAAAACTTTTAGATGCTTCAAGATTTGACCATGCACTTCCAACATTTTTTTCAGTAGTTTTTACTGCATCCTCAAATAATAAAATTTTTCTAGTTTTTAAATTTGTATTCTTGTTTATTTTTGCACGTTTACTTCCACCTGAATAAAATGGCCAGCTAATTGTTGCTTTAAGTGTATCCTTTTCTCTTTGATCATAAGTTGAACTAAAATCGTCAGCATAAGATCTTTCTAAAGATAAAGATGCACTAGGTTTTAGGTCACTTTCAGCAATAGCAATATCCATTTCGGACTGATTTAATTCTATTTTAGCTATCATTATATCTGGATTGTTCTCTCTTGCTAAATTGATTGCTGTACTAAGTTCACTTGGAACTCCTACAATTGCTCTGTTTGTCTTTTTTAATTCATTTGTATTTAAAAGTTTACCAATAATATTTTCGTAATTTAATTTATTAATCATTAATTCGCTTCTTGCTTGAGTTAGTTGAGCGCTTGCTCCTGCAAGAGAAGACTCGGTTTGTGATAAATCTGCAGTTTTTATTTGTCCTCTATCTAATCTAACTTTATCATTTTCAAGTTGTTTAATAAGTAAGTTTAAATTTTGTCTGTTAATCGCAACTTTTTCTCTTGATAAAATTACAGATGTAAAAGCTTCTATGGCACTGTAAAGAACATCCTGTTCTTTTTTAAATAATTTTGCTTTTGAAAGTTCTAAACTTATTAAATTCTTTTCATAATTAAGGTCTCTCCCAAAATCCAATAAGGTTTGCTCTAATTTTATGGATGTTGTGAATGGATCTGAATCACTAATAGTTGCATCACCACCACTCTGATTTGTTAGTTTATTTGTTTCTTCAAGGCTCTTAGACCCACTTAAACTCAAGGAAGGCATATAATCGGCTTTAGAAATATTCAGATCTTCTTCTGATGCTTTTATATTTTCTCTCTCTGCATTTAATTGTTTATTGTTATTGTAAGTTTCATTTAATGCTTCGTATAATGTGACGGCAAGCGATTGAGCTGTTAAGCAAAAAAAACTAACAATTATTATTAATAATTTTTTCATTAGTTGTACTTTACAGAATTAATTTGATGATTAGAATTTAATTTAATAATTATAGATGCGTATTTTGGCGCATATTTAAACATATTCTGTGTAATTCTCTGGTAAGTTTGCATAAATTTTAAAACTTCCTTTTTTGTCATAATTTTTTGTTTTGTATTTTTATTCTTATTTTTTAATTTAAGTTTTTTTTCCTGAATAACTCTCCACTTTTGTAATAAACTAAAATTTTCTGCCCTTAAAAATAATAAACAATCGAGCTTACTATAAAGTTTTTTATATCCTTTTTTTAGCTGGTCATTAACGTGTTTTCTCCAGATTAATTTATTATCATCATTTTTTTCCATCGAATTTACACTTTTTTTCAATGTTTTTAAGCTTTCAGGTTTTGCTCCAACACACCAGCCTTCGAAAATGATTACATCTGGTCTACTGTTTACTTTGTACCAATTTTTTTTTGTAAATCTGTCATCAATTGCCTTATCGAACTTGGGTAATATAATTGATCTAAATTTTCTAGAGCTTATTTTTTTAATAAAGTTAGACATATAATTTATATCATGTGTTCCAGGCACACCTCTTGTTAATAATAATGGATGAACTTTCTTTGATAACTTTATTCTATCATTCTTTGTTTTGTAAATATCGTCAATTGATATTTTGAAAACTTTTAATTTAAAATATTTTTTTAAAATTATCATTAAGATAGAACTTATAGTGGTTTTTCCAGTTCCTTGTCCTCCTGTTAAACCAACAATATAAGGTTTCTTAAAATTTGTTTTTTTTGCAATCCAGAAACTCATAGGAACAAGATAATTTTTAAGCATCTTGTCTTTGTTTTTAAATTTATCCGAAGATGTTTCTTGTGTTTTAATAAACTTATAACAATCTTTTTTTACTTTATTTAAACAGTCCTCAACTAAATTCATTTAATTTTATTTTTGGTCAAGTGGATGGTTTAAACCATCAAAGAAAACAACATCTTTTAAATCGTCGACTTTAACTTCATCTACACAACCTAAGTTAAATCCAGTCATGGCAGGTGCACTTCTTGGGTTATGATGTGTGTAAATTCCACATTCAATACAAAAGTAATGATTAGCAACTTTTGTATGGTACTGATAAAGTTTTAATTTATCTTCTCCCTTAGTGACTTTAAAATCTTCATTTTTTACCATTCCCATTGTTGCATTTTTTCTTTTACATATAGAACAGTTACATCTCACAATTTTTGGTAATTCATTGATTGGAACATTAATTTCTGCTTCTACACATCCACAATGACATGTTAGTTTCGGCATTAATTATTCTCCCCATTTTCCATGAAACTCATAAACAACTGCTGGCTTATCACCAACTACCCAGCCGTCATGACCTGGGTCAATTGAATATGCATCGCCTGCTTTATATGTTAATTCTGTTCCATCATCATGTTTGGCGCAAACTGCTCCTGAAACTATTACTCCAAGATGTTTTGCTTTACAGCTATCAGTGCCTACAGTTGGTTTAATATCTTGTGACCATTTCCATCCTGGCTGCAAAACTAATCTCATTACTCTTTGATCTCCCACTTTTACGATATCCATTTTAGCATTGTTGAAACTGGTATTGCTTTCATCTGGATTATCAAAACTTTTAACTTCAATTGAACTCATACCCATCTCCTTTTATAATTAAATTTAGATCATAGACTACTAATGGTTTAAGTTATCCACAATAGCACAAAATATGGTTTTGGATGTTCACGTTTTGATTCACTTTTGATTCACTTACAGACTCAAAATACAACCTAATTGACACTATTGTATAACTCATGTACTAATAAGAACAAAACAAGAACACTTATGAAGCTAACAATACCTTATTATTTACATAAAGCAGGAGCTGGTTTTCCTTCCCCTGCAACTGACTACATAGAAGAAGATATAGATTTAAACGTACATCTAATCAAAAATGTTCCAGCAACTTTCATCATAAGAGTTCAAGGAAAATCAATGGTGGATGTTGGAATAAATGATGGTGATTTATTGGTTGTAGACAAAAGTTTAACTCCGAAAAATTTTTCAACTGTTATAGCAAATGTTCATGATGAACTTGTTGTTAAAACTTTAGTTAAAGAAAAAGATAAACAATTTTTAACGTCAGGATCTAAAGAATTTTCTGATCGAATTTTAATTAATGAAGAACAAGATATTTTTATTTGGGGAGTAGTCACCTATGTCATACATTCAGTACACTAAAAAATTAGCACTGGTTGACTGTAATTCTTTCTATGTTTCTTGTGAAAGACTATTTAATCCAAAAATAAGAAAAAAGCCTGTTGTAGTTTTATCTAATAATGATGGCTGTATAGTTTCAAGATCCACTGAAGCAAAAGCTTTAGGAATTAAAATGGGTGAACCTTACTTTAAAGCAAAAGATATTATTATCAAAAATGATGTACAAGTATTCTCATCAAATTATTCTTTGTATGGAGATTTATCTAGGAGAGTAATGAGAACTTTAAAAAGATTTAACTCTGATATCGAAGTTTACTCAATTGATGAAGCATTTATGGATTTATCAAATTTTTCTGACAATGAAGTAGAGAAAGTTGGAAGAGAAATTAGAGAAACAGTTT
Organism: uncultured Pelagibacteraceae bacterium; assembly: GCA_902617975.1. Taxonomy (GTDB): domain Bacteria; phylum Pseudomonadota; class Alphaproteobacteria; order Pelagibacterales; family Pelagibacteraceae; genus Pelagibacter. Next base: position 92,380 of record CACMYV010000001.1, read on the forward strand.
TAAAGTGGACTGGTATTCCAACAAGTATAGGAATAGCTAAAACTAAAACTTTAAGTAAAGTTGCAAATCATATAGCTAAGAAAAAACAATCAGGTGTTACAAGTTTAATTGGAATAGAAAATCTTGATCCTATTCTTGAAAAAATTGATATTAATGATGTTTGGGGTGTTGGGAGACAAATGACAAAGTTTTATCAAAAAAATGGAATTTATAATGCTAAACAATTAAAAAATAAATCAAATACCTGGATTAAAAAATCCTCAAATGTTCTAAGTTCAAGAACTGCAATGGAGCTTAGAGGTGTGCCTTGTATTGATTTAGAAAAAACTGCATCAAAACGAAAAAGCTGTGTAGTATCAAGATCATTTGGAAAAAGAATAGAAAAATTTCAAGAACTTGAAGAAGCTGTTGCTAGTTATTGTTTGAATGCATCGGAAAAGATAAGATCTGAAAACCTCGTTGCAAAAGCAGTTATGGTATTTGTTAGAACCAGTCCTTTTCAAAAACAATTTGGTTTTTATTCAAACTCCAGAACAGTTGATTTTCCTATAGCAACTAACAATAGTATAGAGATAGTAAAAAATGCTTTATCTGTCTTAAAAGTAATCTTTAGGAAGGGACATCGCTATCAAAAAGCAGGAGTGATGCTAACTGGATTAACAGATGCGGAAAATAATGAAAATTTATTTTCATCAGCAAAAGACGAGAGAATTAATAGATTAATGAGATCAATTGATAATACAAATTATAGATATGGTAGATCCACACTAAGTCTTGCAAGTGCTGGGGTTAGAAAGTCTTGGAGTATGAAAAGGGATTATAACTCAAAGATAGATACAGCTGATTTTTATAGTTTACCAACGATTAGAGCTTGAAAAAATTATTTTATCGTATCAATACTTTCAATATTGCTAAGAGAATTATTTAATTCCTCTAAATTTTCTCTTCTTCCAATTATTACAACTGATAATCCAAAAGCGATGACTAGAGCCAATGGAATAGCTGTAACAACGCTTATGTAATCAGCCATTAAAATTAAATAAATAGCATAAAATAAAATTAATCGAATAATAACTGTAGATTTAAAAACAGCTATGATTGCTAAAGAATGCTTAATTAAATTTTTAAAACTCATTTTAGAAGGACCAAAATATCTTTTGCCTCTTACAGATGGAGACGAAGATCTATCTTTTTCTAATTTAGCTATTGATCCTGAAAAGCTGCACCAAGTAGATTTATCGTTTATTAATTTCTCAACAGTTGATTTTGGAAGACAAGTATAATTTCCAAATTTTATGGAATGACCAGTAAATACATAAGTGATTATTTTATGGAAATGATAACAAATTTTAAAAATAAAGTTTTCAGATCTTTTTACTCTTTCTCCAACAATTGGTTTTCCTTCGTCATAATTAATATATTCTAGAAAACTTTTAATTTCTTCAGGTCTATCTTCACCATCTGAGTCCATTGGTATTACATAATCAAATTCTTTATTTTGAAATATATGCTTAAGCCCAGTCGCAATGCATCTTCCATGGCCTTGGTTATTTTTAATATTTAAAATTTCAACAGATAATAGGTTTTCTGTATTGGAAATAGAAGTTGGTTTTTCCTCAGTTGATCCATCATTAACTATTACAAGAGAAAATTCTGCATCTAAATCTTCTACTATTGTATTTATTTCTTCAATTAATTTTGAAGCTGATTTCCAGTCATTGTAAACTGGTGTTAAAATAGTAATTTTCATTTATTTAACTTGCAAGCAACCTCAATAAAGAAGCTACAATTCCATGTCCTGACAACTCAATTATTACAACAATTAAGACGATGAAAAGTATGTTTTTATTGAATTTCATATCTAAGATCCAACACAAATCTTATCAATACACAAATATTTTTCAAATGAATTCAATTTTTCTCTAGTAACAAAGCCTTTCCAAATAGGCCTTGAATTAATATGATATGATAAATTTCCAGCTGCCCATTCATCCCCTAGCACGTATTTAATAGGTTCATCATGTTGTTCATGCCATGCGATTTGAACTTTAATAGCTATTTCCCTTCCGGGGTAATCGGTCCTTTTATCAGTTTTAGAAATGGATACATAACCATACAAAGTTGGAGATAATAAAAATAAAAATACAAAACCTGTTAAAAAAGAGTTTAGTTTCTTTAAGTTTATTTGATTTTTCAAAAGGTAAATCCATAAAGTCCCAAAGAATAAGTAATATGGTGTCATCCACATTGTTCTAATCTTTGATCCAGTTATGAGTGATGTCATAAATACAAGTAAAATTGGTACTAAATTAATAAATATTAAAAATATTAATTTTTTATCTTTAAAATTAAATTTTTTAGGAATTTTTTTAATTAATAACCATACTAAAAACAGAAATGGTGTCAAAATACCAATTTGTTTTAAGATAAAAATTAAAGGATATTTAATATGATTAATTATTTGCTCTTCATCTAAACCTGCTCTAACAAAACCATACTTGATTGTGATAAAATCGTTATTGAATAACCAAATAATATGTGGAATTAAAATTACAAAAAATACTTCTAAAGAAACTAAATATTTAAAATCAAACTTTTTTGATTTTTTAAAAAAAATTAAATATGTAAACAGTAAATATATTGCGACCAATAAATAAATAAAAAGATACTTAGATAAAATTCCAAACGCTGCTGCGACTCCTAACAAAATACAATCATAGAGATCAACTTTTTTACTGTTATATATTTTCCAAGTGTAATAAACAGTTAAACACCAAAAAGGTAATTGGCAAACATTTACATTAAATTCTGGAGTTGTGAAATTATAGAAGTATATGCCTTCAATAAGAAAAACTGATAATAAACTTAAAGTACCATCATTAAGAATTTCCTGTGAAAGTTTAAAAACAATAAAAAAAGATACTATTACAAAAATCTGACTCAAAAGATAATAAGCCCAATCTTGTGATCCAAAAATGTGAAAGAAAATTTCTAGAACAAAAGCTACCATGGGCGGGTGTTTGCCATATCCCCAATTTAAATTACTTCCCCAAGCCAAGTGTTCTATCGTATCCAAGGGTAAATTTAAGTTTGTAATTGCTGGAACAACTGTCCATAGAATTAAGTGAGTCGTTAAAAAAATATAAAAAATATTATTTATATTTCTTTTGTTTAAAGCCATTTTCATTAATCTACATGAATAAACCGTTCTTGACACTCATTTATTCATGAATATATTCACCCACTCAAATTAGCTTAGTATGGTAAGAATTTCAAAAACTTATACTCCAAAAGAAAAAGAGAAATATATGTGCGCTAAACATTTAGCATATTTTAAGATGAAATTATTAGAGTGGAAAAAAGATTTAAAAAGATCTAACAACGAAGCCATCTTTCAAGCATCTATGGACGATAATAGTGCATCAGCTGACATAGTTGATCAAGCAAGTTCATATACAGAAAAAAATGTTGAAATGAGAGCTATTAATAGACAAATCAAATTAATTTCAAAAATAGACGGTGCGTTAAAAAAAATTCAGGATGGAACATACGGTTTTTGTGAAGAAACTGGTGAACCTATTGGTTTGAAAAGATTAATGGCAAGACCAGTTGCAACTCTTTGCATTGCAGCTCAAGAAAAACACGAAAAAGACGAAAAAGTTTATGCTGACGATTAAGGAAAATCTATTTCAGCATCATTATTTAAAGCTTTAAATCCTTTGATTACGGCTGGACGTTCAGCAATTTGAACAAACCACCTAGATAGGTTTTCAAAATTATTTAATCCAATATCGTGTCTTTTGTGTCTTGCAATCCACGACCATGTAGCAATATCAGCAATAGAGTATTTATCATTTGCTAAAAATTTACTTTGAGCCAATCTAGCTTCAAGATCTTCGTAAATCTTTCTGGTGATTTTGAAGTATCTTTCTTCACCCCACTCACTTTTTCCTTGGTGGTAATAGTGGAACTGATGATGTTGTCCTATCATTGGACCAACTATAGCCATTTGAGCCATCAACCACTGATTTATCTCTAGCCTATCTGCTTCAGGATAGAGTTTCTTACTTTTCTCACCTAAATACATAAGTATAACTCCAGACTCGAATACGGTCTTATTATTCTTATGATCTATAATTACAGGTATTTTATTAAATGGACTTATTTTTTTAAATTCTGGTTTAAATTGATCACCGCTAAGATTAACTTTTGTAAGCTTGTACTTAAAATCAATTTCCTCGAGCATAATGCTAATTTTCCAACCATTGGGAGTATCAGCAGTAAAGAGTTCAATCATTCTTTAACACCCAATCTATCTTTGATAGTGCTGGATGCGGTTGTAAATTCAAATCTATATTTTTCATCAGGTCTTGCATATTTGAAGCAGCCTCTTGCAGCTAAAGCTCCTTCATGAAAACCTGAAAGTATTAACTTCAATTTGCCTGGATAAGTACAGATATCACCAATTGCAAATATTCCCTTTTTATTTGTCTCGAAATTTTCTGTGTTTACTGGAATAGTTTTTTTATCTAAATTTAATCCCCATTCAACAATTGGACCTAATTGCATAATTAATCCAAAAAAACCTAAAACATAATCAGCTTTAATAACTTTACTTTCGCCTGACTCACTTTTTATTTCTACACTTTCTAACGAGCCATTTCCTTTGACATCTTTAATTGAGTATTTGGTAATTAAATCGATAGTTTTATTATCACTTAATTCTTTTATTTTTTGAACACTTGCAGGAGCTCCTCTGAACTCATCTCTTCTGTGAACAAGTGTTACTTTTGATGAATTAGATAATTCTATAGCCCAGTCAAGAGCGCTATCTCCACCTCCAAAAATAACTACTGATTTATCTTTAAAAATAGTTTTGTCTTTTATTGAGTATAAAACTGATTTTCCGTCATACTTTTCAGCACTTTTAGTCGGGAATTTTCTTGGTTCAAATGAACCTACGCCACCCGCTATGACAATATTAGGTGTTTCAAATTCTTTACCATTTAGCGTTTTAACTAACCATTTATTATTTTCATTTTTTAATTCTTGAACTCTATCACTTAAGTGAAAATTAAAATTAAATGGTTTTATTTGTTCAATTAAATTATTCGTAAGCTCTTCTCCTGTACATTTAGGAACTGCAGGAATATCATAAATTGGTTTGTCTGGATAAAGCTCAATACATTGTCCTCCAATTTTATCTAGGTTGTCTACAATTTCACATTTTAATCCGATGATCCCTAATTGGTGCGCACAGAATAAACCTGTGGGTCCCGCTCCAATAATGACTACATCAGTTTTAATCATTAAACTTGTTTCTCCGGCATATGTACAGTTAAACCCTCTAAGTCTTCTGAGACTATTAATTGACAACTTAATCTGCTATTAGATTTGGGTTCGAAGGCTTGATCTAACATATCATCTTCGCCCATTTCTTTCTCAGGCAATTTTTTGAACCATTCATCATCGTTAATATACACATGGCAAGTTGCACAAGACATGCCTCCTCCACAATCTGCATCTATGCCTGGAATATCATTTTGTATAGCACCTTCCATTACACTAAGGCCATTAGCAACTTCAGCCTCATGTTCAGTACCATTAAATTCTATATATTTGATTTTTGCCATAATAAATAAATAATTCTTATAAACTAATTTGCGACTGCGGCAAATTTTTGAAATTTAGCATTTTCTAATTTTAGACCAAAAAAAAAGGCAGGTATGTTTTAGCATACCCGCCTCTTTTTAATATTAAAAGCTAATTATCTAGCTCGTGCTCCACCTTGTGAAACTGCTGCTGACCAGATTACTAGACCAAAAGCAATTTTGTTGATGAAGTCTGCTAAGTTGTAAATCACGTTCAATGAGTTAGCGTCTACTCCACCTACTAGGTAACCAAAAATGTAACCTAATGGGTAAATAGCCCAACCAATCGTTACGATCATTCTCATAGCGCCCCATGCAGTTGCTAATGGCTTGTTTCCAGTTTTAGCTGCAATTTTTCCAGCTTCACCAGAGAATACTTCATATAAGATGTAGATCCATCCAGCCATACCGACTATGAAACCAAGCATAGCATTGATGTAACCTGCTTCTCCTAAGTATCCACCAATTAACATCACAAGCGAACCAATTAATAATCTCCAGAAGATTGCTCCTGGGATTTTCTTAACTGCTGCTAGAATTAAGTAAAACTCGATCATCTGTAATGGTACAGTGATTAACCAATCAATATATCTATATACTGTTGGAGAATCTCCAGTCATTACCCATACATCTCTCATGTACATGTAGTGAATGAATGCAACACCAGTTACAAGACCAGCTACTGTTACTGAAGTTTTCCAGCCTGCTGCAACAGTATTTCTTTCCATGAAGAAGAATACTGTAGCTGCTGCCATACCCATTGCGATTACCCAAAAGGAAATCCCAACGAAGTCGTCAGAAGCTAACATAGCAGTTGCTGCGTTTGCTGCACCAGTAAGACCAAATAGAGCCACTGCTGCTAATGCAAACATTTTAAGTTTTTTCATAAAAAACTCCCTCTCGTTAGTTTTTTTTAGTTTAAATTTAAACTACGGACAAACCACAAAGGTTTCTCCAAAGTTAGGGGCTTAATATCAAATTAAATTAGTTTGTTGAAGACTTTTTGCCGCGTTATAAGTGTTGATTTTACTGACTTTTTAAAATTAAATACAACCTGTTGCATAAAATCAATAGAAAAATGACACCAAATAGCAAATCAAAATGAATAGAAATTATAAAGAAATTTACGACGAATCTCTAAAAAATCCTAAGGAATTTTGGCAGAAAGTTTCTGAAGATGTATTTTGGTTCAAAAAACCAACTAAGATTTTAAAAAAAGACAACCCTCCGTTCTATAAATGGTTTGAAGATGGTGTAACAAATACATGCTACAATGCCTTAGATCTTCACATTGATCAAGGAAGAGGTGATAAAACTGCTTTAATCTATGACAGTCCTATAACAGAAAATAAAGCAAAGTTCACTTTCAAAGAATTAAAAGAAAAAGTTTCAAAATTTGCAGGCGCTTTAGATAAGCAAGGAGTTAAAAAAGGAGATCGAGTAATAATTTATATGCCGATGATACCAGAAGCGGTAGTTGCGATGCTTGCATGTGGGAGAATTGGAGCAATTCACTCAGTTGTATTCGGTGGTTTTGCCTCAAATGAACTAGCTAGCAGAATTGATGATAGTAAAGCTAAAATTTTAATTACAGCATCATGTGGATTTGAGCCTGGAAGAACAGTTGAATATAGACCACTTGTTGATGGGGCTTTAAAATTAGCAAAACACCAAGTTGAAAAAGTAATATTATTTCAAAGAAAAGGACACGAGGTAAAATTAAATAAACCATTAGAAATAAGTTGGGATGAAGCACTATCTGGAGCAGATGATAAAGATTGCGTTGAGATGGGTGCCAATGATTATGCTTACATCCTTTATACTTCAGGAACTACTGGTATTCCAAAGGGGATTGTTCGAGATATTGGTGGTCACATAGTTGCTCTTAAATGGACAATGAAAAATATTTATAACATTGATCAAGATGATGTATGGTGGTCAGCAAGTGATATTGGTTGGATAGTTGGACATTCATATATTGTTTATGCTCCATTATTCAAAGGTTGTGCAACTCTTTTATTTGAAGGCAAACCTGTGGGAACTCCTGATGCTGGAGTATTCTGGAGAATTATTTCAGAATATAAAATCAAATCTTTATTTACTGCTCCAACAGCATTTAGGGCAATTAAGAAAGAAGATCCAGAAGGTAAGTTTTTTTCTAAATATGATTTAAGTTCATTTGAGTCATTATTTTTAGCAGGTGAAAGAGCAGATCCCGATACAATTAAATGGGCTGAAAATTTACTTAAGGTTCCTGTAATTGATCATTGGTGGCAAACTGAAACAAGTTGGGCAATAAGTTCAAACTGTACTGGAATTGAAATGCAAGAAACAAAATATGGGTCTGCTTGTAAAGCGGTTCCAGGTTATGATGTAAAAATAATTAAACCAGATCAAACAATAGCAAAACCAAATGAGATGGGAGATATTGTGGTTAAACTTCCACTTCCTCCAGGTACTTTTCCAACTTTATGGAATGCAGATGAAAGATATAAAGAAAATTATATGTCAAATTATAATGGCTACTACCAAACTTACGATGCAGGGCATATTGATGATGATGGATATATTTGGATTATGTCTAGAACAGATGACATAATAAACGTTGCAGGTCATAGACTTTCAACTGGAGCAATAGAAGAAGTTTTGTCAGAGCATCAATCTGTTGCTGAATGTGCAGTGATAGGAATTAAAGATCAACTAAAAGGTCAATTACCAATTGGTTTAATTGCCCTAAAAGCGGGAGTTTCAAAGGATAATGATACTATTTCAAAAGAGTGTGTTCAAATGGTTAGAGATAAAGTCGGACCTGTTGCGGCTTTTAAAATTGCAATTGTCGTTAAAAGATTACCCAAAACCAGATCTGGAAAAGTATTAAGAGGAACAATTAGAAAAATTGCTGACAAAGAAGAATATAAAATGCCGGCAACAATTGATGATCCTGCTATACTTGACGAGATAAAAGAAGATTTAATAAATAGCAATATTTTAAAGTAATGCTTAAGACATATCTTTTTTTAGTAGGAGCAATCATTTGTGAAGTTTGTGGGACAATGCTTCTTCCTGTTACTCAAAACTTTACAAAAATAACTCCAACAGTATTTTTAGCTGGATTTTATCTTTCTGCTTTTTATTTGCTTACGTTTGTTGTTGATAAATTGCCAATTGCAATTGTTTATGGAACTTGGAGCGGACTTGGTATTTTTACTATAGCAATATTGGGCTATATTTTTTTTAAACAATCTTTAAGTTGGCAGGCTATATTGGGTATGTTTCTAATTGTTGTTGGAGTAACACTTGTAAACATGTATTCAAGTAAAACTATATAAATCAATCAAAAAGAATTGGTTTGCCAGACGGATCTCCTAAAATTTTATCTTCTTTCATTTTAATATCTCCGTTAATAATTGTATAAACTGGTGTACCTTTAAATTTATATCCATCAAACGGGCTCCATCCACACTTACTATGAATATTTTCATTTTTAATTTCTATAGTCCTATTCATATCTATTATTGTGAAATCAGCATCATAATCTTTTTTGATGAAACCTTTATTTTTAATACCGAATACTGAAACTGGATTCTCACAAAGAAGTTTAATTAGTTGATCCAATGTAAGTTTTTTATCATTAACATGGTTAAGCATGACAGGTAATAAAGTTTGCACACCTGGCATTCCAGATGGCGAGTGCGGATATTCTTTTAGTTTGTTTTCTTTCAAATGCGGTGCATGGTCTGAGCCAATAGTATCGTTATAATTATTTCTAATAGCGTACCACAATCTATCATAATGAGACTTATCTCTTAAAGGAGGGTTCATCTGGGCAAAAGTTCCAAGTTTGTCATAACAATTCGGCGCATATATTGTTAAATGCTGAGGCGTAATTTCAAAAGTTATGTTTCCTTTATTTTGAGAAAGGAAATCTACTTCTTCTTTTGTTGTAACATGCAATATATGTGCTTTTTTATTAAGTCTTTTTGCAATCCTAACAATCCTTCTTGTAGACGACATTGCACATTCCTCATTCCTCCATACAGGATGAGTATGAACATTGCCTTTTTCAATTAATTTTTTTCTCAAGTTAATTATTTCTTCATCTTCAGAATGAACTGCAACTATTTTTGAGGTATTCTGAAAGACTTTTTCAATATCTTCTTCTTTATCCACTAATAAATTTCCAGTTGAGGAACCTGCAAAAAGTTTGACTCCACAACATCCATCTAATCCTTTAAGCTTTGCCAAATCGAAGGAATTATCTGGAGTTGCTCCAAAATAAAAAGCATAATTTGAATACATTCTATTTTTCGCGAGATTTAGCTTATTATTAAATTCTTTCATATTTGCTGTTGGAGGGTTTGTATTTGGCATCTCAAAAACACTTGTAATACCTCCAGCAATAGCCGCTTTACTACCAGTATGTAAGTCCTCTGCATTAGTTGATCCGGGCTCACGAAAATGAACTTGAGTATCCATGCAACCAGGTAAAACTAATAAATTACTTGCATCAACAGTTTCTTTGCTTTTTTCCTTGTTTAAATCACCAAATGTTGTGATTTTTCCCTTCTGAATTCCAATATTAGTCTTAGTAATTTTTCCGTCGATATAACACTCTCCATTTTTTATTATAAGATCTAACATTTTATGAAATCGTTATTATATCATTATATAAAACCATGCAATCATGAAAAAAAATAATGTATTTATCTTAGAAGACAGAGGACTTCTTTATGTTTCGGGTGAAGACTGTAAAGAATTTTTACAAAATATAGTTACAAATAATATTAACAAAGTGGATGAAAAAAATTCATGTTATTCTGCTTTACTTACTCCACAGGGAAAATATTTGTATGACTTCAATATATTAAAACATAAGTCTGGATATTTTTTAGATTGTGAGAAAAAAAATATTGATAATTTATTTAATCAATTAAATTTATACAAACTTAGATCAAAAGTAGAAATTTTAAATTTAAGTAATGAATTTGTAATTGCAGTTATTAGTAAAGAAAGATTTTTGGATATGGAAAATTCAAGTTCTTATGCTGGTTGTACAATTAAATTTAGAGAGGATAGTGTTTTTTTAGATCCTAGAAATATAGAGCTTGGAGCAAGAATAGTAACTAATTTAGAAAAATTATATTTATCATTAAAAAAACTTAGTCTTCAAAGCGCTGATAAAAATGAATATTACAAATTAAGTCATAAAATTGGTATTCCACAAAATAATACTGAAAAACTTCAAAATAAACTTTTTGGCATTGAGTGTAACTTTGATGAATTAAATGCAATAGACTTTAAAAAAGGATGTTACGTAGGCCAGGAAAATACTGCCAGAATTAAATTAAAAGATAAATTGAATAAACGTCTTCTTCCAATTGAAATAATTGAAGGCGATTTAGAAAATGAAATTATATCGTTTGAGAAAGATGAGATAGGGAAAATATTAATTAAAGATGATTATCCATATGCAATAATCAAAATAAACAATGAAAAATTTGATTTTGATAAAATATTTAATTGCGGTTCTGCTAAGATAAAAGTTAAAAAACCTGATTGGCTTGAAATTACTTAGTATATTTGGATAAGTCTGGTTTAAAATAATTTGGACCTTTCATCACCTTACCTTGATCGTTAAAGATTGGCTTACCATCTAATCCAAGTTTACTCATGTTTGAATTCTGAACTTCATCAAAACAAGCGTCTAAATCAATCCCAAATGCATGTCCTGCTCCATATGTTACATATAAAATATCGGTTAAAGCGTCAGCTGCTTCTAAGAGGTCATTATTATCTAAGGCTTGTTTAAACTCATCTAATTCCTCTTTGATCAAATTGTATCTAAGCATATTAATTTTATCAGAACTGAAAGATGGTCTTGATTTAACTTCTTGCCCAAAAGTCTTCATAAAATTTTTTACTTTTTGAAAATTTGTCATTTTACTCCTGTAAGATTAATAAAAACTAGTATATAAATTATTTAATTACTTTTTCAAACAAATGAAAACAAGAAAAGAATTTGATAGTATTGGTGGTATAAAAGTGCCAAATGATAAATATTGGGGTGCTTCAACTCAAAGATCAAAAAAATTTTTTAATATTGGTAAAATCCTAGTTCCATATTCAATAATAAGATCTATTGCAATTATAAAGAGAAGTGCGGCTATTGTTCATCAAAAAGATAAATTAATCTCCCCTAAAATTGCTAAAGCAATCATAAAGGCTTCTAATGAAGTTATTAGCGGAAAAATGATTAACAATTTTCCATTAAAAGTTTGGCAAACCGGTTCGGGTACACAAACTAACATGAATGTTAATGAAGTCATTGCAAACAGGGCTATAGAAATTTTAAAAGGTAAAAAAGGATCTAAAAAACCAGTACACCCAAATGATCATGTAAATAAATCTCAGTCAACCAACGATGTTTTTCCGACGGCAATGCATATTTCTGTTACAACTGAAACAAAAAATAAACTTTTGCCAAGTTTAAAATTATTAGAAATTGCTTTAAGTAAAAAAAGTAAAGAATTCAAAAAAATTGTGAAAATTGGAAGGACTCACCTTCAAGACGCAACCCCTTTATCGTTAGGTCAAGAATTTTCAGGATATCATGAACAGATTAAAAAAAGTATAAATAGAATTAAGTTTTGTTTAGAAGACATTTATTTTTTAGCACAAGGAGGAACTGCTGTTGGAACAGGAATAAATTCAAAGAAAAATTTTGACAAAAAGATTGTTAGTGAAATTAAAAAATTTTGCAAAATTAAATTTAAACCTGCGCCTAACAAATTTTCAGAGTTAGCAGCACACGATGCTATAGTAAATTTTTCTGGTTCTTTAAACTCTTGTGCTGTTGCTTTAATGAAAATTTCCAATGATATAAGATTTTTAGGATCTGGACCTAGAGCTGGGTATGGTGAACTCATATTACCTGAAAATGAACCTGGATCCTCAATCATGCCAGGCAAAATAAATCCAACACAATGTGAGGCAGTTACAATGGTTTGTGCAAAAGTCATTGGGAATCATACTGGTATAACTGTTGCTGGTAGTCACGGACATTTTGAATTAAATGTTTTTAAACCTCTGATTGCTTATAATATTTTGCAATCAATAGATATTTTAGCAGATAGTATAAAAAATTTTAGTTTGTATTGTGTAAGGGGAATTAGAGCAAATAAAGAAAAAATTAAACAACATCTAGATAATTCATTAATGCTTGTAACTGCATTAGCTCCAATAATTGGATATGACAATGCAGCAAAAATTGCAAAAAATGCTTTAAATAAAGGGACTAAATTAAAAGATGAAGCCATTAAATCAGGATTGATAAGCAAAAAAGAATATGAATTGGTTGTGGACCCCTTAAAAATGATTAGACCGAGTTAATTAATTACTTTTCTAATATGTGATCTCAAATTTTGAATATTTTTTACATTAAATAATTCAGCTGATTTTTCCTCATTTTCTAAATTATTTATTTTAACATTTGTTATAACAAAATCTTTATCACCAATATTCTTTTCTAAATCAAAATATATTTGTTTAATTTTTTTTACTTTTTTTGAGCTAATTTGAAAAATTTTTGCAAATTCAATATGGTTGTCTATTTTTAAAAGATTTTTAGATATAAATTTAATATCTCCCTTATTGTCAATAAAATTGAAACTTGTTTTAATATTCCCAATTTTATATAGATTGAATTCTGCATTTTTTAAAACTATTTTTTTTTCATTGATCATGACATCTAATTTACCTTTTTTTATTAATTTATTATCTAATTGATCAAATTGAATTTCAATCATGCCATTGAAATTACCAAGATATTTTTCATTATATAATATTAAATTTGAAAAAATATTATCTATAATTTGTTGAACATTTTTATTTTTTATTATTAATTTTCCATTAAAATAAAAAGGGTTTAGTTGAATATTACTATATAAATTAAAATTTGTATTTTTATTGTTTGGAGAAGAAATACTGATTTTATCATTATTATATTCTGTAAAATATTCTAATTTATCTTGTCCAAAATTAATTAAAGAATTTATATTAAATTTCATATTATTTTCAATTTTAAGTGTATTCTTTATTTCGATATTGGGATTGAATAAATTTATATTATGAGAGCTTCCTGATGGATTATTATAATTTCTTTTCCAATTAGATTTAAATTTTAATCCAAAAATTTCACCATTAATATTTAAATTTTTAATCTTGGTTTTAGTATTAATTTTATTTGTAAGTTTTTTAATAGGCGTTATTAAAACGACCTCTTTTTGTTTATTTTTGATAAATATTTTACAATTACTTAAAACTATTGGTTTATTTATTTTTTCATAAAGATGTTTTCTAAGTTGAATTAGATCTGATGTTTTAAATTCTAAATTTGAATCTGAAATCTCTGTTGAATTAAAATATTTCATTGATCTTAAATAAATACTTCTTAAAGAAATAAAAATTTTAAGATTTGAAGTTTTTGTGAATTCATTTTTTTTTTGAGAATTGGGCAAATTAAGTAACGCATTTTCTACCACCAGGTGAGGTTTTGGAAATGGCTTATAAGAAATACCTCCCAAAGAATTCAGATATATTTTAAAATTTTTATAATAATTTTTTTCTATTTGTTCAGCTTTACTTTTATAATTAAATAAAACTGGTAAACATAAAATTGTAAGAGAGGAAAAAAGTAATATAATTATGGATAAAATTAAAGTGAATGTTATTTTATTTTGCCTAATTTTATTCATTAAATTACTAAGAATTATATAATAAAAAAAATGTTAGAAAGAGATTATTTGTTAAATTTAAATGAAAAGCAACAAGAAGCGGTATTACACCTTCATGGTCCACTTCTGATAGTTGCTGGAGCTGGATCAGGCAAAACAAAAGTATTAACCTCAAGAATTGCTCACATAATTAAAAGTCACAAGGCTTTCTCAAGTCAAATATTAGCTGTCACATTTACAAATAAAGCTGCGAAAGAAATGCAGCTAAGGGTGTCAAAACTTTTGAGAAAAGATGCTACAGGTTTGCCATGGCTGGGTACATTCCACTCTATTAGTGCAAAAATTTTAAGAAAACATGCCGAGGCGGTTGGACTAAAATCAAATTTCACTATTATAGATCAAGATGATCAAGTAAGATTAATAAAGAATATTTGTAAGGCTGAAAATATAGATGTAAAAAAAATATCACCTAAATATATTTTAGCAATCATTGATAAATGGAAAAATAAAGGTTTTTACCCTGATGAGGTAATTTTAAAAAAAAGGGAAACTTTAGAAAAAAATTTTTTAAATATTTATAAAATTTACCAACAGAAACTTATTGATTTGAATTCTGCTGATTTTAGCGATTTAATTTTACATACACTTAAAATTTTCACAAAATATCAAGATATACTTTCAATTTACTCTAGAAAATTTAAATATATTTTGGTTGATGAATATCAAGATACTAACTTTATACAAAGTGAATGGCTTAAATATTTATCTTCTACAAACAAAAATTTATGTTGCGTTGGAGATGATGACCAATCAATTTATAGTTGGAGAGGAGCTGAAATTAAAAATTTTTTGGAGTTCGATAAAACATATAAAGACACAAAAATAATCAGATTAGAAAAAAATTATAGATCGACTCAAAATATATTAAACGTAGCATCAAAATTAATAGAAAATAATCAAAATAGAGTTGGAAAGACTTTGTATACAAATCAAGAAGATGGAGAACTAATTACTTTAGACTGTTTTAGGAATGTTAAAGATGAAGCAATTGAAATAAGTTCTACGATAGAAAATTATAAAAAAAAAAATTCATTAAATGAGATGGCAATTTTAGTAAGAGCTATATTTCAAACAAGAGAATTCGAAGAGAGATTTTTAAAAGTTGGAATACCTTACAGGATAATTGGTGGTATCAAATTTTATGAAAGGGCAGAAATAAAAGATTGTGTAGCTTATTTGAGATGCATACACCAACCAATGGACGACTTATCTTTCGAAAGGATAATTAATGTTCCAAAAAGATCTATCGGGGATACTACGATGAAGTATATAGCAGATTTTGCAAAAAAAAATTCTTGTTCTTTAGAAATAGCATCAAAAAAATTAATTGAACTTAATAAAATCAAACCAAAAACAAAGGTCGGTTTGAGCTCACTTTTAAACTTGCTAGAAAAATGGAGATTTGAATTAAAGAAGAAAATTAATCACAACAAACTCTTGCAGATAGTTCTGGATGAGTCAGGATATAGTGAAATGTTAAAAAATAAAAAAGACTTAGAAAATGAAAATAGACTAGAGAATATTAAAGAGTTTTTAAATGCTATGAAAGAATTTGATAATTTGGAAACCTTTTTAGAGCATGTGGCTCTAGCGACCTCTTTAGACCAAGATTGGGAGAGTGAAAAAGTTAATTTAATGACTTTACATGCTTCTAAAGGTTTGGAATTTAATATTGTTTACTTGCCAGGTTGGGAAGAGGGCTTGTTCCCTCATCAAAAAAGCATAGAGGAAAAGGGTGAAAATGGCCTAGAAGAAGAGAGAAGACTGGCATACGTTGGTATAACTAGAGCTAAAAAGATTGCGAAAATATCCTTCTCTATGAATAGGTTTTATCAAGGAGACTGGATGGATAGCATTGCATCAAGATTTGTTGATGAGCTTCCAGATGAGTTTATTAAAAAAAATAATACTTTTACCGAAGAAGAGGAAAGTGATTTTGAATTCAATCAAGATATAGAATTTGATAGTGAGATCAGAAGCCCTGGCTGGCTAAGATATCAAAAAAAATTAAAGTGATAGAAAACATAAAAAGATTTATTAAAATAAATAACTTAGATGGATATATAATTCCAAAAAATGATAATTATTTTACTGAATATTCTAAAATAAATAATTTAGCGAGAGTAACTAATTTTACAGGGTCAGCTGGATTTGCTATTATTTTAAAAAATACGAATTATCTATTTGTTGATGGAAGATATACACTTCAAGCAAAAAATCAATCAGGTAAAAATTTTAAAATTTTGGAAATTCCATTCATTTATCCAAAAGATTTATCAAATATTCAGAATAGCAAAATCGGTTTTAATCCAAAATTATTTACAAAAGCTATTCTTAAAAGATATTTTGAAAACAAAAATAATTTAATTCCAGTTGAGTTTAATTTTAAAAACAAAATCGATAAAAATCCAAATAAAATTTTTCTTTTAAGTAAAGCTACTGTTGGTGAGAGCTCAATTACAAAAATAAATAAAATTAAACAATATATGTATAAAAAGAAAATAAATTATTTATATGTAAGTGCTAGTGAAAATGTTAATTGGGTTTTAAATATTAGAGGTAAAGATCTACCAAATAGTCCATTAGTCAACTGTAAATTGATTATTTCAAATGAAGGAAAATTAAATCTTTTTATTAATTTACATAAAATTCCAAATTCAATTAAAAAAAAATTTAAGAACGTAAATTTTTGTGATGAGAATAATTTTTTTAAGACTATAAATAAGTTTAAAAATGGTACATTTTGTATTGATGAAAATACCTGCTCTATATTTGAGCAAGGTTTAATAGGTAGTAAATTTAAAATAAATTACAAACATGATCCGATATATGAATTAAAATCGATTAAAAACAGAATTGAAATTAAAAATACACAAAATGCTCATATTGAAGATGGAGTTGCACTAACTAAATTTTTATATTGGTTTAAAAATAAAAAAAGAGAAACTACTGAAAAAAAAATTGAGGATAAATTGGAAAGATATAGGAGAAAATCAAAAAATTACCTTTATCCAAGCTTTGATACAATTGCTGGATCAGGCCCTAATGGAGCTATTATTCATTACAGATCAAATAATCATACGAACAGAAAATTAAGTAAAAACGATATTTTATTAATCGATTCTGGTGGACAATACAAATGGGGTACAACAGATGTGACAAGAACAATTTGCTCTGGAAAAATATCTAAAGAAATAAAAAATAATTTCACGAGAGTTTTGAAAGGGCATATAGCTGTCGTAACATGCGATTTAAAAAAAAATATTAATGGCTATTTAATTGACAAATTAGCGAGAGAACCTTTAAAAAAAATAGGTTTAGATTATTCTCATGGAACCGGTCACGGTGTAGGTTATTTTTTAAATGTTCATGAAGGTCCACAAGGAATTACAAAATATAATAAAGTTGAACTAAAAACCGGCATGATATTGAGCAATGAACCAGGATACTATCTAAAAAATCAATATGGAATAAGAATTGAAAACCTTATTTATGTCAAAAAGAATAAAGAAAAAATTGAATTCAAAAATTTAACATATGCACCTATTGATATAGATATGATTAATTTTAAAATGCTGAACATTAAAGAGAAAAAATATTTATTCGATTATCATTTAAATGTTTATACTAAACTTTCAAAATTTCTAAATAAAAACGAGAAAAAATGGTTGATTAAATTAATTAAGTAATTTTTTTAACTCCTCAAGCGATATAATATCAATCCCAAGAGTCTTCGCCTGCTCAACTTTTTTGTTTGTTGCTTTTTCACCAACAACTAAATAATCAAGGTTTTTGCTAACATTGTTTAGTGTAGAACCAGAATTTTTTTCTACTAAAGATTTTGCCTCAGCTCTACTAATACCATTAAGTTTACCAGTAAACATAAAACTTTTACCTTTCAGTATTCCATTTCCATTTAGTATCTGACTTTCAATTTTCAATAATGAGGTTAATTCAATTACAATACTAATATTTGATTTATTCGAGAAAAAATTTTTTAATGACTTAATTTGAGTTTCTCCTATTCCATCAATATTTAAAAAACTATCAAATTGTTTTGATTTAATTAATTCTATAAATTTTGATATATTTTTTATATTGTCACTTATTAATTTTGAATTTTCTATTCCTATATGTCTTATGCCTAAAGAATAAATAAATCTTTGTAATGAGACTTTTTTAGAATTTTCAATTGAATTTTTTAAATTATTAACTGATTGAGTACCCCATCCATCTAAATTTGTAATTTTATTATAATCTAAAGAGAATATATCTTGAGGTTTGTTTATAAAATCTAAATCCCAAAGTTTCTCAACTACTTTTTTTCCTAAACCGTCAATATTTAATGCTTCTTTTGAAATGAAATGCTTGAGCTTTTCAATTGCAATTTTCTCACACCCAAAACTATCATTTGTGCATCTTCTCACTGCATCATACTTTTTTGTTAATGTATTAAATTCTTTAATTGTATTTGAACCACAAGAAGGACAAATAGTAGGAAATTTAAATTTTTTAGAACTTTTTGATCTTTTAGTCTTATCAACTTCTATGACATGTGGAATTACATCTCCAGCTCTCTCTATTTTAACAAGATCTCCAATTCTAATGTCTTTTCTATCTATTTCATCCTCATTGTGAAGTGTTGCATTAGAAACAACAACTCCACCAATATTTACTGGTTCAACCTTAGCAACAGGAGTTAATGCACCTGTTCTTCCTATTTGAATCTCGATTTTATTAATTTTTGTACTTGCGCTATCTGCTGAAAATTTATGAGCTATTGCCCACCTTGGGGAATTAGATGTAAAGCCGAGCCTATTTTGTAAATTAAATTCATTAATTTTATAAACCAACCCATCTACATCATACTCTAAATCAAATCTTTTATTCTCAAATTCTTTATGAAAATTAACCAAATCATTAACATTTCTCAAAATTTTATTATCTATATTTGTTTTAAATCCCCATTTTTTTAATTCTATTAAAAATTCTGTCTGGGTTTTAAACTGATTATTTTTAATATAACCAAAAGTATAAGCAATAAATCTTAATGGAATTTTTTTTGTCTCATTAGGGTCTTTTTGTCTTAAGGACCCAGAGGCTGCATTTCTTGGGTTTGCAAAATTATCTTTAATATTTAAAAAATCTTTTTTTTTAATATATACCTCACCCCTTATCTCTATTTCGTCAGGAAAATTTTTTGAATTAATTTCTAAAGGTATATCTTTAATTGTTTTTAAATTTTCTGTTATTATCTCACCCTCATTTCCGTCACCTCTTGAAACCCCAACTATAAATTTTTTATTTTTATAAGTTAAAGACGCAGAAATCCCGTCAATTTTTGGCTCTACTGAATAACTAAAATTTATATTTTTATTTAGGTAATTAAATATCTTCTTTTCAAAATTTAACAAATCTTCATAGCCAAAAGCGTTTGAGAGAGATAACATTTTAACTTTATGTTTGTATTTTTCAAAAGATTTTGAGGCTGTATATCCTATATTAATCGAGGGAGAATTTTTTTTGGGTGCAATATTATATTTTTTTTCAAACTCTAATATTTCTAATTTAAGTTTATCATATTCACTGTCACTAATAGTAGGCTTATTTTTTTCATAATATAATTTGTTGTGTTTATTATATTCTTTGAGCTTTAGTTTATATTTTTTGCTAATTTTTTCATTGATCATTTAATTCAATTACTTAAAGATTTTTTTAAAATTATCTAATATTTTATTACTTTTATCCTTATTGTTAATTTCTTTTCTTTTATAATTTTTATTTAATATTTTGTAGCTTGCTTCATACCATTGACTCGATTGATAATTATAACCAAGAAATAAAGCATATTTATTTGCTTCATCTATCATTCCTAATCTGTAATGTAATTCAACTAATCTATGCAAAGCTTCTTCAATATATATAGTAGTTTCATAATCTTGAACAATAACTTTAAATCTATTTATTGCAGGTATCCATTTTTCTCTTTGAACATAATATCTTGCAAGATACATTTCTTTGGAAGCTAAAATTTCAATTATAAACTCCAATTTGTATTTAGCATCCGAAGCATATTCGGTATTTGGATAATTTTTTACTATATGTTCAAAATATTTTTTGGATAGCTGTATTTCATTTAAATCTTTTTTTTCATCTATAATTTGATCGTAATGGCATAAAGCTAACAAATAATAAGCATAGTCTGTTCTAGGATGATTTTTATATTTTATAAGAAATCGTTCTAGATCGTTAATTGCGTCACTGTAATATCCCTGAGAAAAATATCCATATGCAGACATTAGAACTGATCTTGGAGCCCAAATTGATTGCGGATAAAGTAATTCTGCTTCAGCAAATTTTTTTCCAGCATAAATTACATCGCCTCTTTCAAATTCTTTAATTGCTTGATTATAAACTTCTATCATTTGCATTTCTAAATTCTTTTCGTTTAGAACAGATACTTTCTCTTCTTTTTTTGAACAAGAGTAAAATGAAATAAAAATTATAATATATATCAAGCCAATATTAAATCTCATCTGATTGTTTTATCAGATAAATATAAATTTGTAATTATTAAGCTATGGATCTTAGGTTTAAATAATTAGCGAAAGTGTGGGGTAATTGTTTACCTTTTATTTCTATTAAAGAATAATTAGCGCTATTACTAAAAACTTTTTTTAGTAATTGATTGGTTAGTTTATGTCCACCTTGTGAACATTTTAATGAGCCAATAATTTTATAACCAGATAAAAATAAATCACCCATGCAATCAAGTATTTTATGATTAACAAACTCCAAATCATTTCTCAGTCCATTTTCATTCAATATGTTATTATTCTTAATAACTATAGCATTTTCTAAACTTCCACCTTTGCCTAAATTTAGTTTTTTAAGTTTTTCAATATCTTCATATAAACAAAATGTTCTGGAATTAAAAATATCACTTAAATCATCCTCGAAGACATTAATTTTATTTGTTTGTCTTTTTATTATTTGATTTTCATACTTTATTTCAAAATCTATTTCACTTTTAACGTTAGACTTATTTATTGATATAAATTTTTCCCCATCAATTAAATTAATTTCTCTGTTTATTTTTATAATTTTTATTGGTTGTTCGCTAAATTTTAAACCAACCTCTTTTATTGAGTCTACAAAATTCTTTGCAGATCCATCCATAATGGGAATTTCTTGAGAGTCTAGTTCTACCAAAGCATTGTCGATCCCTGTACCATAAAATGCTCCCATTAAGTGTTCTATTGTTGAAACTTTATTGCCTAATGAATTCGCTACTGTTGTACAGAGTGTTGTATCTACAACATTATTGTATAGTGGCAAAATAATATTATTACTTTTTAAATCAATTCTCTTAAAGGTAATTCCTGAATTTGGTGATGCGGGCAAAATACTCATATTTACCTTTTTTCCTGTATGGATCCCAACTCCAGTAAACGTAATTTTTTTTGAAATTGTTTTTTGAGTAAGCATTAGGGCACTTATACATAATGATCCAGATACTAAGTACTCAAGAAATATTACAACAAAATACAATTACTTATCGAAAAGATTGAAAAATTTTTCAAAAAATCCCTGTTTTTTGCTAATTATTTTGGGTTGTTCATAATTTATTATGTGACTTTCAAGACCACATTTACATATTTGAACATCTGTCTCGGAATAAAAATTAATTGATTTAAAACCAAATCTATCATTCAAAAAAAAAGAATTTTTATTAAATAGTTTTGATCCTTCACCAATTAATAACAATTCTGTGTCTTCTAAAACATACTTACGACTATTAATTTTTGTTTTTTTGAAGGTTAGATCCATAATTTCTTGAACTCTATAAAGGATTACTTTTTTTAATAAATCTATCGAAATATTCTTATTTATAATTTCCTGAATTTGAGTCGAATCTCCCAAAATTTTGTTTTTGTATGAAAATTCTGTTTCCGCTTTATTAAATAATTTTTTTAATTTTTCTGCATCAATTTCTGAAATTTTAAAGATTTTTGAGATATCTTTGGTGATATGAAGACCACCGATTGGAATTGTTTCAATAAATTTCAATTTTTTTTTTTCGAAAAAAATAATTGAAGATTTTTTTAATCCAATATCTAAAAAGGAGATTTTATTTTTATTTAATTTTTTTACATAAGAATATGATTTTACATAAGATGAGGAAAAAATATTTACTATATTTAAATTATTTTTGATAAAGTGATCTTTTATTTTTTTAATAAAAATTTTGGGAAAACATATTAATTTAAAGTCTACTTTAATATTGTTAACAGCAGTTTCGTTTTTTGGAAACTCTTCAAAGATTTTTTCGTCATCTATAATACATTTATCTATTATTATTTGTGACAAGTAATAATTATTGTAGTATGAGCTAACTATTTGATTCAATTCTAGTATTAGGAGCTCGTATAACTTATTAGTTTTTAAGCTGCTATCTAAATTTTTTGTTAATGATATATCTATAACAAATAAATCTATTGAGTCTAAAATTAAAATAATGTCTTCAATGTGATAAGAAAACTTTTTTTCAGCTTGTTTTATAATTTTATTAATTCCTTCAAAATTATTTTGCAAATCTTTGTTTGTATCCACTTTTATTGAGCTATAAAATTTTTCATTTTGATACTCATCAAAAGAAGTAAATCTAAATTTAAAGGACCCTAAATCAATTACATTGGAAAAAAAAATTTTATTCATTTCTTAAAATTAATCTATTTTGAATTCTTAAATCAACAATTGTATTTGGAGTTATCTTATTATCAAATTTAAATTCTTTGAATATATTTATTGCTTTAGAAATATTTTTATTTGGTAATTGAATGATTACTTGATTTTCAAAATATAAATCCCATCTTTTATTTTTATGAAAATAATATTTAATTATTTTATCTAAATCAATTTTTTGATTTAGGAGTATTTTTTGAAGAAGAATAAAATCATCTGGATTAAATTTTCCAAAAATAATTGGTAATTTATTTTTATTCGAGATTTGTTTTGCTAATATAAAATTTCCATTTAGTCCTACATAATATTTTTTTTGATTTATATAAGTAATTGCAATTAAACTGGTTGTTTTAGTTTTTATATTTATTGTTGAGGGGTATATTTTTTTAATGATTATATTTTCAAATAAATTGTGTTCATTGAGTTTTTCTAAAATAAAAGATTTATTTACATGAAAGATATTTTTACCTAATAAAAAACTCGTATTTGAAAAAATTATTTCATTAATATCTTTCTTGGTATTATCGATCTTGACTTCACTAATCTTAAAGATACTTTTTAGATTATTGATAAGATTGTCGTTAAAAATTGTCGTTATAAATAAAAATGAAACCAGATAAAAATATATTTTTTTTTTATTTATTAATTGAAGCATCTTCCAAAATTTTTTTTATCAAATTTTTGAAAGTAATGTTATTATATTTTGCTATTTCAGGTACTAATGATAGTGAAGTCATTCCTGGCTGTGTATTAGTTTCTAGTAAATAAAAAGAGTTTTTATAATACCTAAAATCTGAACGTGTAACACCTCTACAATTTAGAATTTTATGTGCTTTTAAAGCAATTTTTGTTACTTCGTCATATTTATTTTCTGGAATATTGACTGGAATTATATGTTCCGTTCTGGCCTCTGGATTATATTTAGCTTCATAATCATAAAATTTTCTACTCGGTCTAAGCTCAATTGCTCCAAGAACTTTATTATCTAAAATCGCAACTTGTATTTCTCTCCCAGGTATATATTTCTCTAATAAAACTTCTCCATATTCAGATAATTTTCTTAATATTTTTAAAATATTATTTTTCTTACATATGAAAACGTTTACGCTAGAGCCTTCATTAAGTGGTTTCACTACTAGAGGAAAGCCAATTTTTTTTTGCAAGTTATTTATTAAATTTAACTTATTGATATCATTTCTATAAGATAATTTGAGGTACTTAGGTGTCAAAATATTATTTTTTATAAAAATTTTTTTTGACAGATCTTTATCTATTGCTAAAGAAGACGACAATACTCCTGAATGTGTATATTTTACTTTTTCTGACTCTAAAATTGCCTGTATATAACCATCTTCTCCATATCTACCATGCAACAAATTTAATACCATATTAGGCTTAAAATTTCTTAATACATCTACAAATTTACCGTCGGGATTTACAACTTTAATTTTATATTTTCTATCTTTAACTAATTCAGAGTAAACGCTTTTTGCTGTTTGTATACTAACTTCTTTTTCTTTTGAATATCCGCCTGCCAAAATTAGAATTTTTTTCATTATTCTATAATTTTAATTTCTAAATTCATGTTAATGCCTGTTTTATCTTTAACATTTTTTTTTACAAAATTTATTAAAGAATTCATTTCATCAAAAGAAGCATTATTTTTATTAATAAAAAAATTTGAGTGTTTTTTTGATATACTAGCATCTCCAAAATTTATATTTTCTGGAACTGATTCTTTTATGAGTTCCCAAGCTTTTTTTGTTGTTTGATCAATTGGGTTTTTAAAAGTACTTCCCCCAGTCTTAATTTTTGAAGGTTGAGAATTATTTTTTTTTATCGCCAATTCTTCCATCAAATTTTTTATTTTATTTTTATTTAATAAATCACCTTTAAATGTAGCACTTAAAAAAATTAAATTTTCTTTTAATTCTATCTTTCTATATTGAAATTTAATTTTGTTAGAAGGAATAACTTTTATATTTCCGTTTGTATCAATACATTGAAGTGAAATTAATTTGTCTTTAAATTCTGTCCCAAAACATCCAGAATTCATTTGAAGACCCCCTCCAACCGAACCAGGAATACAGTACATAAATTCAAAACCACTTATTTCATTCTCTAGTGCAAATTCTGAAAGTTTTTTTTGTGAGCAAGCTGAGCCTGCTATTATTGTGTCCGGTTTTAATTTTGATAATGTACTAAAATTGTTGCTAAGTTTGATTATTACTCCTTCATAAGTATTATCTTTAAATAACACATTTGAACCCATTCCTAAAATAAACATTTTTCCTCTATTTTTATATAGTTTTAGGAATTCCTTTAATTCTATAAGATTTTTTGGTTTAAAAAAAATTTTTGATTTACCCCCAATATTGAACCAATTAAGTTTTTTGATATCAGTATTAAAAAACAGATCTGCATCATATTTATTTTTAAAATCTTCAATATCTTTTAATTCCATATCAATTAAGATTTCTTACCCAATTTGTTATAGATCCTGCACCCATAGCAATAAAAATTTTATTTCCGAATGCAATGTTTTTAGTAATTTTTTTTAAATCTATTTCATTTTTAAGCATTATCAGATTAACCTTAGAATTTTTTGCAATTAATTTTGCAAATGAAGTGTATGAAAATCCTAATTTTATCGTTTCACTAGCTTTATAAATTGGACAAAGTAAAACTGTGTTTGCATTTTTAAAGCATTTAGAAAATTCAATTTTTAAATTTTTTACTCTTGAAATCCTATGCGGTTGAAAAATACAAACTATTTCTTCTTTATTATATACTTTACTGACACCATCTAACACTGATGAAATTTCAGTTGGATGGTGAGCGTAGTCGTCGAAAAATGGCACTTTATTAATTTCAAATAAGAAATTAAATCTTCTCTGGACTCCATTAAAGTTTTTGAGACCTAATTTAATTATTTTATCTGATACACCAATTGAAAAAGCTACTGCCAATGCAGATGTTGCATTTTTTATATTATGCAAACCTAACAAAGGTATTGAAATATTTTTTATAATTTTTGTTTTGCCCGGTATTTTTATTTTAATATTAAATTTTGAGTAATCTTTATTCTGAATTATATTGAAAATATGAAAATTTGATTTCTTATTTAAACCAAAAGTATAGTAATTATTATTTTTAATTTTTGGTAAAATATTTTTTACATTTTTGTCATCTAAACACAGAAAAGCCTTTCCGAAAGAAGGCGTTTTATCAATAAATTCTATGAATTTATTTTTTAAATTTTTCATAGTTCTGTAATAATCCAAGTGTTCATTGTCAATGTTAGTTATTATTGAATAATTAAAAGGTATTTGAAGAAAACTTCCATCCGACTCATCTGACTCAACTAAACTCCAGTCGCTTTTTCCTAATTTTGCCGAACTTCCTATTGAATTCAAAACACCTCCGTTAATTATTGTCGGGTCTAATTTTGCGTAGTTCATAATGTTTGACAAAATTGATGTTGTTGTTGTTTTGCCGTGTGATCCTGTCACAACAATATTTTTCATTAAAGAAACTATATGACCTAACAATTCTCCTCTTTTATATATCGGTAAGTTTAGTTTTTTAGCATGCCTATATTCTGGATTTGATTTTTTTATCGCAGATGAAACTACTAATACAGTACAATTTTTTATATTTTGCTTATTATGATTTAAATAAATTGGAATTTTTCTTTTTCTTAGTAAATTAAGATTTTTATTATCTGATTTGTCACTTCCTTGTATTTTAAAGCCTAAACTGTCCATTATTAATGCTAAGCCACTCATACCAATACCACCAATACCAACAAAATGAATTAGTTCAGTTTTTCCAATATTAATTTTCATCTATAATTTCTATAATCTTATTGTTTATATTATTCCAAGTATTTTTTTTAGTAATTTCCTCAAGATTTTTTAATTTTTCGTTGTAATTTTTATAATCGTTAAATATTTCAAATATCATCTTTGAAAATTTTTTAAATTCGAATTCCTTTTGTTTTATTAACCAACAACAATTTTTTTTATAGTAAAATTCTGAATTATAAAATTGGTGATTATCTCTTGCGGATGGGAGGGGTATTGAAATAAACGGTATATTTAAGAATGAAAGTTCACTTAATGTACTTGCGCCTCCTCTGGTAATTGCTAGATCTATACCGTTGTAGAGTTCATGACTATCATTGGTAAATTCAATAAATTTGTAGTTTATATTTGATTTGTCATATTTATTTTTTATTGAAGGTAAATTATTAATATTTGATATTTGTTGTATAACTTCGAAATTTCGTTTTTTTGAAATTTCGATAATTAATTCAGTAATATTTTCGTCAAAAAACGATGCGCCTTGACTACCACCGATAATAAGAATTTTTTTTGTTTCTTTTTTTAAATTAATTATATTTTTTTCTATGTTATATATTTCTTTTTTTAAAATAGGTTTGACTATAACTTTTTTAGAATTGTATTTTATTGGGAAGTTTCTTAAATTTTCATCATAACAAATTATTTTTGTTGAAAATTTCAAAGCAAAGCGGTTAGATCTACCTAAAACACTATTAGGCTCAAACAAGAAAACTTTTTTTTGTAATATAAATGCAGCTAAGCAAAATGGAAATGTCATGTAACCACCAGTACTAATCACAATATTTGTCTTATTAATTTTTAAAAATCTAATAGATTGAAAAATGTTTAGAAAATATTTTAAAATATTTATTGGAAGTAAATAAGGCTTTAAAAATAAATTAGGTACATCTATTAATTCATATTTAAATTTTTCAGTATTTATATATTTGCTTCCTCTCAAATCAGATACCATTTTTACAGAAAATTTGTTTTTCAAATGTTCAAACAAAGAGGTAGATGGTACTACGTGGCCACCAGAACCACCAGTTACTATAAGTATATTTTTCATACTAATTTAATTTTCTCTTCGTCAAATTTAATATTATTCCAGTTAAAATTGATGTTCCAACTATTGAAGAACCACCATAACTAATAAATGGCATAGTCATGCCTGTAGTAGGAAGCATTCTTATATTTACACCAATATGAATAAAAGTTTGCAATAGTATTATTGAAATACTTCCAACTAATATAAGTTTAAAATTATTATTTGTTGTAAAATTTATTTTTTTTAAAACTCTATAAGATAATATTAAATAAAGTAATATTATACCTATTAAGATAATTACTCCAAATTCTTCTGCAATTACAGAAATTATATAATCTGTATGTGCTTCTGGTATTCTTGAATTTAAAGTTCCTTCACCTATTCCTTTTCCGAAAAAACTTCCACTGGATATTGCATCGCTTGCTTTATCAGCCTGGTAATTATTACCGCTAGAATTATCTAAAAATGACATTAATCTTATTCTTATGTATTCAAACTTTGGTACCAAAAAGACTAAAAATAGAGTTAATGAACCCACAGCTAATAATGAAATTGTGAAAAGTAATAGATTTATTCCTGAAACAAAAATAATGGCAAGCCAAACAGATATTATTAATAATGTTTGTCCTAAGTCTGGTTGAGATAAGAGTAAAATTATAATTGGCACTAAAATGACTGAACTCAAGAGATATTTTATATAAAGGTTTTTTTTTTCTAATGAAATTATTAGTGAAATAACAATAACAAAAAAAGGTTTTAAAGTTTCAATAGGTTGAAACCTAGGTAATGAGCCAATGTCCAACCATCTCTTTGACCCTTTGACCTCCACTCCTATTAAGGGAACTAAGAATAAACTAATAAATGTGATAACAAATAATACTACTGATAACCTAATTAAAATTTTTTGATCTAGTAGAGATAAAAATAAAATTAAAAATATTCCTATTAAAACAAAAATTAAATGTTTTAAAAAAAAATAGTAAGAATTTGTGTTTAGTTTATCTGAAGCGATTATTGAAGTTGAAACTAAAGAGAAGAACAATCCTAGTGAAAATAATAGACTTATTATCAAAAAAATTGTTTTATCGATGTTTTTCCACCAATCATAAAATGTGTCAAAATATTTATTCATTCAATTGGTAAATATCTTTTAATTAACATATTGAATTGTCTACCTCTTTCTTCAAAATTTTTGTATTGATCAAATGATGCGGCTGATGGGCTAAATAAAACTGTAACTTTTGTTTTTATATCCTTAAGGTTTGGAATTAATTTAAGAGTATTTCTAAGATCTTTTGATAGATTAACTTTAATTTTACTTCTAAATAGTTTGAGGAAAATTTTTCTATCTTTTCCATAAACATATGCGTCTAAATTTTTAAAATACTTTTTATTTAAATTAAATTTGTCACCCTTTTTAAATAATCCTCCCAAAATCCATATAATTTTTTCATTAGATTCTAAAAATGGAACAGTAGAAGATAATGTGGTTGACTTAGAGTCGTTTATTATTTTTAAATATTTTGATTGATGGATCACTTCCTGTCTAAATTTCAAAGGTTTAAATTTATTAATAGTTTTTATTACAGTTTTTAAATTAAGTTTCATATGTTTCGATAGCTCAAATAAAAAATTCAAATTTTGAAAATTTGTTGAATTTTTAAAATTGTCATTAGTTAATTTATTTTTTAAATATTCATACTTATTTTTACTTACATATATTATTTTGGATTTTATATTTTTAGTTCTTAATAAGTCTTTTAATAAATTAGTGTTTGTTATTATTGCTACATCATTTTCGTTTTGTCTTATTACACATTTTAATTTTGATAATACATAATTTTTCATTGTATTATGCCTTTCTAAATGATCTGGGGAAATATTAATGATTATAGAAAATTTTGATTTGAAATATTTACTGTAAGCCAGCTGATAAGAAGAAGCCTCAATAACAAAGATAGTATTTTTGGTAACTCTTTTTTCCTCTAAAATAGGATTTCCAATATTTCCAGTTAGCCTAGTATCATAATGGTGTTTCTTTAAAATATCATAAAGCAACTTACTTGTGGTTGACTTTCCATTCGTACCAGTAATCGTAATTGTTAAAACTTCAGGGTTAAATTTATAAAATATATCAAAATCAGTAATAACTTTTTTTTTGTTCTTTTTTAAATAATTTGTTAATTGGCATCTATTTATATTAATACCAGGACTTATAACTATATAATCAAAATTATTATTTAATAATTTTGATTTAGAAATAAAAAATTTTTTATATTTTTTTTTAATTTTTTTCTTATCATCATCGAAAATAAAACACATATTTTCTTTTTTTAAATATTTTAATGATGAAATTCCAGATTTTCCAAAACCATAAATTAAAAAATTTTTACTTAGCGTTTCATTTTTTAATTTCATTATCTAAGTTTCAAAGTTGCTAATCCAATCATCGCTAGAATAATAGAAATTATCCAAAATCTAATTACAACCGTTGACTCTGGCCATCCTTTTTTTTCAAAATGATGGTGTATTGGAGCCATTTTAAATATTCTTTTACCTGTTAATTTATAGGAAATAACTTGAACTATTACAGAAACAGCTTCTAAAACAAACAATCCGCCTGTTATTGCTAACACGATTTCGTGCTTAGTTATTATACCAACCGCTCCAAGTGAACCACCTAATGATAAAGATCCAGTGTCTCCCATAAAAATTTTTGCCGGTGGTGCATTAAACCATAAAAAACCTAAACAAGCCCCGATTATTGATCCACAAAAAATCGAAGCTTCTCCTACACCCTCTATATATGCGATCTGAAGATAATCAGAAAAAATTATGTTACCAGAGACGTAACTAATAAATGCAAAACAGGCGGCAACTAACATAACAGGAACTGTTGCTAATCCGTCTAAACCATCTGTTAAATTAACTGCATTTGAAGCTCCAACTAATATGAACATATAAAAAGGTATAAAAAACCAGCCAAGATTGATTACTAAGTTTTTGAAAAAAGGAAAATATAGATTGTTTATTTGATCAGAATTACTTGTGATATAAAGTATAAATATACCAATCAAAGCTAAAATAATTTGTAGAGAGATTTTTAGTTTAGAAGAAATTCCATTCGAACTTTTTAACTTTATTTTTTTATAATCGTCATAAGCTCCCAATAATCCAAAAGAAGCTGCAATAAATATTAAAAACCAATTGTAAGGATTTGATAAGTCACCCCATAGCAATACTCCTGAAAAAACACCTAGTAATATTATTAGTCCTCCCATTGTAGGTGTTCCAATTTTTCTAATTATATGATCGCTAGGTCCATCTTCTCTGATTGGATTATGAATCTGTTTTGAAGAAAAAAAATTAATTAATGGGTTTCCAACTAAAAAAACAACAATCATAGCTGTAAACATAGAAAGACCGGTTCTTACTGTTAAATATTTAAAAACATTCAAAAAACTAAATTGATTTACTAGTATTGAAAAAAGTTCAAACAACATTAAGATTTTGATCCAATTTGTTTGGTTATTTGATTTAGTCCTGTAGAATTTGAGCCCTTTATCATTAAAAAGTCACCATTATTTAAATCATTTTTTATTATATTAAAAATTTCACTAGTTGATTTAAGTATTTTTCCTCTTTTTTGTGTTCTAATTTTGTTAAATGTTTCTGTGATATAATTCCCATAAACAAACAGCTTTTTGAACTTTGCCTTATTGATATCTTTTGCAGCTTCAATATGAAGTTTTTTTGAAAATTTTCCTAATTCTAACATGTCACCTAGTAGAATAAATTTTTTATTTGGATTTACTTTTAAATTATCAAATTTCTTAATTGAGAAATTAAGAGATAATGGATTTGAGTTATAACTTTCATCTATTATATTAACTGTTTTAGAGCCTACATTGAATTTTTTTATATTTCCTCTACCACTTGGTATTTTATAATTAGAAAAAAAGTTACTTTTTATATTATCAATGATATTTAAACTTTTACAAACTGCTATGGAAGCCAATATATTATCCAAATAAGGTAATAAGTTATTATTAATTTTAAAATTAAAAGTTTTAGAAGCTACGTCAATGTAAATGATACAGGATTTCGTAGATTTTTTTAATTTAGATAATCTAATATTAGAATTTTTATGTTTACCAAAAGAAATGATGTTTAAATTATTTTTGTTCGCTAAATTTGAAAAAAAATTAAAAAATTTATCATCTTTATTCAATACAATTGTACCATTTTTTCTTATGTTGAAAATAATCTCTGATTTGGCTTTAGCTATATCCAATAAAGATTTAAAATTTTTGGCGTGCGCATAACTAATATTTGTAATAACTCCAACGTCTGGTTTAATTATTTTTGACAAATAGTCTATTTCTCCCTTTTTATCCATTCCAATTTCAAATATTCCATAAGTCGTATCCTTATTTAAATTTATTAATGAAATCGGTAAACCGAATTTATTATTGAATGAATTTTTTGAAAATATTGTGGAATAATTTTTTTGAAGACATTGTCCTAACAATTCTTTCAGCGAAGTTTTGCCTGAAGATCCTGTAATTGCAACTTGAGATGCATTAGAAGAAATTCTTATCTTTTGTGAAAATTTAATTAATAATTCTAGAGTACTTTTAACATTAATCTTTTTTTTACTATCATTTTTGTTATTTTGAAGTATTGCTAGTTTTGCTCCATTTTTTAGAGCTTCGTCTGCAAAATCATTTCCATTAAAAGATTTCCCCTTAATTCCAAGGAAAATTTTACCTTTATTTTGTTCTTTCGAATTAGTGCTAATTTTTAAATTTTTTATTCTATTTAATTTTTTGTTATTTATAATTTCTCTAAGTATATTTAATTTCCAATCATTTGATAAAATTCTATTTTTTAAAATTATTGATTTTTTTATATTATCTTTGTCAGAAAATTTATTTTTTTTAATGTATTCTTGAGTGTTTTCATGTCCCTTTCCTGCAATAATTAAAACCTCATCAGACTTACTATTTAAAATTGCTTTTTTTATAGCTAATTTTCTCGATGGTATTTCAATCATTTTAGATGGTAAAATTGATTTCTTAATACTTGCTCTGATATTTTCTGGATTTTCACTTCTAGGATTATCGTCTGTAAGATAAATATAATTACATAGTTTGTTAACAATTTTGCCCATTATTGGTCTTTTTTCTTTATCTCTTTCACCGCCACATCCAAATACAATATTAATTTTTCTTAAACCAAACTGTTCTTTAATATTTTCTATACTTGTTTTAAGAGCCTCTGGAGTATGAGCATAGTCTAAAATAAAAATTGATTTATCTTTGGTTGTTCCGATTATCTCGAGCCTTCCTTTTGCAGGTTTAATATACTTAAGCTTTTTAACAATATCATCAATTTTTAGATTACTTTTAATTGCTGCTGCAATAGCCATCGTCAAATTCTTAATTTGTATTTTTCCAATTAGGCTTGTTTTAAATTGGTATTCCTTATTTTGAAAAGTAAACTTTATATGTTGGTAGTTATTTAAAATTTTAATTGAATTAATTTTTAAATGACTATCTGATGTACCAATATTTAATAAATTTAATTTTTTTCTTATCGCTATTTTTTTAAAAATTTGTGAATATTTTAAATCATTATCAAATATCAAATTTCCATTTTTATTTGTCAACTCATTAAATAAAATTAATTTTGAATTAAAATAATTTTTGTAATTTTTGTGATAATCCAAATGATCTCTGCTTAAATTAGTGAATATAGATGTGCTAAATTTAATACCATGTAATCTTTTTTGATGAAGGCCATGACTTGATGCTTCTAAAATTACATTTTCAATTTTTTTTTTCTTTAAATTTGCAAGTATTTTATTAATTGTAATAGCATCAGCAGTTGTATTGTTAAGTTTTAAGCTAACACCATTCGATTTGACGCCTAAAGTTCCAATTGAGGCTACTTTTTTTTTATTAAGTTTTAGTATCTGGTAATAAAAATTGACTATAGACGATTTACCGTTTGTACCAGTTACAGCAATTATATTATTTGGTTTTTTATAATAATATTTATTTGCAAAACTTGATAAGGCTAATCTAGGATCGCTTACTTTTATATATAATACACCTTTATTGACTCCAGTTGTAAATTTATTTGATACAATTATTCGGGCTCCTCTTTTAATGGCATCATTTATGAAGTTATTTCCATTAAATTTACTACCCTGTATTGCAAAAAATATATAATTTTTTTTTATTTTTTTTGAATTAAATTCAAATCCATCAAAACTTTTATTATTAAAATCTTTTTTAAGATTTTTAAAAAAGCTTTTTAATATCATTATAAAATTTCTTAATATTTTATGGCTAAAATAGGCCCAATTTTTTCAATTATATTTTTGGCAACCTCAACAGAAGTCCAGCCAGCAGTATTAAAAGGTGTACCTATTATCTTCCTTTTTTTACCATCATTATATTCATAAATATAAGTTTCACTCAATTTTGGCTCATCTAACAAAACAATTAAAACATATTTTGGAGAAGATATTGGAAAAATTGAAGCAAAAGTATTTATTTTTTTTTTAGAATATTTGCCCTTTATAGATTTTTGAGCTGTTCCTGTTTTTCCAGCAATTTCATAACCAGCAATATTTGCTAAATTAGCTGTGCCCTGTTCGGATGTTACAATTTTTCTCAATATTTCATTAATTTTATTCGAATTTTCTTGTGTAATTATTTGCTCACCTCTTTTTAAATTTTTCTCTTTTTTAATCAAAGTTGGTTTTATTTTATATCCACCATTTGCAATTATTGCATAGGCTTTTGCAAGTTGAAGTGGTGTGGTTGTTATACCATGACCATATGCTGATGTAGCTAATTTACATTTTCCCCATTTAAACGGAATTGGATTTCCAACTTCTTCAATATCAAATTGTATTTTATTTAATAAATCTAAATTTTCTAGAAAATTTTTAAAATTTTCTAAACCGACTTTCTGAGCAATTTTAATTGAACCAATATTTCCAGATCTAATTAATATTTCTTCTGCAGTAAGACTAGATGGAATATCCACATCATATTCAGAGATCGACCTTCCCGCACATTTTATTTTTTTTGGTAGATTTTTAAAAAGGGTATCTTCTTGGATAACATTTTGTTGAAGTCCAGCAGCCAGTGTAAATGTTTTAAAAACTGATCCAAGTTCATAAACACCTTTTGTGGATCTGTTTATAAATTTTTTATCAGAAATATCTTCTCTTTTATTTAAATCAAAATCTGGTATAGAAACTAACGATATAATCTCACCGCTGTTAACGTTCATTAAAATAGCTGTACTTCCATAACTATTAAAAATTTCTTGAAATTTTAACAATTCTTCTCTTACCAAATATTGTATTTCAGTATCTAAAGAAAGTTTTAATGGTTTGTTTGAAGTTGTTAATTCATAGTCAAAAGATTTTTCTATACCAGACACACCATTATTATCTGTATCAATCTGCCCTAATATATGACTGAAAAGATTACCGTTAGGATAAACACGAGCAATGTTTTCTTCCTCTTTAAACGATTTTTCTCCCAGTAATCTTATTTTTTCTAGTTTTGCTGGAGATATTTTCTTTTTGACATAAAAAAATTTTTTTCCATTGATTTCCTTTTCAAAATTCTTGTCGGGAAATATTAATTTTAAAGAAATTAATAATTTTTCTTTGTTAATTAGTTGATTTGGATTTATGCCTAAATTGGTCACACGCACTGTTTTAGCAATAATATTTCCATTTCTATCCATGATAGATGCTCTATATTTTTCTTTTTCTTTTAAAGTTTGAGTTTGGTTTGTTTTTTTAAATCCTAGATAGATAGTTTTAGACGTAAAAATTATTGTAATTATAAAAAAGATGAAGAAAATAAATGATATACGTTCAAAAGATATTTTTAAATTTGATCTATTTTCTTGAAATTTAAAATTTTCGTCAATATTATTCATTATTAAATTTAAAAATTTTTAAATCTGTAATTTTTTTTTTTTTTAATTCTTTATCAAAATATATTTTGGAATATTCCATTAGTTTATTTGGTGATGTAAGATAATTGTAATCAAATAAAACTAACTCATAAATATCATTGAGAGCCCTGATATCTTCTTGAGTTTCAAAAATTTGTTTATCAAGTTTTTTTGTCGAATTTTTTGTAAAAGCAGTTGAAATTATAAGAATAATAATTGGGATAAATAAAAGAAATTTTTTATGCATCAAAGTTCAAATTTTCTATATCTTTTAAGTATTTAAAATTACTAGTAAATTTTTTAAAGTTGCATCCATTCTCTAATTTGTATGCAAATCTAAGTTTTGCTGACCTTGAGGGAGGATTAATATTAATCTCACCGGATGATGGAACTATTGGTTTTTTTCTGGTTAAATTAAAATACCTTTTATTTGAAATACTATTTGGTAAATATCTAGAAGAATTTTTTACTTCTGAGTATTCTTTAAAAAAAAACTTTACTATTTTATCCTCGATAGAATGAAAAGTAACAACTGCTATTGCTCCACCAACTGGCAAAATATTATAGGCTTTTATTAAACCACATATCAGCTCTGTTATCTCTTTATTTACAAAAATTCTAAGAGCTTGAAAAACTTTAGTAGATTTATTTTTTCCACTTTTCTTTTTTTTTACACCTTCAATGATTTCTACTAAATTTTCAGTTTTAATTTTTTTATTTTTTCTTAATTGTATTATTTTCTTTGAAATTGGTTTTGCATATTTTTCATCACCGAAATACTTAAAAATTTTATATAGACTTTGTTGGCTCATTTTTGAAATTACATCATCACAAGAAAAATCATTTAATCCCATTCTCATGTCTAGTTTGCCTTTACTATTAAAAGATATGCCCCTATTTAGATCAGAAATCTGATTTAATGAATATCCCAGATCAAAAATAATTGCTTTAATATTATCTTCCTTTATTTGATCGATATCTGAAAATTTTTTGTTATAAAATTTAAATCTTTTTTTATACTTTGTGTGGAATTGATTAGCTATACTATTGGCAGAATTATCTCTATCTAGTGCTACAATATTATTTAAGTTATTCTCTAAAATCTTTTTTGAATAACCGCCTGCACCAAATGTACAATCGATAAATGTGCCACCATAAAGAGGGGAAATAATACTAACTAATTCGTTTAGTAATACTGGAAAATGTTTTTCCAGATTTATGGTGGCATTCATTTATTTTTTTGAAGACCATTAATTCTTTTGTCTTCTCAAAAATGCCGGAATTTCTAAATCTTCTTCTTCCTCAGAAATTATCTCTTGTGATGAAGTTGATAACTCCTCGTTAGCGTCTGAATTAAATAATTCGGGAGTATCATCTTCGCTCAACTCAAAATTCTCCAAACCATTATTTTCAGATACTTGCTCATCTATATTGCTTTCAAATTCAGAGTTTACTGAGCTAGCTACAGGTGCTTCAGTTTTCTCTAAATCGTTAATATTTATAGTGCTTGATGACTCATTTTCATAATTAGTATCTAAACTTTTAGAACTCAATTCTTCATTCTTCTCTTCTTCCTCTATTTTAAGAGCATTAGCTCCATTAGTAATTATTGAATTGGTATTGTTTGTAAATTGAAATGATTGTGTTGATCCAGAATTTGAAAACTCTGAATAACCTGGATTTCTATTTTGTATCCTATGAACCATGTTAATAACTGATTTTGGTTCAGGTTGTTGTCCATCTAAAGCTGTAGCAACTATTGAAACTCTCATTAGTCCATCCAAACTATCATCAGTTATAGCTCCTATAATTAATTCTGCCTCTGGATCTACTTCTGCTCTTACCTTGTTTACAGCCTCATCAACCTCAAATAATTTTAAATCTTTGCCTCCTGTTATATTTACCAAGAGTCCTTTTGCACCTTTCAAGGAATAATCGTCAATCAATGGATTATTAATTGCTGACTCAGCGGCTTTTACTGCTCTGCCTTCTCCTTCTGCTTGACCCGTTCCCATCATAGCTTTACCCATTGAGCTCATAACAGTTTCGACATCTGCAAAATCTAAGTTTATAAGCCCTGGTCTAACCATTAAATCAGTTATACTTTGAACACCATGAAGTAAGACATCATTTGATAAAGCAAAAGATTCCTCAAAAGTTGTCTGCTCACTTGCGATTTTGAATAAATTTTGGTTTGGAACAACTATAATAGTATCAACATGTTTTCGAAGTTCTTCTAAACCTTGTTGAGCTTTTCTCATTCTTGAAGGACCTTCATATAGGAAAGGTAGCGTTATAACTCCAACAGTTAAAATATTAAGTTCTTTTGCTGCTCTTGCAATTACATGAGCAGATCCAGTTCCAGTTCCTCCACCCATTCCTGCAGTTATGAAAACCATATTTGCACCTTGCAAGATATTTACTATTTCGTTTAATGACTCATCTGCAGCAGCTTGTCCGATATCTAATTTTGCACCTGCACCCAAACCTTTAGTAAGATTTAAACCCATTTGTATTTTTGTTTGGGCTTTACTTAATCTTAAATCTTGAGCATCAGTATTTACAGCAATAAACTCAACACCCTGAAGACCAGCTTCAATCATCCCATTTATTGCATTTCCTCCAGCACCACCTACTCCTAATACTAATATTCGTGGTTTTAATTCTTTTATATCTGGTGTTTTAAAGTTTATTGTCATTTTCTCCCCTTTTAGTTATTAAATTGTTTTTCCCATTTAAGACTTGCTCTATTAATGTTTGATTTTTTTCTAGCGTTTGCCCTAAATTTTTCAAAAAGCATTGGTTCCCAGATTTGAAATGTTTTGCCCTGACCAACAAATAACATGCTATTTTTTATTTTTGCATGTTTTAATAATTTTGGAGTTATTTGAACTCTTCCTTCACTGTCAAATTGTAAATTTATACTTTCAGATAATATAGATGTAGCGAAATAATCTTTCTTTTCTTCAAAAGGATTGAGTGAGTCAATTGCATTTGAAATTTTTTCTATTCTATCTTGCGGCCATGCTTCAATACATTGATTGTTAAAAGATGGATAACAAATTATACCATTGTAACCTATATTTGATAAATATGATCTATACGATGCAGGCACTGAAACCCTTCCTTTTTTGTCTAATTTGTTTTCGTAAGTTGATAAAAACATAAACCATATTATCCCTAATTTGGGTATTTATGGGATATTATGGGTTTTATAATAAAGCGTCAATAGCTAATATTATGAAACTCTTTTGGTTAAATATATTGATTATTTAGATTTATTTTTATGAATGCCAGATAAACTATAAGCCGGGTTCTGTCATTTAAACTTATCATTTATCTAGGCTTTAAATCACTTTAAAGCTCAAGCAACTAACCCTGATGACTAGCCAAAGACTGCTTTTAGTTATTTCTAACAATGTCATCTCTACTCAGTCTTGCTCCCAGTGGGGTTTTCCATGCGCTAGTTGTTACCAACTGAGCCGGTGTGCTCTTACCACACCTTTTCACCCTTGCCTTGATAAGGCGGTTTATTTTCTGTGGCACTATCCCTAGGGTTGCCCCTGCCAGTTATTATCTGGCACTGTGTCTTTGTAGAGCCCGGACTTTCCTCTTTAATAAATTAAAGTGATAAGTCATTTATCTGGCAAGAAATATTTATTCTTTTTTTTTTAATTTTCAACAATTTTATATTCAGCTAAATCAAGGATTTTAAAATCATATTCGTTTCCTGATCAACTATACTGCTTATTAGTTCTGGTCTAAATCTTCTTTGAAAATTTTTATATATTTTAATTTTTTCATCTGAATTATTTGTTATTTTATAACCAAACTTAAATAACCTCATATAAAAATTTTTAGTGTCTTTTAATTTTATATTTCTCAATTTTTTACATTCTTTTTCTTCTATGCTATGCCATAAACTTAATTTTTTTTTATACAATAACTTCCATGGAAATTTTTCTCCTGGATCTTTTTTTCTTAAAGGAGCAATATCAGAATGACCTAAAATATTTTCATTTTTAATTTTATATTTTTTTTTTAATTTTTTTGATAAATTTATAACTGATATTATTTGTCTTCGGGTAAAATTCTCATAACCATGCCTGTGTCCAGGATTTGAGATCTCTATTCCTATTGAATTATGATTAAGAAACTTATCTTTTTTCCAATATGAATGTCCAGCATGCCAAGCAACATATAGCTCGGGAACCATTTTAATAATTTTACCATTTTTTTTTATAAAATAGTGGCAACTTACCTTAGAGGTACTATCTGTTAATTTTTTTATAGCTGCGTTTTCAGATTTCATACCTGTGTAATGAATTATTAAATACTTTAATTTTGACGGACTTCTTTTCTTGGTGTTGAAATTTGGTGAGTAATTTATTGACATTTTTTCAACATTTTTCTGCATAAATTAAAACAATTTATCTTTATATTAGTTTTAATTATACTATAACTATTTTATGAACAAATATCTTTCGTTTTTACTAATTATATTATTCACATTTACAAATAATATTACATTTGCGGGAGATGACGGAAAACTCAAGTTGAATGGAAGTGAAAGTAACGGCTACATAGAAGTCAGCGACTGTTTTGAAAAAGTAAATAGAGGTGTATTTGGATTTAATCAAGTTTTAGATAAAGCAATTTTTAGACCACTTGCTAAAGGATACAGAATGTTTCCTCAACCAATAAGATCGGGTACTAGTAATGCACTTAGTAATTTAGGTAATGTCGTAACTATTCCTAATAATTTTCTGCAAGGTCAGTTTAAAGATGCAGGGATAAATTCAGCAAGATTTATTATTAATTCTACTTTAGGTATAGCTGGAATTTTTGATGTTGCATCATATTATGGTTTGCAAAAGCGTGATAAAGAAGATTATGGACAAACGCTAGGGGTCTGGGGTGCAGGACCTGGTTGTTATTTTGTTTTACCTGTTTTGGGACCAACTACTATCAGAGATTCACTAGGATCATTAGTAAATTTAGTTGGTGGAGATGCATGGTACAATGTGACTGTTGTTAATGATACTCAATATTTTTCTGAAGCTGATTATTATGTATCAAGATTAATGAGTGGAATAGATTTCAGAGCTAAAAATTTAGAGTCTTTTGACAGTTTAGAAAATAGTTCAGTAGATCTTTATGCATCGGTTAGAAGTCTTTATTTACAAGACAGGTATAGAAAAGTTAGAAATATAGATAAAACAACTGAAACACTTAGTGACGACGACTGGGAAGAGCTAGATAATCAATAATTAATCATTAGATGAATTTTATAAAATATTTAATAATATTTTTATTTTTAATAAATATTAATAGTACTTTATTCGCAAAAGATCCAAGCTCATTAATTAATGAAATAGTTGATGAGGCAGCATCAATATTGTCGAGTGAAGATCCAGTGGAGTCAAAAATAATTAAATTAAATGCTATTGCAGAGAGAAGTGTAGATATAAATGGAATAGGCATGTACACTTTAGGAAAATATAGAAAATCTATAAATGAAGAACAAAAATCAAAATACCAAAAATTATTTAGAAGCTATTTTTTAAAAAGCTTCTCAAGCAGATTAGTTGATTATACAAATCCAAGAATTAATGTTGTCTCACAAAAAAAAATTAATGATAAATATACAATAGTTAATAGCGTATTAGAGGCGACATCAAAAAGACCTCAAGTAAAAATAGATTGGAGAATTTACACAAAAAATCCCGATAGACCATTAATAAGAGATCTAATTGTAGAGGGATTAAGTTTGGCCAGAACGCAAAAAGAGGAATTTAACTCTATTATACAAAACAATGATGGAGATATAAATGCTCTATTTAAAACACTGGAGGAATTTTTAATTAAATAATCTAGTAAAATCCAATTTCACTTAAGCAAATATCTGATTTGAAATCATCAAAACCCGCAACTAAACCAACCGATTTTATATTTTGTCCCAATATAGTTTTTGGTTGATAAAAATTAGATTTTTTAAATTGTTCAAATGGCGCTCTAATTTCAATCCAATTCTTTGTTGTTACAAAGGTGTAACTATAATACTGCCATGGTGCTAGTGTTAGCCCTGTTCTTAAATGAAGATTGTAATTTTTTTCATTGCCATAAACTTTTACATAGACTCCTTCATAATCTTTACTATTAATTTCGGGATTTAATTTTGCTCTGATTTGTATAAACCCACCATTATTTTTAGTGGATACATTACCAGTCATTCTATAACAAATAACTCCATCAACTTTCTCTACGTTAAATTTTCCTGTCGATACACCTCCCATTACTTGATCAGTAATAAGAAGCCAATTTTGAGATTGATTAGTTAATTTAGGGTTTTTCAATTGATCTAAAATCATATTTTTAGATAAAACATTATTTTGGCATATTAATAATAAAATTAAATATATTATTTTTTTCAAGACAGAACTATTTTTTTTTTGCCAATTGTTGGAGAAGATAAATTTCTTTTTCGGTAAGATTATTTTTTTCTTCTTTGATTTGGTCTTCTATGCTAAACAAGGTTATAAGTGAAAAAAAAGTGACTAGACCAGTTAATATAATAAAATAAACTGAGCTCAGATTAACAATTATCAGTATTACAAATACACTTGTCCATCCAATAAAAACACCTCTTAAAATTGTACGATGACTTTTTAAATCAGGTATTTTTGTAAACTGAATAAACAGGAGTATTAAAAGCAGCATTATTCCAGAAATAGATGAACGTAATAGGACTAACGTATCTAATCCTCCCCCATATAACTCTCGATGAATTAAATATGCAACAACCGCTTTATAAGCAAAATAAAAAAGAATTACAGAAGAGACTAATATTGAAACATAGTATGATATCCTAGGTTTAATATTTATTTTAAACTTCATATATTTTTTATAATAGTATAGTTTTTACTTAGATTTTAAAAAACTATAATTTATTAACATTGATTTTACTTGATTTGGTGGGCCCGCCAGGACTCGAACCTGGGACCAATACATTATGAGTGTACTGCTCTAACCAACTGAGCTACAGGCCCTTTGATAAATCAAGGTTTTATACCATAAAAAAAGTTAATCAAGCACCAATGTTTTTATTTTGTTTCTATTTATTTCCTTTTGTAATTGCATTAGTTGGTAAATCGGTTGGTAAGTGATTTAACAAGTAATTAATTTTTCTTTGTTCTTTCAATTTTTTTTAGAAGTTCATTCATCTTATCTATTTTTGAAATTACCTTTTTTGCAGCTAATTTTTCAGCTTCATTGTACTCATAATCTCTGCAATTAATTGACAATTTCCATTTATTAAACGATAAACCAGTTTGATCAATTAAGG
Organism: uncultured Pelagibacteraceae bacterium; assembly: GCA_902617975.1. GTDB lineage: Bacteria > Pseudomonadota > Alphaproteobacteria > Pelagibacterales > Pelagibacteraceae > Pelagibacter. The sequence goes on from CACMYV010000001.1 coordinate 135,798, forward strand.
CTGAAAAATTATTAGCTTTTTTATTTTTGAAAGTAATTTTGTTTTTATAATTATATTTTACTTTATCATTTTTATTATCCCCCTCTAATTCAATTTCATTAGTATAATTAATAATATTATTATTTGTTTTAGTGTAAGGTTGTTTATCAGCAATCCCATACATACCCGTCAAAACTGATACAGCTTCATCATCAGATAAATCCGCTATTTCATTTCTGGTTTCAGAAATAATAAATATTATTTCTTTTCCAGCAAATCTCTCATAATCACTTGAAGCTATACCTGCAGCTTTTAAATCTTCTGTAGTAGGTAAACAAAATGCATACATTACAGTTTGATCTGCTGCATTTTCATTGCCATAACTAGAATCTATTAAATTTGATAATGTATAAGTAGATATATAATCATCTGATTGATAATCTAGATATGAATAATTTTCTTTAAATAAAACCGTTGAACTGATTCCATTTATTATTTCAGAATAAAAATTTATTAAATCATTTTCTTCTTCATCTGTACCATTCGCATATAATGAAAGTGTTAAATAACCTTCTCGACCCAAAATCAAACTTTTAAATTCATATGAAATATCATTATCACTCCAAAAAATTTTAAGAGCATAATTTACAGGTTTATTTTCTTCAAAATTTGGTTTACTAATCCATTCTATTTCTGAAATTTTATCTCCAACTACTTTTTTCATGGCCTTTAACAAATCATCAGAAGTTATATTTTTAAATCTATTAGTTGTTACATATCCAGCATCATTATAGTCTATCTCAATTGTATAATAATCATCTTTATCTGAAATGATCATATTATAGGGTAACTCATCATTATCTTGACCTGTCATATATTTCCTATAATTTTTTAATTTTTCTATTTCATCTAAATACATCTCAGATTTAATTATTTCTAATGTTGCATTAGCATCAGGTATCTCAATTACTTTTGTTTCTTCATTCTCTAAATTTTTCCAACCGAGGTTGTAGTAAGGGTCAACTAAGTTAGATTGAGACGTTGTTTTTTCGCTAAATGATTTAGTAATTGAAAGTAAAAAAAAAATTAAAATAAAAAACTTAAATTTCACTTAGATTTTTTTTTGATTTTTTTTTTTGGTTTTTCTCTAAATCTATCTAATGCAGGATCATCACTTCCACTTTGAGTAGTTTTAGCATTTATCAATAAATAGCCGATACCACCAATTATAATTGGAGAAAACTGTGCAACATTATTTGGCAAAAATGGCGTTAAATTTATACCAATCCATGATGTAGCAAAATCTGCAAGAGCAAATATGATTAAGATATATCCTAGTATATTCATAAAGTAATAGTAACACTTTCTTAAAAAAATTAAAAACAACTTATTTTTGAAAAAATTGTAATTTTTAAATAATTTTTTAAGGATATAATTAGTTTAGAATATGATTACTTTAGCTTTAACATTTTTACCATCAATATTGATTCTAGCTTACTTTATTTTTAATGATAAATTCCGAGAGCCATTAGGAACTATTTCACTAATTTTTTTTTTTGGTTTTCTAATATGTCTACCAGCAGGCATACTTAATGAAATAAGTCATAATTTTTTCTTTGAAAAATTTAATTACTCTGAAAATCTAACAGCAAGTTTTTTGGGACCAGCTTGGGCTGAAGAATTATTAAAATTTTTTATTTTATATTTTATTGTTTTAAAAAGAAATGAATTCAATGAACCGATGGATGGATTAGTGTATGGAGTCGTTGTTTCATTAGGATTTGCTACTTACGAGAATTATACATATGTTTATGAATGGGCTGTAATGTTAGCCAAAGAAGAAAATTTTAGTGCTGAAAAGTTTTCATACATTGTTGCTCTTGCAAGGTCTTATAGTGCGGTACCAATGCATGGATTGAATGGTGCGGTCATGGGGTACTACTTTGGAATGTATGTATTTACTGGAAACAAAAAATATTTGTATTTATCAATAACACTTCCATATCTTTTTCACGGATTTTACAATTTTTTACCATTTCCTTTTTCAATGATAGTTATAGGAGTTTTAACAATTATGTCGTTTCTATTACATAACGATCTCAAAAAAAAACAAAAACTAAAAAAATATGAAAGAGAAAAAATAAAAATATGATTTTATTTAGACAAATTTTAATTATTTTTTTTTTATTTTTTTCATTCTCTACAGATCTTTACGCAATTACACCAAATAGTATTTATAAATTATTTCAAGGTGGTAAAAAATTAATAATGAAAGGTGATGAAGTTACCGATACTGGAAAAGCAATAGAAAATTTAAAAGGAGGCAGCAAAATTGATGATACCGCAGGTATATCTTCACAAATAGACGAAGTATCATCTGTTAAATATAATGAAAATACAATCAATGAAATCGAAAATTTAAATAATGATGAAATTTTTGAAAAACATGGAATTAAAAAACTTAAAAATCTTGATGGTGTTATTGATATTATTGATGGAGTAGAGATATCTAAAAGTTTTTTAGAAACAACATTAATCCATGAATACATTGATTACACCTGGGAAGGAAAAGTATTCAAGAATTCGAAATATTTTAAAAGTCCAGAGATTGAGAAAAAAATTTTGATTAAATGTAACTCTAATTTTGAAATATTATATTTCACTGCTATCTTAAATCAGCAAGAAAAAAATTATCTTCTACTTAGTGGTAATTTTATTAAAAAAAAAAGCGGTTTATTTAAACCACCAATGAAACGACAAGAAATGTTGGTACTTGGAGATCGTGAAGAATATATATTTTTTTCAAATAAACCAAAAGATATCAAGAAATATCCTTCAAAATATTTTGCAATTTTTAATAATAAAAATCTTTTGTATGAGATCAATTTAAATAATGCCAATAACCCTAATGATATAGAAATAAAATTGAACGAAAAAGAATTTGAAAGTTCTTTTAATTGCGAAAGATTACTTTAAAATTAAATTTCATCATTTTTATCTCTTTTAACCTTTTTTAGCATTCTAATCTCAGTTTCAATCATTTCAAATTTGTGACGATCACAAATATAATTAAAATACTTAATTGAATTGTAAGGAAGAAAATACAATTTTAATATTAAATTTAATAAAGGTTTATCTTTATAAAATTCTTTTTTTGCGTTCATGGATAAATTTCTATGAGTCAAAAGCCATCCTAAATAATTTCTCCATTCCAATCTATTTTCTAATCTTTCTTTAATTATTTCATCAAGTTTATTTTTCATTGACTACCTCTGAGTATCTATCGGCTGAATTACATATTTTACATTCATTGTATTTATCAGGTATTTGGTTACCTTCGAGTAAATCAATTTTATCAGTTACAAATTGCATAAACTCATCCTCATTTCTTTTCAAAGGAAAGTAACTTATTTTCATTTTTTGATTAATTGATTTAAGATTACTTGTAGTAATTTCCTCTGGAGAAAATTGAATTAGTCCTAAGTGAGAAATAGGCTTTAACTCTGGCCCTCTTAGTGGATTTTCAAAAATTTTGGCATAAGATTCAAGCTGAAATCTATATGAAAAACTTTTATCTTGATCATCTGTTGTTTTGAAATCTAAAATTCCATTACTCTTCTCAAATTTTACAACTAAATCAGGTTTTCCTTCTAAAATATATTCTCTTCCTTTATTATCTTTTAATCCATTTGAGGTAATAGTTGCCGGAATCTCTAATTCATTAAATTCCAGCTGACCTTTTTTTTTTCTAGAGTCAGTTATTTTTTTTGTAACTGTTTTATAAAATTTTCCATCAGGTAATTTATCAGTTATTTCTGAAGTACTTTTATCAATAAAATATGCTTTTTGTTTTAAATCAAATGCATTAAATATTCTTGGAAAATTCCCTTTAATTTCAATATTTAATTTATATTTAAGATAGAAACATCTATCACAATCTGCATAATTAAAGTTATTTGGAGCAAATTTAAACATTAGTAAACCTCCGATATATATCGAATTAATTGAGGCTTTGACTTTGATTTTCCAATAATTTTAATTGTTTCATTTATTTCTATATAAACAACATAAAAATGTTTATCCTCAACTTTATCTCTAACTTCTTCAACTCTTATTGCATGAATTGTATCCATTAGTTTACACTCCTTTCATCTTGAAGTTGCTCATATTTAAACTTTGAAACTACAAGTCTTAAATCATCCATTATTTTAGACCATTTCTCATCAAATTTATCAGTTGAACTCAACCAGGGTAAATCATCTTCTGAAAGATCTAACAACTTGATTATTTTGTTATCAATATCTCTCAAAATTTCCTGCCTTTTGCGTGGACTATGTTCAGAAAACAAACTAACAATTATTTGATTTGCATCTTTATAAGATGAGGTTTTTTGATTCACCAAAGTTCTAACTACTTGAGCTTTTGATAAAGTAAGTCCTGGAGTTAAAGTTGTTGATAGGTCGTCTATTTTTTTATAGCAAGTGATATCAATTGCTATTGATTTGTACTTTTTCTTATTCATTATCTATTCCTTTCTGATCCAAAGGAATAGGTTAAGGAAATGAATTTATTAGACCTACATTCCAATAACGAACACTTTGGTTCATTTATTAGTTTATTTTTTCGAAAGGATTATTTTATAACTCTGTACTCTGCTTCGTTTCCAAGCAACAACTCATAAATGGAAGGCCAATATACACTACAGTAGGTCTATAAAAATAGTTGTATATAGGCCTTCCATTTTGGTCAGTTATCTTAAATAACCTCTCATATACTTATATAAACTATAATATTTATTTTTCAATGAATAAAAAAATTTAATTTTATTTTTTATTTTTTATTTTAAATCCATTTTTTTCTAAAACTTTTATAAGGTTTTTAAGCTTAACATCTCTTGGTGTCCTATGATTTCCTATACTTTCAAAAAATATAGGTTTTAAACCTCTTTTTTCTTTTGATTTAAAAAAGTCTTTTATTGATTGTATTTTTATTTTCATGTTTCTCCTTTAGCGTTTTATTTTAAGTCCTAGCAAGTAGAGTTTTTTCTAAATCAGGACAAATTAAATTTAAAACATAATAAAAACAAAGTCTAGTCAAAACAGCAACACGAGAATTAATTAATGTTAGTTTATGCAATTATTTATTCGAAAATTAATTATGATTATTTTATTATATTTTTTGGTACCACAAACTAATTTAAATGCAGATGAAGGTTTAAATATAACATGTATTAATATGAAAAATATTTTAGGTCAAAATTATAAGCCTCTTAAATTTAAACTTGAGGCTGTTGGCTTCCAGTATTTTGATGAAAATTTAAACAAATTTGTGACTATAAAATCAAATAAATTAGTAATAAATGATAATTTCTTAGCAGTTAGAATTAAGGACTACGAATTAGGATTTCAAATGATTAAATTAAATGACCATAAAAAACCAACATTGGTAATGTCAAAATATCACTTTAAAAGTGGGTTATTTTTGGATCATTACAAATGTAATTCAAAAAAATCTTATTTGAATTAAAATTTATAATTAAGTTATATCTGGTCTAAAAAAAACCTTTAATATATGAAATTCATAATTATTTAATAAATATGACCTTAGAAGAAGAGTTTAAAATTATAAAAAAATTTGAGAAAAATAATCAAAGTATTTTTACTGAAGGAAAACCTTTTAATAAATATAGGTCAAAAAAAATTATATATAGATCTAAAGAACATCTTAAAATTTTAAAAGAAAGGTTTATGAATGACAGGCCCGAATTCAAGGATAAATCAAAATCAGATAAGAATAAAAAAAGTGTAATTCCTGATAAAGCAATTTATGAGTATATTAAAGAAAAGCATTCTTTTACAGATGAGGATACAAAGTTAGTCAAAACTTATCATAATATAGCCATGGATGCTGAAAATAGATTTGGGTATTACTTAGAAGAATTTATCTATAGTAAAATCAAATCAGAAAATTGGGTTTGGTGCACTGGTAGTATTTTAAGAAGTATAGACTTCATAAAAGAAAATAAGGATAATAAGAAAAATTCCTGGATAATGCTTCAAATTAAGAATAGTGATAATTCTGAAAATAGCTCCTCTAGTAAAGTAAGAAAAGGTACGAATATTAAAAAATGGTTTAGACGATTTTCAACTAGAGATGCCACTAACTGGGATAAATTGGTTGAAATTACTTCAAATCAAACTTTAAATGAAGAAAATTTTTTGGAATTTTTAAGAGGTAAAGCTAAAAATTAAAAGATTTTTGATTTGAAGCAACTTTTTTATCTAAACTATTGTGCCAGTCTAAATCACTTGTATTCAAATATCTTGAATATTTAAAATTATTAATAACTCTTATCTTCTTTCTTAACGCGTGATTAACAATTAGTTTTCCTATAGCTTTGCCTAGGCTCACAGGCACAGCATTACCAATTTGTTTATATTGATTTCTTAAACTGCCACTTAATTTCCAATCATCTGGGAATTCTTGAATTCTTTTGTATTCTTGAATTGATAAAGGTCTATTTAATTCTGGATGAGCTAAATCTGTTGCTGGCATTGTAGGATCAGTAACTAATGTAGGAGAAGGCTTATTCCATCCTAATCTCCTTAAAAATCCAGTCTTACCCCCGCCTGCAAAATAAGAACTGCCTAAAGCTTCTTTTTGTAATGAAACAGGCAAACTTTTCCAATTTTGTCCCTCTTTAATTTTTTTATAATATTTAATTCTATATTCAGGAAACTTTACAAAGTCATGAGTGATATTATGTAGGCCTTTAACTGCAGATTTAAATGTATTCCAGGATTTTAAACCATAATTTCTATGCTCTGAATGAGTTGGAGAGAGATATGGTAATTTTTCTTTTTTGTTACCAACTATAACAATTCTTTCCCGAACTTGGGGAGTGCCAAAATTTGCTGAGTTATATAAATTAAAACTTACTTTGTAACCACATTTATTTAAATAATCTAAGATAAACTTAAGCGTTCCACCCTTTTCTTCTCTGGGTTTTAGTTTTCCTTTTCTTTTTCTGTGAGGCACATGTTTTAATGGTACACTTAATAAGCCTCTAACATTTTCAATTACAAAATAAGTTGGTTTTAATTTTTTAATAACCTCTAAAAATTTTATAAAAACAACTCCTCTATTTTCATTAATTGATAATCTTTTTCCAGCAGTGCTGAAAGCCTGACAAGGCGGCCCTCCAACAATTAGATCAACTTTCTCATTTTTTTTTAATCCTGCTGCTTTTTTAATTTGTTCAGGAGTGTAAAGATTTATATCTTCTAAAACTTTAAGCTTAGGGTTATTCAATTTAATTGTTTCCCTTATGAATTTTTCACTTTCACATGCTAGGATTACATCTATTCCTGCTTTCTTGAGGCCAATATCTAATCCCATCGCACCTGTAAAAAAACTTAAAGCTTTGATTCTTTTCATGAATTTATATTTACCACCTAATACAAATTTTTTGCATAACAAAGATCTAAAAGTTTGTCTCAGACATTCATTTTGTTGGTAAATAGTTGGTAAATTTTTATAGAAAAAAAGGTTCTCGAATAAAGGTTGATTTTAAATGCTAATTAAAGATATTTTTTAGTGTCGTAAATTATGAGTGTACTGCTCTAACCAACTGAGCTACAGGCCCTTTGATAAATTAAGGTTTTATAGCATTAAAAAAGTTAATCAAGCACCAATGTCCCTATTTTTATTTCTATTTATTTGTTTTTGTAATTAGATTGATTGGTAAGTGGTTTAAAACTTTTTAATTTATCAATATTAAAAAACTTCAATGAATTTTTTTGCGATAATTTTATGGCCCTTTTCATTAAAATGAACGTCTCCATCATTATAAAATTCATCTATGAAGCTATCTGGATCTTTATCACCCAAAATTGAGAAAAAAGTCTCAAAATTATTTATGAATCTATAGCATTTATTTTTACAATATTTTTTCCATATACCCACTTGAATTGAATTTACATCATCATAAAGAATTTGTGCAGGCCAAGGGTAAACTGCAATACTTAATTTAATATTATTTTTTTCACATAGTGAATAAAGTTTATTCATTAAATGTAAACTTTTTTCTATACCACCCTTAACACCAAGATTACCATAATTCTCTAAATTTTTATTATAAGTCCAAGCTGATCTCCAAAAATACTTATCTTTAAAAAGATTTTTTTTTTCTGTATTTTTCTTACTGGTTTCCATCAAAGGATAAATATCTTTTCTATTTTTATTATTTGATGTTTTTAATTGATTTTTTTTTTTGATAGTTAATTTTTTTAATACGAAATAAGAGAATGGAAATAAATTTCTAATTGAATTTTTAATTTTTCTCTTCAAAGTCAAAGAGTCACTGTAATGTACAGCTTCATCACTAATATCACTTATATCTATGTAAACTACTAAATGCTCAAATTTAAATCCCTTTTTAATAAAATACTTTATTTTTTCATAATAAATAGTCGGTGAATATGAGGAAACCGCAAGATTTGCTATTTTTTTTTTTGTGTTATTTTCAATGATGCCAACAAAAGTATAATCATAATTTACTTGATAACCTTCGGTAAAACTGTCTCCAATAAAAAAAATTTCAAAATTTTTACTATATTCTTTATTTTTTTTTGAACAAGAAATTCTAAAACCATATTTATTCGTACAATATCTTATATTTCCTTCATATCCATCGAACGAATGACTAAAATTATGATATCCAAATTCATGACTTTGAACTCTTAAATCTTTTGACTTAAACAAGTTAAGGATATGAAATCCAAAAATGAAATCTACGCTAATATATAAGCAAAGAGTAACAAGAGTTATTGTAAAAAAAGATTTCATAAACTTAATTATATATCATGTTAAGTTTTTTTAATTAAATAAAGAAATTTTGGTGGGCCGTGTTGGTTACGCTCCAACTACCCCTGCAATGTCAATGCAGTACTCTACTATTGAGCTAACGGCCCTAACTCTCTAAGAAACTTTTTAATTGTTTAGACCTACTTGGATGTTTTAACTTTCTTAATGCTTTTGCTTCTATTTGTCTAATTCTTTCTCTTGTAACTGAGAATTGAAGACCTACTTCTTCTAATGTATGATCGGTATTCATACCAACTCCAAATCTCATTCTTAAAACTCTTTCTTCTCTAGGTGTGAGTGTTGATAAGATTTTCGTAGTTGCCTCACTTAAGTTTGATTTGATAGCTTGCTCCAAAGGTGCCAATGCTTTTGTATCTTCTATAAAGTCTCCTAAACTACTATCCTCTTCATCGCCTACTGGTTTTTCGAGTGAAACAGGTTCTTTGGAAATTTTTAAAACTTTTCTAACTTTCTCTAAAGGCATTCTCAATTTTTTTGACAACTCCTCTGGGGTTGCCTCTCTACCAAACTCACTTAGAATTAATCTTTGGGTCCTTACTATCTTATTAATAGTTTCTATCATATGAACCGGTATTCTAATTGTTCTTGCTTGGTCGGCTATTGATCTTGTAATTGCCTGTCTTATCCACCAAGTTGCGTAAGTAGAAAATTTATATCCTCTTCTATATTCAAATTTATCGACGGCCTTCATCAATCCAATATTACCTTCCTGGATAAGATCTAAAAATTGAAGACCCCTATTAGTATATTTTTTTGCTATTGAGATTACCAATCTTAAATTAGCTTCAACCATTTCTTTTTTTGCGATTCTAGATTCTTTTTCCCCTTTTTGAACTCTGCTCACAAGTTTTTTATATTCAGTTACGGATATACCTAATTTATTACTTATTTCGACAAGACGATCTCTTATATTTTTAAATTCATTTTTATTTTTTTGAAAAAATTTTTTCCAAACATCATTTGTATCCAAAAATTCCTTTAAGTTTGGATTTATTTCGTTTCCAACATAAAACTTTATAAACTCATCTCTAGAAATTTTAGATTCAATTGCTAATCTCAACAAATTTCCTTCTAAAGAAACTATTTTTTTATTTTCAGCGTAATGCTTTTGAACCAAATCCTCTAAAACTGATGGGGACAATTGAAGAGATTTTATATTTTCTAAAATATCATCAACAATTTTTTTATAATTCTTTTCTTTAGAGATTGAAAATTTGTTGGTATTTAGTACACATTCGAGTTTTTCTTTTTGGTATTTTATTAATTTATTATAATCTTTAGTAAGTGTGTGCACTGTCTGCAGAACTTTTGGTTTAATTTCTGTTTCCATAGCAGCAAGAGTAGGATTGAACTCATCTTCGTCTGTGTTAGAATTCTCGTCTGAAGCCTGTTCATCATCTTGTTTTTTTTGTTTTGATCCATTATTTCCATCATCATCATCCATATAGTTAGTATCAATATCGATAATTTCTCTTACCAAAATTTCATCATTTTGAAGTTTATTGTCCCACTCAAAAAATTGTTGGGCAGTTATTGGACTTTGAGATAATGCATTAAGCATTACATCTTTTCCTGCTTCTATTCTTTTCGCAATTGCAATCTCGCCTTCTCTTGATAATAATTCAACACCACCCATTTCCCTTAAATACATTCTTATTGGATCATCACTTTTCTCAATTGACTTACCTTCATCTTTAGATGATGCATCTTTTTTTCTTAAAATTTTGTAGTCTGATTTTTTTTCAACAAGGATAATGTTTTCGTCTAATATATGAATAAAAGCCTGAGCAAGATTTTCACTTGACAAATTTCTCTTTCCTAAAGATTTATTTAATTCTTCATGAGTAATAAACCCACGATGGATACCTCGACCCATTAATCTCGCAAATGATTTAGTAATTATTCGTTCCACAGTTATAAGTTTGAAGGACTTATATAATGTCTAATAAAAAAAAATCTATGAGATTTTTTTTGTTTTTAGTTGATTTTTTGCTGTTTTTTTAACTCTTTTATCTCATTAAATGTATTCTCGCTCATATCCTTTAAAAACTTTGATTCTAACTCAGATATTCTTTGCTCTAACTCATAATTTTTAAGATCTTGAATAATTTCAGTAAAAATTTCTAATATTTTTTGATCATCATTCAAATTTTTTGATATTATATGCTTAACTGAAGCATAATTCATGACTCTACTAACAAGATTTTTATCCACATTTAATTTTTGAACATCTAGATTTAATAAATTTTCTGACTGATTTAAAATTTCTGCAAGTAATTGTTTATTTTCATCACTATATAATTTTACATTGTCAATTAAGTGAATATTTTCATAAATTAATTTTGGTTTTGCAAGTAATATATATAAAAATGAAAATTCTTTAATTTCAAAAGATTTTAATGATTTTGTTTCATTATAATAACTTTTAGTTTTGGCAAGAGATTTTGTGTATTTCATATAATTTTTACTAAATTTTGAATTAATATTAGGAGTTAACTCAGAAACTTTTTCAAGAAAATATTCCAGAGTATATTTTTTTACAAAGCTGTCTTTAATATTTGATGCAATTTCTCTAAGTTTTTTTTCGAAAATAGCTTTTGAGCTGGGGCTTTCAGTTGTAAGACCAATATAATGCTCAAATATAAATTTATGTATAGGTATAGATTTTTGCTCTGAAATTTCTAAAAATTTATCTTTGCCAAATTTATTTACATAATTATCTGGATCTAAGTTATTTTCCAAAAGAAGAAATGAAATTTTTTTATCAGGTTTTAATTCATCGATAATATTTTCTGCAGCTCTTAATGCAGCTTTATAACCACTTTGATCACCATCAAAGCATATAATGATATGATTATAGAATTGATTTAAAATTTCTATCTGTTTGCTCGTTAAGGCAGTACCTAAGTTTGCTACAGTGTTTTCTATTCCATTTTTTGATAAACCAATAACATCCATATACCCTTCAACTAAGTATACATCATCTAATTTATTTGATAATTTTCTTGCTTTATCAAGATTATATAAGTTTGAGCCCTTCTTAAAAAAGGGTGTTTCAGGCGAGTTAATATATTTAGCTAAATTTTTACTATCATCTATAATTCTACCTCCAAAACCTATTATATTTCCTGAAATATTATTTATTGGAAAAATTACTCTATTTCTAAATCTTGATATATGTTTATTTCTCTTCTGATCAAAGTAAAATAAACCTGTCTCTTTAATAGTATTTTCATCAAAATCTTTTTTTAGTATTTCATAATAGTCTAAATCTTCTGTAACAAAACCAAGATTAAAATTTTTAACATCTATACCTGATAGCCCTCTTTCTTTAAGATAATTTTTTGCTTGATATGATTTTTCATTTTTAAATAATTCTTTTTTATAAAATTCAGAAAAATTCTTACATATAGATTTATATAACTTCCATTTATTTTCTCTTTCTTCATCTTGTTTTGAAAATGTATAAGGTTGCATTCCTGCCAGATTTGAAAGCATTTTGACTGCCTCACCAAATTTAAGATTTTGAGTTTTCATTACAAAATCAAAAATATTTCCATGCTCACTTGTGCTGAAACAGTGATAAAATTCTTTTTCATCGTTAACTGTAAATGAAGGAGTTTTCTCTGTTTTAAATGGAGATAAACCAACAAACTCCTTACCTCTTTTTTTAAGTTTAACTGTTTTAGAAACTACCGTTGAAACTTTTAGTCTGGTTTTAATTTCGTCTAAATATTCTTTTGGATATTTCATTAACTATTTAGCAAATTTTTTATAATCTGGCCTGCCTTGGAAAAATCAACTGTATCAGCATGATTTTTTTTTAGTTCACCCATGACTTTGCCCATATCCTTAATTGAAGAGGCTCCAGAACTTTTTATAATTTCTTCGCAAATCTTTTTTGTATCTGCCTCAGATAATTGCTTAGGTAAATATTCAGATAAAACATCAAGCTCTCCTTGCTCAATTTCTAATAAATCTGATCTGTTATTTTTTTTATATATTTCTATTGATTCGGATCTTTGTTTGATCATTTTTTTTAAAAGCTTTTTAATATCCTCATCATCTGTCTCTTTTTTATTTGGACCAGACCTATTGTTAATATCTAAGTCCTTAACTCCAGATAAAATTAACCTATAAGTTGATATCTTATTTTTATCTTTCGATTTTAAAGCATTTTTGTAATCGTGATCTATTTTATCTCTTAGAGACATACCAGAATGTACTTCATAGACAAAATTGTTCAAAAGAAAAATTGTATTTTTAAAAAATTATTATAGATCTGTTGCGGATAAATACGTTTTATTGTATTAACCTTTAACTCATGAGTTGTAATTGACTTTAAAACGAAAAAACAAAAATTCACATCTCTCAAATTTTAACACAGCTATTTTAGTTCTTGAAGATAAATCAGTTTTTAAAGGTATTGGACTGGGACATATAGGAGAGGCAACCGGAGAGGTATGCTTTAATACATCATTAACTGGTTACCAAGAAATAATATCTGATCCATCGTATGCGGGGCAGATAATTAATTTTACATTTCCACACATTGGGAACGTTGGAGCTAATAAAGAGGATATAGAGTCTGATAAAATATGGACAAGAGGTGTTATTTTTAATTCAGAGATAACAAGTCCTTCAAATTATAGGTCTCTTCAAAATTTAGATAAGTGGCTTAAAAAAAATAAAATAGTAGGTATAACTGGACTTGATACTAGAAGTTTAACAAATTTTATCAGAGATAAAGGGGCTCCAAAAGGAACAATATCTAACAATAAAAAAGGTAAATTTAATATCAATAAACTAATAAATAAATCAATTAAATGGCCTGGTTTAAACGGAATGGATTTAGCGCAAGAAGTTACAACTAATAAAACATACATTTGGAAAGGATATAAAACTTGGAAAAAAAATAAGGGTTATGAAAAAAATAAAAAGAAAAAATTTAGGGTTGTTGCAATAGATTTTGGTATTAAAAAAAACATACTTAGGTATTTTTCTGATTTCGATTGCGAAGTTAAAGTTGTTTCCTGCAAAGAAAACGCAAATAATATACTTAATCTAAAGCCTCATGGAATTTTTTTGTCAAACGGTCCTGGAGATCCTGCTGCAACAGGAAAGTATGCGATTAAAGTTGTAAAAAATTTAATAAAAAAAAATATTCCATTATTTGGGATATGTTTGGGCCATCAAATATTAGCTTTAGCTTTAAATGCAAAAACCAAAAAGATGAAATTAGGACATAGGGGTGCAAATCATCCAGTCAAAAATTTAATTACCAAGAAAGTAGAAATTACAAGTCAAAATCATGGATTTGAAGTTGTAAAAGAAAGTTTAAAAAAAAATACAGAAATAACTCATCTATCATTATTCGATAACTCTATAGAAGGAATAAGATTAAAAAATAAACCAGTTTTCTCAGTTCAGTATCATCCTGAAGCTAATCCTGGACCACAAGATAGTAAATATTTATTTAGTAATTTTATTAAAGACATAAAAAAATATGCCAAAAAGAAAAGACATTAAAAAAATTTTAGTTATTGGAGCTGGTCCAATTATCATTGGTCAAGCTTGTGAATTTGATTATTCAGGAACACAAGCATGCAAAGCATTAAAAGATGAGGGTTATAAAGTAATATTAATAAACTCAAATCCAGCAACTATAATGACTGATCCTGGTGTTGCTGATAAGACTTATATTGAGCCAATATCACTGGAAGTGCTGGAGGAGGTTATAAAGAAAGAGAAGCCTGATGCTATTCTACCTACAATGGGAGGTCAAACAGCATTAAATCTTGCAATTAATGCAGAAAAAATTGGATTACTTAAAAAGTATAAAATTGAACTTATAGGAGCTAACTCCAAAGCAATAGCGAACGCAGAGGATAGAAAAAAATTTAGAAAGAATATGTCAGATATTGGTATTGATTTACCAAAATCAGAAGTTCTAAATAAATTTTCAAACGCGAAAAAATGCTTAAATAAAATAGGATTACCTGCAATTATTAGACCTTCATTTACTTTGGGAGGATTGGGTGGAGGTATTGCGAGAACAAAAAAAGATTTTTTTAAAATTGTTAAAGAAGGAATGAATGAGTCTCCTCAAAATCAGGTTTTGGTTGAAGAATGTTTGGATGGTTGGAAAGAATTTGAGATGGAGGTTGTTAGAGATAAAAACGACAATTGTATAATTATCTGCTCAATAGAAAATGTTGACCCAATGGGAACTCATACTGGTGACTCTGTTACTATAGCTCCAGCATTAACATTAACAGATAAAGAGTATCAAGTAATGAGAAATGCATCTATTGCATGCTTAAGAAAAATAGGTGTTGAAACAGGAGGTTCAAATGTTCAATTCGCCATAAATCCAAAAAATGGAAGAATGGTTATTATTGAAATGAACCCAAGAGTTTCAAGATCATCTGCATTAGCTTCTAAAGCAACTGGCTTTCCAATAGCAAAAGTAGCCGCAAAATTAGCAGTTGGTTATACTCTAGATGAACTACAAAATGAAATAACAAAAGTAACACCAGCTTCTTTTGAACCAACAATCGATTATGTTGTAACAAAAATTCCAAGATTTACATTTGAAAAATTTTCCGACACAGAAGCAATTTTAGGAACATCCATGAGATCTGTTGGTGAAGCAATGGCAATTGGGAGAAACTTCAAAGAATCTTTTCAAAAAGCTCTGGTTTCGCTTGAAACTGGTTTGTCAGGATTAGATAATATTTTTAAATATTCCAAAAAAGAAATTCTAAAAAATTTAAAAATCAATATTCCAAATAAATTACTTTTAATTGCTGAAGCTTTTAGAAAAAAAATATCTATAGATGTTATTTATAAATTATCAAAAGTAGATCCTTGGTTTTTAAATCAAATTAAGGAAATAGTTGATGAAGAAAAAATATTAAATTCAAAAGGGCTGCCCAAAACTTTTGAGGAATTTAATAGAATAAAATCAATAGGTTTTTCTGACAAAAAGATATCTCAATTAACTGGTCAAAAAGAAACAACCATCAAATCAAGAAGAAAAGCGCTAAAAGTTATGCCTGTTTTTAAAAAAGTTGACACCTGTGCCGCTGAATTTAAATCGTTCACACCTTATATGTATTCTACATATCAAAGAAATTTCTCTATTAAAACTGAATGCGAAGCTGAGCCAAGTAATAAAAAGAAAATAATAATTTTAGGTGGAGGACCAAATAGAATTGGTCAAGGTATAGAGTTCGATTATTGCTGTTGTCAGGCTAGCTTTTCTTTAAAAGAGGTAGGTTTTGAAACAATAATGATAAATTGTAACCCAGAAACTGTTTCTACAGATTATGATACAAGCGATAGATTGTACTTTGAGCCTTTGATTGAAGAGTATGTTGAGAATATAATTTTAAAAGAAAAATCAAAAGGAAATCTAATTGGCATTATTGCACAATTTGGAGGACAAACTCCCATCAAATTAGCTAAATTTTTAGATGAAAATAAATTACCTATTTTAGGAACACAATATAAATCAATTGATCTTGCAGAGGATAGAGACAGATTTAGAGAGTTGCTTATAAAACTTAAATTAAAGCAAGCGGAAAGTGGAATAGCCTACAAGTTTAATCAAGCTATAAATGTTGCTGAAAAAATTGGATTGCCAGTCGTTGTAAGACCTTCTTATGTTTTGGGAGGAAGAGCTATGGAAATTGTTCATGACAAAAGTCAATTGAAACAATTTATAAATGAGGCCTTCAAAGCATCAGAACAAAATCCAATCTTAATTGATAAATTTATCGACAATGCAATGGAAGTGGATGTGGATGCAATTTCTGATGGAAAAGATGTTTATGTTGCTGGAATAATGCAACACATCGAAGAAGCAGGGATTCACTCAGGAGACTCTGCTTGCTGCTTGCCACCGGTATCAATAAAGGCAAATCTTTTAAGAGAACTTAAAATACAAACAAGAAAATTGGCTCTGGCTTTAAAAGTTAAAGGATTTTTAAATATTCAATTTGCAATTAAAAATGATGAAATTTTTGTCATTGAAGTTAATCCTAGAGCAAGCAGAACTGTTCCCTTTGTATCAAAAGCAAACGGTATTCCGCTTGCAAAAATTGCATCAAGAATAATGTCCGGAGAAAAGTTAAGTAAATATAAATTAAAATATAAAACCAATAAAAAATTTGCTGTTAAAGAAGCTGTATTTCCATTTAATAAATTTCCAGATAGTGATTTATTGCTTGGTCCTGAAATGAAGTCTACTGGTGAAGTGATGGGTTTTGATGATGATTTTGGAATGGCTGTTGCAAAAAGTCAAATTGCTGCTTCAAATTCATTACCAACTGAGGGTATGGCATTCTTATCGGTAAAAGACTCTCACAAACAAGAAATAATAGGTATTGCTCAAAGATTGATAAAACTTGGATTTAAACTTTCTGCAACTAAAGGAACTTCTGAAATTTTAAAGCAAAATGGAATGAAATGTAAAAAAATTAATAAAGTAAGCAGCGGGAGACCACATATAGTAGATGTTTTAAATTCAAAAAAAATATCATTGGTAATAAATACTGGAGGTGGAAACTCTGAGCACAGAATTAGTGATGCAAGGGCATTAAGAAGAGGAACTCTTGCAAACAAAATTCCTTATTGTACGAATATGTCTACAGCCTATTCATTCTTAGAAGCAATAAAATCATTAAAAACAACTAAGTTAAGAGTAAAATCTCTGCAAGATATTTAAATTTAATTGACTTTCCAATCCGTCTCGAATGTAACGTAATTTACTTGAAGACATCTTCTCTCTTTTACTATTTCTTTTTTTTCCATACCGTGCCAAGTATTGGGGCCACTTGAAAAGAAATAACCATAATTATCTCTATAAGGAACAGTTTTTGCTAATTTTAAATTTTCATCATAAAAATCTGTGCCTAAATCTTCTTTTTCGTTATGTTTGTTTACGAATAATAAACATGACATCAGTTTCTCTTTAATATCACAATGTGGTTTTAGCCAGAATCCTTTTCTATCACAGATAACTTCAACTCTTACATATGAATTAGAAAGATCTTTATTTATCATTTCGGAAATTTTTTTGTAAGTTGATGGATTTTGCAGCTCTTTAATAAATTCAACAAGATTAGGGAATTGATTTGAATTTTCTTTTGTCACAAAACATCTAAATTTTAATGCTTTGCCTCCGTCTGATATACCTTCTCTAAACTTACCTTCACCCCCATCAATTGCCCTTGTACCATCATAATTTAAATTATGCTCTATCGGGTTAGCTATATCAGCGTTTAAAATTTCCTGAACTTGCCCGTCAGTTAGTGGTTGATTTAATTCCCAATGTTCAAAAGGAGTTTTGTGATTTGACGAATTTTTTAATATTGAATTTAAAAATGACATTATAATTGAATTTTATCTTTAATGATATTTGCTACTCTATTCGTTTCATCTAATTTTTCATAGTTCCAATTTTCTAGTTTTTCTCCTAATTCTCTAACAATTTTCATTTCTTGAAATAATTTTCTAAAATTTTTAAATCTTTTATCATTTTTTTTAGGTGGAATAGTAGCAATATAAATTGGCTTCCCTGTTAAAGCTGCCTCTGAAATCATGGAGCTTGAATCGCAAGTAATAACTAAATGTTTTGATTGTGAAAGAGCACTTAAATAGGCTTTTTTATCAACACCATCTAATACTAAATGATCATTTCCAAAATATATTTTTGCATGCTCTATGGTTCCCTTTGGTGTTCTCATAGAGGGTATAACTACCAAACTAAGATTATTTTTTTTTACTAAATAATTTACTTTTGAAAAAATTTCTTGAATATTTCTATCTGAATAATCATAATACTGAGTAGGACCACCAATTATTAAAGAAATTATATTTTTATCCTTCAATTTGCTTGAAATATTAAATAAATATTCTTTGTCTTTTTCAATTTCTTCACTTGTTAAATAATGAATAGCTCCTTTTGTTTTTAATACATTATGTCCATCAAGATTATCATGCTCAGGCACTACAACTAGATCAAAATTATCTAGTTTTATCTTTGGGTTTTGAATGTGAATGTTAAATACTTTTTTCTTTGAATTTTTTTTTAAGAATAATGATGGAATAATACTTTTTCTCCCACATGAAATTATTAAATCAACATCTTCGCATTCAATTTTTTTAAAAACTGAGTCGGATATAGGAGTGAATTTTGGTGGTATAACTTTCCAGAAACCTTTTGTTTCAACTGTGTGGTGAGAATAATTTATATCTAAAGCTTTAGCCAAACCTTCTACTTGGCTAATCATCCCATGCATACCTTCTGTTAATAATATACCTTTCAATTTAGTCATTAATCATTATATAGCTTTCATATGAGTGAAAATCCAACTAAACACACAAAAGTGTTAATAATTGGGTCAGGTCCCGCTGGATATACAGCAGCAATTTATGCTGCAAGAGCAATGTTAAAACCAATATTAGTTCATGGTATGGAACCTGGTGGCCAATTAACAACAACAACTGATGTTGAAAATTTTCCTGGATTTAAAGATGTAATTCAAGGGCCATGGCTTATGGATCAAATGAAAGGTCAGGCAGAAGTAGTTGGAACTGAAATGATACAAGATCATATTGCATCAGTGGACTTAAAATCTAAGCCATTTAAAGCTGTTGGAGATAGCGGCCAAATTTATGAAGCAGACTCAATAATTATTTCAACAGGAGCTCAAGCTAGATGGTTAAATATTGACTCAGAACAAAGCTTCAGAGGTTTTGGTGTATCTGCATGTGCAACATGTGATGGATTTTTCTTTAAAGACAAAACTGTAGCAGTTGTTGGAGGTGGAAATGCTGCAGTTGAAGAAGCTATGTTTTTAACAAAATTTGCTTCAAAAGTTCAACTTATACACAGAAGAGATAGTTTGAGAGCAGAAAAATTACTTCAAAAGAAATTAATGGAAAATAAAAAAATTGAAATAATTTGGGACTCTGTTGTTGATGAAGTTATTGGGGATAATGATCCTAAAAATGTAACTGGATTAAAAATTAAAAATGTTAAAACAAATAAAGTAGATGAACTAAAAATCGATGGATTATTTATAGCTATAGGACATGATCCAGCAACTTCATTATTTAAAGATCAGTTAGAAATGGATAAAGAAGGATATTTAGTTACAAAGAATGATTCGACAGAAACCAATATTCCAGGTGTATTCGCCGCTGGAGATGTAAAAGATAAAATATTTAGACAAGCAGTAACAGCCGCTGGAATGGGATGTATGGCCGCTTTAGAGGCAGAAAAGTTTCTTTCCCACGATTGATTATATTCAAATAAAATTGATCTAGAATAAATATTTGAATTAAAATATAAATTAATTAGATGGAAAATATCGTAAAACAAATCCAGCTTGTCGCTTTAGTAATCATTTTAGTTAGTACAGTGATTGCTTTTGGACAAGAGATGTATCAGATGATACTCGTGCAAAGGGTTACTTTAGCAGATCTGCTTTTACTTTTTCTATATCTTGAAGTGCTTGCAATGGTTAGAGTTTTTTGGGAAAGCCAATCAATTCAAATTACACTGCCGTTATTTATTGCCATAACTGCACTTGCTAGATTTATTATTTTACAAGGAAAATCTCTAAATCCAGAGATATTACTGTATGAAGCTGGTGCGATTGTTTTAATTGCTTTAGCAATTGTAATTTTAAGATTTAGAAATTCTTCTCTAATTGGACTAAATAAAAAAAAATAGGTTTATCCTAAATCCTCACAAAACTTTTTAATTCTAGACATTGCTATTTTAAGTTTTGCCATTGAAGTTGCATATGAAATTCTAAAATATCCATCTAAACCAAATGCTGAGCCCTGAACAGCAGCAACATTTTGTTTTTCTAAAAGCTTTTGGACAAAATCAGTATCTTTTTTAATTTTAGTTCTTTTATTTAAAAGTTTTTTACAATTCGGAAATACGTAAAATGCACCATTAGGTTTCAAGCAGCTAATACCATCAATATTATTTAAACTTTTTACAACAAAATCTCTTCTTTCTTTAAATGATTTTGCTCTTTTCCTAATAAAGTCTTGTTTTCCATTTAAAGCTTCGACAGCTGCTGCTTGACTAATTGATGATGGATTCGATGTAGACTGAGACTGAATTTTTCTAATTGCAGAAATTATTTCTTTTGGTCCAGCCGCATAACCAATCCTCCAACCAGTCATTGCATAAGATTTACTCACTCCATTCATTGTTAATGTTCGAGATTTTAATTTTGAAATTTGAGCAATAGTAAAAAATTTAAAATTATCATATTTAACATGCTCATAAATATCATCGCTCAAAATGTGAACTTTTTTGTTTTTTATTAAAACCTTTGCTAATTTTTGAATTTCTGATTTGCTGTATCCAGATCCAGTTGGATTAGATGGTGAGTTAAGGATTATCCATTTCGTTCTTTTTGTAATTGCAGCTTTTAATTTTGCAGGTGTAATTTTAAATCCATCTTTTTCATCACATTTTACTATTTTTGGTTTTCCTCCTGCTAAGAGAACCATATCCGGATATGAAACCCAGAATGGAGCAGGAATAATAACTTCATCTCCTTTATTTAAAGTTGCCATAAAAGTGTTATAGAGAACTTGTTTCCCTCCAGTTCCAACTGTGATTTCATCTAGTTTATAATTTAGTTTATTTTCTCTTTTAAATTTTTTTAAAATTGCTTTTTTTAATGCTGGAGTTCCATCAACTGCTGTATACTTTGTATCTCCGTCTCTTATTGCTTTAATAGCTGCATTTTTAACATTGATAGGAGTATCAAAATCTGGTTCCCCTGCCCCAAGTCCAACTACATCTTTTCCTGCAGCTCTTAATTCTCTTGCCTTTTGAGTAACTGCAATAGTTGGGGATGGTTTAATTCTTTTTAAATTATTAGATATTATGCTCATTGAATTATGAAATTATTCAATTACGTTGTTTAATATATGGAGAATACATATCAAGACCTAATTACAGACATTCAGAGTAAAAACCCAAAAATCGGTGGAAAACTTGAAGGTGGAAAAAAATTCAAAATAAAGTCAGATTTTACCCCAGCTGGTGACCAGCCAGATGCAATTAAAAGGCTTGTCCAAGGAGCTAAAAAAAATGAGTTTAATCAAGTATTATTAGGAGTAACTGGATCTGGAAAAACTTTTACAATGGCAAAAGTTATAGAAGCTACGAATAGACCAGCGTTAATATTGGCACCAAATAAAACTTTGGCAGCTCAACTTTACGGTGAGATGAAAACTTTTTTTCCAGATAATGCTGTTGAGTATTTTGTATCTTACTATGATTATTACACTCCAGAAGCTTATGTACCAAGATCAGATACTTACATCGAAAAAGAAGCTTCTATAAACGAGCAGATTGATAGAATGAGACACTCGGCAACAAGATCTCTTCTTGAAAGAGACGATGTTTTAATAGTTGCAAGTGTTTCTTGTATTTATGGTTTGGGATCAGTTGAAGCTTACAGCAAAATGACTTTAACTCTTCAGAAAAACTATGAATATAATAGAGAACAAATAATAAAATCTCTTGTTGCTCTTCAGTATAAGAGAAATGATCAAAATTTTTTTAGAGGAACTTTTAGAGCAAGGGGAGAATATTTAGAAATATTTCCATCTCATCTAGAGGATAGAGCATGGAGACTTAGTTTATTTGGCGATAAACTTGAGAAGATTGAGGAATTTGATCCTTTGACAGGAGATCAGGTTAGAGATCTTAGTCTAGTAAAAGTTTATGCTAATTCTCATTATATCACTCCTAAACCAACAGTAGAACAAGCAATTATAAAAATAAGAAAAGAATTAGAGGAAACTTTAAAAAAACACAAATCAGAAAACAAATTATTAGAGGCGCAACGATTAGAGGAGAGAACTAAATTTGATTTAGAAATGATTGAGGCAACTGGATCTTGTGCGGGAATTGAAAATTATTCAAGATTTTTATCTGGTAGAAAACCAGGAGAGCCACCACCTACTCTTTTTGAATATTTTCCTGATAACACATTAGTTTTTGTAGATGAGTCTCATGTTACAGTTCCCCAACTTAATGGGATGTTTAAGGGAGATAGATCTCGAAAAAGCACGTTGGCTGAGTATGGTTTTAGATTGCCTTCTTGTATGGATAATAGACCTTTAAAATTTGAAGAGTGGGATTTGATGAGAACACAAACTGTATTTGTTTCAGCTACTCCTGGCCCGTGGGAATTGGAACAGACTAAAGGTAAGTTTATTGATCAAGTCATAAGACCTACAGGCTTAATTGATCCACCAGTTGAGATTAGACCAGCTAAAAATCAAGTAGATGATCTTATGCACGAATGTAAAAAAGTAGTTGAAAATAATTATAGAGTTTTGGTTACAACACTTACAAAAAAAATGGCAGAGGATTTAACCGAGTATCTTCATGAAAATGGGATAAAAGTAAGATACCTTCATTCTGATATAGATACACTTGAGAGAATAGAGATTATGAGAGATCTCAGAATGGGTGTATTTGATGTTCTAGTTGGAATAAATTTATTAAGAGAAGGTTTAGATATTCCAGAATGTGCATTAGTTGGAATACTAGATGCTGATAAGGAAGGATTTTTGCGATCAGAAACTTCACTGATTCAAACAATAGGAAGAGCCGCAAGAAACGTAGATGGAAAAGTTATTCTTTATGCCGATAAGGAAACAAAAAGTATAAAGAAAGCAATTAAAGAAACTGAGAGAAGAAGAAAGATTCAATTAGAGTACAATAAGAAAAATAAAATCGACGCTAAATCTGTAAAAAAAGAAATAAGTGATATTTTAGAAAGTGTTTACGAGAAAGATTACGTCAAAATAAGCGAAGGTTCCAATATTGGCGGTAACCTTAAAAAACATTTAAAAGGATTAGACAAAAAGATGAAAGAAGCTGCATCTAATTTGGAATTTGAGGAAGCTGCTAAAATTAGAGATGAGATGAGAAAACTTCAAAGTACTGAATTAGAAATTACTTTAAACCCCAAAATTAGACAGTACGATGTTAAAAATAAAATCTATCCTAAAGGTAGATCAACACTAGGTATGCCTGGTACAAGGGTCACAAAAAAAAGAGATAAAAAATGGAAGCACGGAAGATAATAATTACTGGAGCAGCAACTCGAATGGGGGCTGCGATAGCTAAAAAATTATCTGGACCTAATATTGAAATTGTTATCCATTATAACAAATCTAAGTCCAAAGCAGAAAATCTTAAAAAAGATTTAATTAAAAGTGGTACAAAAATTTATTTAGCAAAAGCAGATTTAACTAAAGAAAAAGAAATAGAAAGAATGCTTAAATTTTCAAAATCAAAGTTGAAGTATTTTGATTGTTTAATTAATAATGCTTCATTATTTGAGAACGATAAACTTGAAAATTTCACAACAAAAAGTTGGGAAAGCCATTTAAAAGCAAATTTAAAAGCGCCAGCTTTATTATCAAAGGGTTTTGCGAAAAATGCTAGAGGCAAAAACAATAATATTATTAATATAATTGATCAAAGAGTATTCAAGTTAACTCCATATTTTTTTTCATATACATTAAGTAAATCTGGTCTTTATACTTTAACCAAAACTAGCGCCATGAGCCTTGCTCCGAATATAAGAGTGAATGGAATTGCTCCGGGTCCAACTATTAAAAATAAAAGACAGTCTGACAAACACTTTAAAAAACAATACATGGCAACACCTCTTAAAAGACAGACAAATGTAGAAGAAATCTGCAATGCTGTTGACTTTTTTATTAAAAATAGATCTATTACCGGTCAAGTTTTAGCAATTGATAGTGGCCAAAACTTAAACTGGCAAACTCCAGACATAATGGGTGGTAAGGAATGAAAAAGAATAACTTAAAG
>CACMYV010000002.1 GCA_902617975.1 uncultured Pelagibacteraceae bacterium
TATTTAAGGAGGTAAATAAATTTTCATAATAATCTAAATTTTGTTGATTATCATAAATATCAGAAACTAAATTTATCTTTGACTTTATTTTTAATTTTTCTTGGAATTCATCATGTCTTTTTAGTGCAAGGTTTGTCCAATTATCCATGTAATTTTTAAAATTTGGAAACTCATTTATATTTTTTGGATGAAATTTAGATATACCATTTTGAAAAAGATTTCCTTTAATTGCGGCTTTATAATTATACATGTAACTAACCCAGACTAATTTACCACTAGACGTTACATAGAGATGATCACTTTTAAGAACAGTATCGTTAATTTTTATAGAATTATTTTTGAAAAGAGATTTAAATACACTCCTTACCTCTGGAAAATCATCTGATCTTTTAACAAATTTTTCTAAATTAAATTCTTTTATTTGAAGTGCATTACTTTTTTTTTTATCAGTTATATAAAGATATGAATCGTCTTTATTAAAAACAGAATTTTTATTATTAAAAAAATAATCTAAAAAAAAATTTCTTATGTCTATACCAAATTTATCACCTTTGCTCTCTACAATCAAAATAATCGGCCCAACATTTTCATCATCAATTTTTTCTGCAAAAACATTAAATTTTACTTGCACAAATCCTTCACTAATAGCTTTAAAGCTTTTTATTTGTTTATTTTTATCAAAGAGATCAATTTCCAGGTCTTTAATTTTAAATTTATTTGCATTTGCGTAACTAAAAAAACAAAAAAATAAAACTAAAGTTAGAATAGTATGTTTTTTTATCATAGCTTTTTATTTAGCAATAATATTACCATATATTTTATAGTTTTTATCTGAAACTATCATCTCTCCAGAACTTACGCCAACATTGAATATTTCAGAAATAACCACAAAATGTGTTACTAAAATTAGGTTTTTCTCACTACTCCAACTAGATATATATTTTTTTAAACTCTTAATTTGTTCATCTTTATATTTATAAAACTTTTCTTGATAAAAAGAGTTTAAACCTTTGAAAGTTTCATAATTATTAAAGGCAAATCTTGCAGTATCTTTGCATCTACACCATTCACTAGATAATACTTTATCAATTTGAATATTATTTTCACTAAATAATTTTCCAATTTTTTTTGATTGCTCTATACCTTCTTGATTTAAATTTCTTTGAGTATCACATTTTTTTAAATCAATATTATCAGGATCTCCATTTCCAGGTGCAAGTGAATGTCTTATAAATACAATTTTCCCACCCTTCTGCAGTTCGCTTATTACTAAATCATTAGCCTGTGAATAATTTGAATTAAAAATACTTAGCAAAAATAAAAGAATAAAATTTATATATTTCATAAACGACAATTAAATTTTTATCTGTATTTTTTATAATAGAGCTTTCTGAACTGATAATTTCCAACCATTTATTAAATCGTTCCTAACTTTTCGGTTTATTTTAGGCTTAAAAATTTTATCTTTTTTCCATTTCCTCTTGATTTGATATAATGATTTAAATAATCCAATTTGATATCCAGCTAGTAAAGCTACTCCTAAACCAGTTGTTTCTAATACCTTTGGTCTTTCTGTATTTATATTTATGATGTCAGATAAAAATTGCGAAAACCAGTTGTTTTTTACCATGCCTCCATCAATCTTAAGTTTAGTTGGTTTTAAACCATCTTTTTTCATTGCATTAAATAAATCATTACTTTGATAGGCAACTGACTCTAATACTGCTCTAACTAAGGTTTTCCAATCACTATTTCTTGTTAAACCTGTTATTACCCCTCTTGCATCAGGCCTCCAATAAGGTGCTCCCATTCCACTGAAGGCAGGCACAACGTATACACCCTCATTATTTTTTTTTGATTGAGCAATTGTTTCCGTATCAAAAGCATTGTTAATAAATTTTAATTTATCTCTTAACCATTGTACACCTGCACCTGCAATAAAAATAGATCCTTCAAGAGCATAAGTATTTTTTCCATTCAATCTGTAACATATTGTTGTTAATAATTTATTTTTAGAATAAATTTTTTTTGAACCAGTATTCATTATGACGAAGGCACCAGTTCCATATGTGCTTTTTACTGAACCTCTTTCAAAGCATGACTGTCCTACTGCAGCTGCTTGTTGGTCTCCTAGAACTGCTGATATTGGTATTTCACTGCCGACAATTCTCTTACTTGTTAAACCAAAATTATCAGCTGAATTTTTAACTTTTGGCAAAATATTTTCAGAAATTTTAAGTTTTTTTAAGATTTCTTTATCCCATTTATTATTATTAATGTTAAATAACATGGTCCTACAAGCATTAGTTGCTTCTGTTAAATGATGTTGCCCATTAGTAAGTTTCCAAATAAGGAAAGTATCAACAGTACCAAATAATAAATTATTTGATTTTAAAAGTTTCTTAACATTTTTTACGTTTTCTAGTATCCATTTAATTTTAGTTGCAGAAAAATATGGGTCAATAAATAATCCAGTTTTTTTTCTAAAAATTTTTTCATAATTTTTTTTCTTTAACTCTTCACAATAGTCTTGGGTTCTTCTATCTTGCCAAACAATTGCGTTGTAGACTGGTTTTCCTGTTTTCTTATTCCAAAGAATAGTTGTCTCTCTCTGGTTAGTTATTCCTATACTTAATATTTTTCCTCTTAATAGTGATGCTTTTTTTATTACTTTTTTCAACGCTTTTAGAGTTGTAAGCCAAATTTCGTTTGGATTATGCTCCACCCATCCATTTTTTGGAAAATATTGATTAAATTCAAACTGGGATGTAAATTTTATATTACCATCTAAATCAAAGAGAATTGCTCTAGTTGATGTTGTGCCTTGGTCAATAGCAACAAGAAATTTTTTCACAATTTAAGTCTATACTTAAATTTTTTTTTCTAAAAGTAAAAACTAATACAAGCTGGAAGGATTAACACTTTTAAATTCTAACATGTTCTCAAAAGTACACATTTCAGGTTTTGAAAAAGTAATTTTTGGAAATTTTTTACTAAAGTCTAAAAATAGTTTTTTATTAAATTCAATTAAATTACTTATTTCAATCTCACTAAGCTCTCTTAAGATATATGCCAAAGTAATATGAAAAGTATATCTTTGATGGTTTTCAAATTTAATTTTTAATAAGCTACTTAGTTCATCTCTACAATTTCTAAGAATTTTTTCATCCTTTTTAGAAAAAGGTTCTAAAATAATACTATAACCACCAAAAAATGTTTTTAGTTTAAGATTAAATTCTTTTGGAAAATTATAGTTTTTAATTCTTTTATTTAATTCAAAAGCTATATCTTTGTGATCCATATCAAGATCTATATCTGATGGCCAATTATTTGTATTTTTTGTATTTAAATTACAACAATCAAATAACGTCATATGAAAACTAGATTGAGGTAAATAGAAATAAGTTTTTTCTGGATTAAAATTTTTAATTTTTTTTTGAAAACTACTAATTTCGTCGGATAAATTGGTATTAAGAGGGATATTACAAATTATTGTACAACCTGGAAAGGGTAAAGGATTTCCTTTGTCATCAAATTTATTTTCAGCACCTTTTAAAGTATATCCTTCAAGTTTTCCAGCTAAAAACTTTTCCTCATTACTAACTATATTTAAATCCATTAAAATAAACTAAAACCAGTTTATATTTTCTTTCTCACAAAGTTCTTTAAGCTTCAATGGATAATCTGTCATGATACCATCTACACCATACTCAACCATTTTTAACATGTCGTAATCTTTGTTTACTGTCCAAACGTTCACTGGCAAATTTTCTTGATGAGAAATATCTACTAGTTTTTTTGTAATATCTTTATGGTATGGATGCCAAGCTTCTCCGCCTTGTGATTTTATAATTTTCGGTAATTCATGATTTTCAAAAAAGGGCATGTAACTCATCCATGGAGATCTATTATAAATTGTATTTTTAATTTTAATTCCAGCCTGTTGTTGAAAAGTTAAATAAGCTCTTGAAATTTCAGGGTAAAGTTTTTTCATTTCTGTCAGTGTTCGCCAATCAAATGATGAAACAATTATTTTATTTTGTAAGGTTGACTTATTTACCTCTTGCATAACTAGTTTAACCATTTCTTCTGGAGTCGGCGTTAGATTTTCCTCATCAGGTGTAGATTTAATTTCTAAATTTATTAATAGATTTTCAGATATGTTTTTTGAGGATAAATTTAATAATTCAGAAAGTTTCGGTATCTTTTGATTTTCTAAAGTTTTTTGATTAACAAATCTTCTTCCATATCTAGATAACTTATTTAAAGATCCAACATCAAATTTTAAAAGTTCTTCATAAGTTAAATCATATATTTTTATATTTTCATCCTCTATCCAATTTCCCTCGTTATCTTTTGTAAGACTTGGATCTAATCTAAAGTCGTGAGTAATCACAGGAATAAAATCTTTTGAAATCAAAATATCAGTTTCGTATGCATTAATATTGTTTTCAAATAAGTATTTAAAACCTACTAGAGTGTTTTCGGGAAGATCTCCTCTTGCTCCTCGGTGACCATAAATTTTTATATGATTTGGTTTGCTTAAAATCAAAATTAATTAACTCTTTTGCCAGTGCTTTTATCAAAAATATAATATTTATTGTTCTCAATATTAAGACTTAGATCAGCACCTTTTTCAATAGTTAGATTTCCCGGACACCTATAACAAAAGTCTTTTTTGTCTTTTAATTGACCATAAACAAGATTATCCGAACCAAGTTGTTCCACTAAGTCTACTTTTAAATTAATTAAACTATTTTCACTTTGACTTAAATGTTCAGGTCTTATTCCTAATTTTACTTCTCCCTCAAAGTCACTATCAATATCTTTAATTTCAAAACCTTCTGCAGATAATGTTTTATTTTTTATATTACCATCTAAAAAATTCATTTGAGGTGAGCCAATAAAACCAGCAACAAATAATGATTTTGGATTATCATATATCTCAATAGGAGTTCCAAGCTGTTCAATAATTCCATTGTTAATAACTGCTAATCTATCAGCAAGTGTCATGGCCTCTACTTGATCATGCGTAACAAATATGCTTGTTACTCCAACTTTCTGCTGAAGTTTTTTGATTTCAAGTCTCATCTGAATTCTTAATTTTGCATCTAAGTTTGAAAGAGGTTCATCAAATAAGAATATTTTAGGATTTCTAACAATTGCTCTACCCATTGCAACTCTTTGTCTTTGACCTCCGGATAACATTGAAGGTTTTCTCTGTAAATAATCTGAAATTTGTAGCAGCTTAGCTGCATCATTTACTTTTTGCTCAATTGTTTCTTTGTCAATTCCTCTGTTTTTTAGACCATAAGCCAAGTTATTATAAACATTCATATGTGGGTATAATGCATAGTTCTGAAACACCATTGCTACATCTCTTTCAGACGGATCTACCTCATTAATTAATTTTCCATCAAGATTAATATCACCCTCTGTAATATCCTCTAAGCCTGCAACCATTCTTAATAAAGTTGATTTTCCACATCCACTAGGTCCTACAAAAACCATAAACTCACCTTCATCAACACTTAATGAAGTTTCATGAACAGCCTTAGTTCCATTTGGGTAAATCTTAGTCACATTTTTTAAATCTAAAAAGCTCATTTATTTCTCCGTTTGAATTAATCCTTTTATGAACCATTTTTGTAAAAATACTACCACTAAAACTGGTGGGATCATTGACAAAATGATATACGCAAATCTTTCTGCAGTTCTTGGCAGAGCAACTCCTTCATAGCTTTCTGTGTAAATAATCTTCATTCCCATTACAACAGTCCAG
The DNA here is from genome assembly GCA_902617975.1 of uncultured Pelagibacteraceae bacterium. Lineage (GTDB taxonomy): Bacteria > Pseudomonadota > Alphaproteobacteria > Pelagibacterales > Pelagibacteraceae > Pelagibacter. The sequence continues at coordinate 5,783 of CACMYV010000002.1, forward strand.
TATTCTTCTGCAGTTGTCATTATTAGTGGCCATAAATATTGGCTGTATCCATATACAAACATAAAGATAAACATTGCTGCTATCATGGTTTTAGATAATGGAACCAAGAAATCTATGAAAAAACTCCAAGCATTTGCTCCGTCTAATTTTGCTGACTCCAAGAGTTCATCTGGAATTGTTTTATAAAATTGTCTGAAGAAAAATGTTGCTGTAGCTGAAGCAACTAATGGAAGGATAAGGCCTGTATATGAATTTGTTAAACCTAAATCAGATACAATTTTATAGCTTGGAAAAATCCTTACCTCCAAAGGAACAAGTAGAGTAATAAAGATTAACCAAAAAATTGGTACAGCTAATTTAAATCTATAATAAACCAAAGCATATGCTGACATTGCTGAAATAACTACCTTAAGTGTTGCAATTCCTAATGCCATTATAAAACTATTAATAAACATTTTTGCAGCAGTCACTTCTTCTGACCAACCACCTTTTTCATTTAAAACTTCGTTATAGTTTCTTGCTAGCTGATCACCTATATGAAACTTCATACCTTCGGTTAATATAGTTACAGAGTCATGCGAAGAACTTGCAAAAGATATCCAAATAGGAACTACCATTAACAAGACTCCTAGTATTAAAATAATATGAGCAATTATTTGAAGTGGTTTAATTTTCATTTATCTTGAAAAACCCCCTTAATAAAATATTTCTGCAACACAATTATAATTAAAATTGGTGGCACCATAGACATCATCACGAAAGCAAAACGATGAACAATTGAACCCGACATCATTTTTAATCCCATAACCACTGTCCAATATTGTTCTGAAGTTGTTACCAATAATGGCCATAGATACTGATTGTAGCCAAAAACAAACATAAATATTAACATCGCTACAATCATTGTTTTTGACAAAGGAATTAAAAAATCAACAAAAAATCTCCAGGTATTTGCTCCATCAAGTTTTGCGGATTCAAGTAATTCATCTGGAACGGTTTTATAAAATTGTCGAAAGAATAATGTTGCTATAGCTGATGCTGAAATAGGAACTATTAATCCAAAGTAAGAATTCACTAGATTAAGCTCAGCCATTACTGAATAAGTAGGGAAAATTCTTAACTCTAATGGTACTAAAATTGTAATAAATATAATCCAAAACAATAATGTTGCATATTTTATTCTGTAATAAACCAACGCGTAAGCAGCCATTAAAGATGTAACAACGGATAATATTGCAACTCCTGTAGCCATGATAAAACTATTAAAAAACATTTTAAATGCTGTTATCTCTTTAAAAAAACCACCCTGATATAATAAAACTCGTAAGTAATTTTCATAAAAGCTATCTCCTAAAAACATTTGGAGACCATTCATATTAATCATTGAACTCGTGTGCGTCGAGCTAGCAAAAATCATCCATACAGGAACTACCATGATTAGTATTCCAATGAGTAAAATTAAATGTGAAAAACTTGATGTGATAAATCTAGTCATTAATTATAATGTATTTTCCCTTCGATATATCTAAATTGAAAAATCGTAATTACTAATACAATCAACATCATCATTATTGATTGAGCTCCTGCACTTCCTAAATCCAGTCCTCTAAATCCATCCATGTAAGCTTTATAAACTAGAGTTCTTGTTTCACCGGAAGGAGCACCTATTGTTGTGGTATCAATAATTCCAAATGTATCAAAGAAAGCATACGTTATATTAATAATTATTAAAAAGAATGTAGTTGGCATTAATAATGGGAATGTAATTGTCCAAAATCTTCTAAAACTATTTTTACAGTCAATCATTGATGCTTCAATTACAGATTTTTGTATAGCTTGAAGTCCAGCCAAGAAGAAAATAAAATTAGCACTGATTTGCTTCCAAGAACCAGCTATGATTACGTAAATATAAGAGTCGAACACACTTTCGTACCAATTAAATCCCCACAGTTCGTGAAATAAATGATAAAGAAGACCAAATCTTTCACTAAAAAAATAATTTGCCATTACACCGACTACCGCAGGCGCAATTGCATAAGGCCAAATTAAAAGTGTTTTGTAAGTGCTTTTACCATGCATTACATTATTAGCCTGAACGGCAAGTAATAATCCAATTGAGCCTGTAATTAACGTAATAACAAAACTATAAATAATAGTAAATTTGAAAGCTATGAAATAAGCTGGATCATCAAAAATAAATAAAAAATTGTCAAACCATACAAACTTCGATCCAAATCCAAAAGCATCTTGCATTGTAAATGCATCTCTAAAGGTTTGTATGATTGGCCAATATAAAAAAATTAACAATATACCTAGCTGCGGAGCTAAGAAAAGATATTGTGAATAGCTAGATTTGAATTGGACTTTTTTCATACTTTTGTAAAAATAAATAAGGAGGGTAAATTAATACCCTCCTTATTGTTTTAATTATTCTTACAAAGTTTTAGCAAATTGCTTTAACAATTTAGCTGCACCTTTGTCCATATTCTGCAATCCTTTTTCGATTGATATTTTGCCGTTTAACATTGGCTCAATATTTTCGTAAATTACTTCACGAATTTGGGGCCAGTTACCAGCTCTATATCCACCAGGAATAGTTGAACCTTCTAAGCTTAATTGTTCACCAACTGCTTTATGATATGGAGAAGCTCTATAGAAATTTATAGTTTCAGCTAACTCTATACCACCTTTAGTCACTGCAGAGTAACCAGTCATATTGTGATAATACAGATCCATTTCTGGAGAACCCATAAATTCTATAAATTTAGCAAGTCCTTTGTACTCTTCCTCAGTATGACCATTTAAGATCCAGTTAGCAGCACCACCTATAAAAGTTGGATACTCTTTTCCTTTGGTTACTGAATCCCAGTAAGGAATATGATTAACTGTAAAGTTTGGAACAACACCTTTCATTCCACCAAATGATGCAGCAGAACCAAACCAAAATGCAGCTTCACCTGCTATAAATGGTGCTTGATTGTCTCCCCACGCTCTTCCTTTATAGCCATATAAACCTTTATCATACCATTCTTTAACTTTCTTCCAATGATAGACAAATGCATCAGTTTCAGCGAATAAAGTTTTTGTAGGAACAGCATCGTAACCATTATTTCCATCTAACATTAATAAATTATGTCTAGAAAAGAAATTTTCAGTCCAAATCCATGGACTATGACTTTGAACTAAAGGAATGTATCCAGCAGCTTTGATTTTTGGAGCCATGGCCTCAAATTCTTCATAAGTTTTTGGCACAGATTCAATTCCAACCTCTTTCAAAATGTCCATGTTTGCATACATCAAACAAGTTGAACTATTGAAAGGTACACCAATCATTTTTCCATCAGAGTCGGCATAGAAATTTTTAATGCCTGGAATATAGTTGTCAGCATCTACATCAATGCCATATTTCTTAGCCATTTCTTCAAAACCGATAACAACACCATTTTTTACTTGAGCTACCATGATTGCAGCACCAGCATCATAAACCTGTGAATAGTGTGGTTGGTCGCCTGCTCTAAATGCAGCAATAGTTGCCGCCATGTTATCTTCATAACTTCCTTTTCCTGTAGGAATGACCGTATATTGATCTTGTGAAGCGTTAAATCTATTTGCAATTTCAATAATTACATCACCAAGAAAACCACTGTTTCCGTACCACCAATGAATTTCTGTTTTTGAATAACTGTGTGATGTAAAAGAGAAAGTAAATAGAATTGTTAAAACACTAAGTATTTTTTTCATATCTATCCTTCTGTTAAGTTTATTTTATTTTTTATTAATAATTTATTAATGTTAAGATATTATGAAATTGTAAATAATTGCATTTAAAAATTTTAAATTTCTAAAAGAGGTTGTATATTTTAAAACAAATCATAATTTAAATGTCTAAAATATTTGATTTATTCATAATAGGTGGCGGTATAAACGGTGCAGGTATTGCAAGAGATGCTGCAGGTAGAGGTTTATCAGTTTGTTTAGCTGACAAAGGTGAGATTGGAGGAGCAACCTCATCTTGGTCGACGAAATTAGTACATGGTGGTCTTCGTTATTTAGAAAATTATGAATTCAAACTAGTTAGAGAATCTCTGAAAGAAAGAGAAATAGTTTATAAAATTGCCAGACATATTTCCAAACCGATTCCTTTTATAATTCCTTATGCAGATAAAATTCGACCAGCCTGGTTAATTAAAATTGGTTTATTTTTGTATGATAATTTAGGTGGCAAAAGCAATATACCAAAATCAAAAACGTTTGATCTTACAAAAAAATTTTCAAATATTCTTAAGCAAAAATACAAAACTGGTTTTCAATATTTTGACATACAAATTGACGATAAAAAATTAACGAAACTAAATGCTAAAGATGCAAAAAGAAATAAAGCTAAAATACTAGAATATAACAAAGTTAAAAAAGCTGAAATTATTGACAATGAATGGATTATTAGTCTTGAAAAAGGTGAAAAAGTAAAATCAAAAATTTTAATTAATGCATCTGGACCATGGATAAACGAAACCTTAAATAAAAATATAAAAATTAAATCTAAGAAAAAAATAAGATTAGTTAAAGGAAGTCATATTATTACAAAAAAATTGTACAAAGAAAATGTTGCATTCACATTTCAAAATACTGATAAAAGAATAATATTTGTGATACCTTATAAAGGGAAGTTTTCTTTAATTGGAACTACAGAAGTTGAGGTTAAATCACCAGAAAATAAAGGAATATCAAAAAAAGAAATTACATATTTAATTCGTTCAGTAAATAATTACTTAAAAAAACAAATCAGAACAAAGGACATTGTAGATACTTATTCAGGGATAAGACCTCTAATTGAAGATTTTAATACAGCTTCAAAAGTCACAAGAGATTATGTTTTTGATTTAAAAATTATAAAAAAATTACCTTTATTGAATATATATGGAGGAAAACTAACCACCTACAGAAAATTGTCTGAAAAAGTCCTTTTTGACCTTAGAAAGTTTTTACCTAAAACAAAAAAAGGTCCATGGACACACAAAAAGAAGCTTCTCTAAACTTAATGACCGTTAAATTTGAAAAATTAAAAAAAACAATAATTAAATGTAATAAATGCCCTAGACTTGTGAGGTTTAGAAAAAAAATATCTACGGAAAAAAGAAAACAATATATGGACCAAACTTATTGGGGAAAACCAGTTACAGGTTTTGGAGATATAAATGGAAAAATAATGATTGTTGGTCTAGCACCAGCTGCTCATGGTGGAACAAGAACAGGCAGAGTATTTACAGGCGATAAATCATCGGACTTTTTATATAAATGTTTACACAATGTAAAAATTGCCAATCAAAGCAATTCAGATCATATAAATGATGGATTGAAAATAAAAAATACTTTCATAACTCCAGCTTTAAAGTGTGTTCCTCCAGGAGATAAGCCGTTAAATGATGAGTTAAAAAATTGTTTTGGTTATTTTAAATCTGAATTTGAAATACTTAAAAATCTCAAAATTGTTGTAGCTCTAGGTAAAATTGCCTTTGATACTTGCGTAAAATTTTATAGAGAAAATTTTGACTACACTGAAAGAGTAAAATTTGGTCATGGAACATATTATAAATTACCTAACAATGTATTGTTAATGGGGTGTTATCATCCAAGTCCAAGGAATGTAAATACTGGACGAATTAATGAAAAACAAATGACTAAACTATTTAAAAAAGTAAAAGAATTAGTTTAATTTATTAATAAGTTCTTTTGGAAGTTTTACTGGTTTTCCCAACTTATTTAGAGATACCAATTTAATCTCTGCATCACATAAAATATCTGATTTTCTTTTAATTTTTTGTGACATTGTAATTGTAGTCAAAGTATTAGATTTTACTTTTGTGAAAACAGTAATTTTATCCTCAAATTTTGCTGGTTTTTTAAAGTCTAAATTGCAAGTTTTTACCGCAATTAAAACATTATATTTATCTAATAACTTTTTATTTGAATATCCTATTGAATAAATAAGCTCAGATCTTGCTCTTTCAAAGTACTTTAAATAATTTGCGTGGTAAACAATTCCACCAAAATCAGTATCCTCATAGTATACTTTTAAATTATACTTAAATACTTTCATCAATTGATATTAATAAAATTTATTGAGAAGAAAAATAGATATTTTGATAGTAAGTAATTGATTTTTTCTTTGAATTATCTGTATCTGACATGATCGCTATACCATCTAGCTCATTAACATCTAAATTATGGAATTTCTTGAAATCTTCTTTAACGTTTGCTTTGACAGTTACCCATTCATTTAAATTTGTTTTGGTAGTAGCAAGGACATTATCTATGGACTTTTTAGTATATGGGCTTGGAAAGTTGCTTCCAACTTCTTGATTACTCGAAAAAACGTAATTTATTGCTCTATTGGATAAAGGTGTTGCCCCAGTTTTTTTAATGACGAATACTCTTCCTGCAAAGTCATGACCTTTTTTAGTTGTTTCATCTATCCCAGGTATATCTTTCTCAATTTTCCAGGTAATATTTATGAAAGGTGTTTTATCTAAATCAATTTTAATCTCCTTACCTAAGCCAGAAGCGGCGTTATCTGCAATAGCTTTTAAGTAATTACCATTCTCATTAGATCCAACTGAATATGTAGTCTTATTATCTGCTCCTCTTACTTTTCTCACAGTTAATTCTGATAATTCTTTGTCTGTAAACTCAAATACTTTTACTTCCTCGGCATACAATATTGTTTGTAACAATGCAGTAACTAAAATTAATTTAAATAAAAATCTAAACATGTCCTCTCTATATAAAAGATAAAATAATTTTCAAATTCAAAATTTTGACATTATTTAAACATGCATAAATCATTATTGTTCTCTACTTAGATGATATGAAGTTGGCAGTTCTTTTTGGTTTGATGATTTATTGGTCTATAATTATAACTGCGCCTGTAATTTCAAAAAATTCTGAAAAATTTGGAGAAAAAAAGGTATTAATACCTCTTAAAAAACCAAGAATTTAAGGCAGAAGCACTATCTTTGGAGCCGAACAGGTTCCATCATGAATTTCTTTAAAAGCTCCCCATCCATCTTTAAGATTTCTGTACTCAATCCACTCTATCTTGCCTAGTTTGTTATTGGTTAAAATATCAATAGTTTCTCCAAACTCTTTATTTGTATAACAATAAGTCCCAATAAAAGTGACTTCTTGAAGAGTTGCTTTTCTAAAATTAAAAGATCCTGCAGGCTGAGTTAGTCCAATATGAACTATTATTCCACCTGGTTTTACTACACTGATTGCCTGTTGTCGTGAAACTTCAAGTCCAACAGTATCAAAAACTAGATCAAAGCTGCTCTCTTTTATATCTTTATGATCTGGCGACACTGTTTTTGCATCTACATATTTGGAGCATTCATTCAATCTTTTTTGATTAGGATCAGAAATTGTTAAATTTGTATTTCCTTGGATCTTGGATAAAATTAATGCACATAATAGCCCAATTGCTCCACCACCCTGAACAAGGGTTCTGCATTCAGTTAATGGTTTTTTTGATGCTTCTACTGCTAATAATACTGCATGATATGAAACTGCTGTTGGTTCTGCAACTGCAGCCTCTTTTACATCAAGCTTTTCAGGAACCTTGAATATATTGTGATCTGGAACTGTAATGAGTTCAGCAAACGCTCCTTGTCTTTCATAAGGTCTATTCATTCCTAGAAGAACTCTATCTGGACATAAATGTTCTCTTCCACTCTTGCAGTATTCGCAATTTCTACAAGTTATTAACGGATTAAGAACTGAAATTTGATCTTTAAGTTTACCGTTAATTATTTGACCACTAACTTCATGACCTAAAATTAACGGTGGAATTCTTCTCTCATCTTTTCCGTGGTAAGCATGCATATCTGAGCCACAGATACCTGATGCATGTACTTTAAGAATACTTTCTCCAGGTTTTTCAGAAGGCTCTTTTTCTTCTCTGAATTCCATTTCCTCAACACCAGTGTAGACAAGGGCTTTCATTATTACTTATTATTTAATAAATAATATACTAAATAGGATGCGAATGCTCCAATAATCCATCCAAAAGATTGATATTGTATTAAATTTTCATTTAGCAAAGATGATAAAGAAAAAATTGATCCTATAAAAAGAGCATACAATGCTTTGAGGTTCCAGCCGTTGCTATAAATATATTCAGTATGTTCTTTAGGATAAAAAAGCTCTTTATGATTAATTTGTTGTTTTTTAAATAAATAATAGTCTGCTACTAATACACCAAAAATTGGCCCAAAAGTCGTCGCTACGGCTTCAACAAATATTAAAACATTAGCTTTACTGAAAATTGAAAGCCAAAATGTTGAAATAATTAATCCAATAATTGATATTACAATTCCTGTTTTTTTTAACGTTAAAGAGTTAGGAAAAAAATTTATCAATGTATTTTGCGAAGGAATATAATTTGCTATCAAATTAGTTGATAACGAAGAGATAATAATAAATATCAAACAAAAGAAAGTTAGAAAATTATTATTAAATTTTCCAACTATATCATTTGGATTAGTAAGTAGACTTGAAGCATTTAAACCTTTACTGGTGAGAATAATATCTGAACCTAATGTGATTAATACCGAGAAAAAAGAAAAGAATATTAAATTTAATATTATACTTAAGTTACCTTTGGTCATCTCTTTATAATTCATTGAGTATCTTGAAAAATCACCAAATGTGAGGAGAACTATAGCAAAATAAGCAAATAAAGTTCCTGTGATTGATATTATCGGAGCGATATTTGACTGAATTGCAAAATTGCTAAAGACTAAGCTTAGTTTTATTCCATTTAGGAGTTCATTGTAATACTCAGATAAAATAACAATTAATAAAACAGATAGCCCTAAATATATTGAAAGACCTGAAAAATTAATAAATGATTTTAGAAAATTCTGTCCTTTTGTAAAAAGGATGTATTGAAATATTAAAGTTAAAAATAAACAAACCCAATCAATTAAATTCAAGCCAAAAAAGAATAATAAAAATATTTCATTCTGTAACAATTGATTGTCTATTTTAAATATTATGATCCTAGCAATGTAACCTAGTGACTTAGATATAAAGAATGTTTGTACACCAAACATGAATAAACCAACTAACCCCCTGATCATTCCTACATATCTGGCACCAGTAAAACCCATTGAAAGTCTGAGAATTGTTGGAAAACTTAATCCGCTACTTTGAGAAATTTTTCCAATAATATTAGCAAAAAAGAATACTAATAATCCTGCTAACAATGATCCTGTTAAGACAACGAAAAAATTTAGATCATAGAATAAATATAAAGCTGATATTAAAGAAAACCCAACTATTGTTTGAATATTTATAGCCCAAAAGTTAAAGTAATTTTTCCAACTCCAGTCTCTATTATTAGGATTTATTGAAACTAGTTCCCAATTCCTTAATTGAAATTTTTCGCTTTGATTCACTTAGATAATATTAATCAATTATTTACTGCTGTCCATATAAGAGAGTTGGCAACCATAGTACTATTTTTGGATACGCTATGATTATAATTAATCCAATTATCTGTAATACCATGAACTGCATCATTCCAAGATAAATATCTTTTAAATCCCAACTTGGAACTACTCCTTTTAAAAAATACGCAGATAACGCTACGGGGGGTGAGAGCCAGGCGGTTTGCAAATTAACAGCAACAAGAATTGCAAACCAAGTTAAATTAAATCCTAATGCTTCTACCAATGGTAAAATAATAGGAACGACTATCATAACAATAGGTACCCACTCTAAAGGCCATCCTAAAAGAAAAATCATAATCATGATTATTCCTAAAATTAAATATTTGTTCATCTCTAGAGATAAAAGAAAATCTGTTAAAACCATTGGGGTTCCTAATCTTGCAAACACTGCTCCAAAGAAATTAGACGCAGCTACTAAAACCATAATTAGTGCAGAAATTTCTAAAGTTTTAACTAATGCATCTTGTAATTTTTTTAATGTTAATTTTTTGTAAGCTAATGAAAGTAATAATGCACCACCTGCACCACATCCTGCAGCCTCTGTTGGCGTAGCAAATCCAAATAAAATACTACCTAATGCAGCAAATACTAATGCAGCGGGTGGCACTAATCCTAAGAAAAATTCTAGCCATAATTTTTTTAAATCTGTTGTTCTTAATTCTTCTGGTATGGGTGGCCCTAATTTTGGGTTCATCATACATCTGAATGTAGTGTATGCAGCATATAAGCATGCCAACAATATTCCTGGAACAATTGCTGCAGCAAATAAATCAGTTACGGGAATTTCCATAATTGGACCCATAACTACAAGCATAATGCTCGGTGGAATTAGAATACCTAAAGTTCCTCCAGCAGTAATTGTACCAGCAGCTAATTTTACATCATAGTTTGATCTATTCATTGATTTTGCAGCCATAATTCCAAGAATTGTAACTGATGCACCAACTATTCCAGTTGCGGCAGCAAATATTACCGAAACAAATAAAACTGCATAATATAAAGAGCCTCTAACTCTTGCCAACATCATTTGGAAAGCTGAGAATAATCTTTCCATTAAACCTGCTTGTTCCATCATTATTCCCATAAATACAAATAAGGGGACGGCGGCGAGAGTTTGTTCGGTCATAACCATAGAAAATTGTAGTGTCATTAAATAGAAAACTAATTTTCCAAACCCTAAGTATCCAAAGACAAATCCTAAAAAAATAAGAGTAAATGAAATTGGAAATCCTATAAATATTGCAAACAACATCACACCAATAAGTATGAAACCTAAAATTGCAGGATCTATTAAATGTGAAAGCATTAACTACCTGGCCATTTACCTTTGACGGCTGCGTAATAACTTTTAAAAAGTTCTGAAACACCTTGGATTAGAAGGAAAACAATTCCAATCCATAGACAAGATTTAATTGGCCACATATATGGCATCCATGTTGTGTCCATCCCTCTTTCGTTTCTCATTATACTTTCTTGGACAAAGCCTGTTGTCATATACAAAAAAACTATTAATCCTGGAAAATAAAATAATAAGTAAAGCCAAAAATCTATTCTGCCTTGAGTTTTTACTTTAAAATTTCTATATAAAAAATCTGCTCTAATATGAACACCTTTTGAAAGAGCGTATCCTGCTCCTAACATAAATAATGCTCCATAAAAAAATCTGCTCATATCATAAGCCCAGATTGTAGGAGCTAAAAATAATTTTCTTGCTAAAACTTCATAAACCATCCCAAGCATTAGTGGGATCGTAATCCAGCAAACAATATTTCCTATTAATTTACTAAATCTATCTATATTAACTATAGTTTTAGCCATCCAAGTTGGCATATCATCAGGCATCTTTCCTGATCCTGATCGCCTTTCAGCTATCATTTCATCTGAAATATCTAACTTTGGATTATCCGACATATAAATTTTAGAAAAAAAAAGCGGGCTTATAAAAGCCCGCTTAATAACTTTATTTATTTCTTCAACGAATTAGCATAAGCCATTCCTAGCTTAGCATTCGATGTTTGTGCACCTGACCAGAATGGTACAGCAGTATTAGCAAAGCTTATCATTGAGTCATAAACTTCTTTAAAGAATGCGTTTTCTTTTGCATTTTTCTCTAAAGTTGCTTTTGCTGCAGCCATATAAGCTGGGAAATAATCAGCTGGTGTATCTTCAAGTATCACACCATGATTTTCAGTTAGATCTTTAAGTGCTAATCCATTAGTGTTGATTCTGTAAGCTAAAGCTCTCATCAACGATGCATCAGCAGCCATTTTCATTGAAAATTTCTCATGGTCAGTGAACTTATCGTAAGTGCTTTTATTTAAGTAAAAGTCAGCATTTACGACTACTTGGTGTAAACCTTGTAGATAGTAGTGTTTTAATACTTTATGTATACCAAACACTTTATCTGGTTGAGGACAACACCACTCAGCAGCATCAATAGTTCCTGCTTCCAATGCTGGAAGAATATCTCCACCACCCATTGCAACTGAAGCTATTCCAATGTCTTTATATGTTTGACCTGGAATTCCTGGAGGAGTTCTGAATTTAAATGTTCTGAAATCATCCATATCTTTGATTTTTCTTGGGAACCATCCTAGAGCTTCTGGACCTACTGGTTGAAGCATGAAACCTTTAATGTCTCTTTTCATTTCTCCCCAAAGTCTATCATATAGTTGTTCTCCACCACCATATAAAAACCATGATAAGAATGCGATGTTATCAATTCCTACACCACCACCTGCTACTGGCGAACCAAATAACATAGCAGCTGGATGTTCTCCAGACCAATAGTGAGTCCAAGCAAATCCGCAATCAATCAAACCTTTATCAACAGCATCAAGAGTTTCTTTAACTCCAACTACTGTTCCCGCTGGCATAATTTCAAATTTTAGAGATCCACCTGTTAGTTTTGTTACGTTGTCAGTAAAGTCTTTTAACATTACCGCTTCATCACCTTTAGCGCTAATAACCGTCTGACACTTTAACGTTTTTGCAGCATTCGCATTTGAAATAAATCCAAATACTAAGAAAGCAGCAAACAACGCTGAAACGATTTTTTTCATAATATCCCTCTCTTTTTATTTATAATGTTAAGATCCTCTCAAAAATCAAAGCCACATACAAGTGTCATTTCGACGTTTTTATGAGAAAAATGTTTAAAATCATTAAATATTCATTAAAGATTATTTATAAAAAATATGGATAAATTTGATTACATAATTATTGGTGCAGGTTCAGCTGGATGTGTTTTAGCTAATAGATTAACATCAAATCCTGACATAAAAGTTCTTTTACTTGAAGCTGGAGGAAAAGATACCAATCCTTGGATCCATATCCCGGGGGGTTATTTTAAAACCATGCACAATCCAAATACTGACTGGTGTTTTAATACTGAAAAAGAACCAAACTGCGATAACAGACAAATGGTTTACCCTAGGGGTAAAACACTAGGTGGAAGCTCTTCGATTAATGGAATGCTTTATATTAGAGGTCAATCGAATGATTATAATTATTGGAGACAATTAGGTAATGTTGGTTGGTCGTGGGATGATGTTCTACCCTATTTTAAAAAATCTGAAGATTTTCAATTTGGAGAAAATGAATTTCATGGTTCTGGAGGGCCTATTGCAGTTGAGAAAATTAGGGCAACATTTAAAGTTCTAGATTTATTTTTAGAAGCTGCTGAAGAACATGGTTATAAAAGAACTGATGATTTTAACAACGGTGATAATGAAGGAATGGGATATTTTCCCTTTACAATTAAAAATGGATTTAGATGTAGTACAGCTGTAGGTTATTTAAATCCAGTTAAGAGTAGAAAAAATTTAAAAATTATAACTAAAGCGCATATTAAAAATATAGAATTTGAGAATAAAAAAGCAAAAAAAGTAAATTATTGGATAGATGGTAAAGAATTTTCTGTTGAGACTAATAAAGAAATTATATTAAGTGCAGGTACAATTGGTTCGCCTCATATATTACAAGCATCAGGTATTGGACCAGGAGAACTTCTAAAAGAAAACAATATTAATGTTTTAAAAGATCATCAAGGAGTTGGAAGAAATCTAACTGATCATTTAATGCTAAGACCTGTTTACAAAATTAAAAATTTAGAAACTTTAAATGATATTTACTACAGCTTTACTAAAAAAATGTTATCTGGTTTAAAGTTTCTTCTCTTAAGAAAAGGACCTTTAACAGTTGGAGCTAGTTATGTTTGTGGTTTTGTTAAAAGTGATGAACATTTAGAAACTCCAAATCTTCAATTTCATATTTCACCAGCAAGCACAGATCTTTTGGGTAAATCAGCTTTACATAAATTTCCTGCCTTCACTCCAACAATTACAAATGTTAGACCAACAAGTAGAGGGTCTATTGAATTAAAATCTCCAGATACTAGAGTTTCACCAAAAATAAAAATGAATTATTTATCAACTGATGAAGATCGTGAGATTGCTGGAAAAGCATTAAAGATTGTAAGAAAAATTGTTATGGAGTCTAAAGCTTATAAAGATTATCAACCTGAAGAGCTTAGACCGGGAATCAATATTACAGATAATGAAGAATTAGCAACAGAAGCAGGAAAATTTGCGAATACCATATTCCATCCTGTGAGCACATGTAGAATGGGTAAAGATGAAAATGCTGTTGTTAACGATCGATTAGTCGCTCATGGACTAGAAAATTTAAGGGTTGTAGATGCCTCTGTTATGCCTCATATCACATCAGGAAATACAAATGCACCGACAATAATGATTGCGGAAAAAGCAGCTGATATGATAATTGAGGATAGTAGAAGATGACCGAACAAATAGTAATTTTTTTTCAAATAGTTTTTATCGATTTAGTTTTAGCAGGTGATAATGCAATTATAATTGGAATGGTTGCTTCTCAATTTCCAACCGAGCAAAGAAAAAAAATTATTTTTTGGGGAATTGGAGCAGCAGTAGTTTTAAGAATTATATTTACTCTGATCACCGCTTATCTATTACAAATCACAGGACTTAGACTTATAGGTGGAATATTACTTCTTTATATATGTTACAGACTTTATGAAGATGTAATAAAAATGAATGGTAATGCTGAAGAAAATGTAAAAAAAGTAGATAACAGTTCATTCATGAAAGCTATATCAACTGTAATTCTTGCAGATGTAACAATGAGTTTAGATAATGTCTTAGGAGTAGCAGGTGCAGCTAGAGATCACTATATGTTATTAATATTTGGTCTAGTTTTATCTATAGTTTTAATGGCCACTGCAGCAACATTGATATCTGGCTGGATTAAAAAGTATAAATGGATAGGATGGGTTGGATTATTAGCAATATTATTTGTTGCAATAGAGTTAATATATACAGACGTAAAACTATTTATATAAATGTATTTAAAAAAAATTAATTTAAAAAATAAAGTTGCCTTAGTAACTGGTGCAGGAAAAGGTATTGGTAGAGCTTGTTCAATTGCTCTTGCGGAAGCTGGTGCAACTATAATTGGTATAAGTAGAACTACTTCTGATCTTAATAAACTTCAAAAAGATATAAAAAAAGTTAAAGGAAAATTAGTTAAAATAACTTGCGATATAATGGATTATGAGGATCTTTCTTCTAAATTAAAAAAAATTAAGAAAGTTGATATACTTGTAAATAATGCTGGCACAAACATTCCTGAGCCTTTTGAAAAAATAAAACAAACAAGTATGAATTATCTTGTAGATTTAAATATGAAAGCAGCATTCAATGTTGCGCAATTAGTAGTCCTAAAAATGTTAAAAAATAAAAAAAAAGGTGGATCTATAATTAATATGTCCTCACAATTAGGGCATGTCGGTATGTCAGGTAGAAATATTTATAACATGACAAAATTTGGAATTGAGGGATTAACAAAAGGAATGGGAGTTGAACTTGCAACAAAAAATATTAGAGTAAATACAGTTGCACCTACATTTGTTGAAACTCCAATGGTTAAAAAATTCTTTAAAAATAAAAAATTTAAACAACTAGCTTTAAGTAATATACCCATGGGAAAAGTTGCAACAGAGTCTGATGTGGCTACAGCAGTATGTTTTTTAGCTTCAGATGCTGCGAGTATGATAACTGGTACATCAATTGTAATTGATGGGGGTTGGACAGCAAAATAATGAAAAAATTGTTGCTTTTTATAGCAATTATATTTTCTACACACTCTCATGCTTTAGAGTTTCAAGGTAAATTTTTACAAGGACATTTTATTTTAGGTAAAGCGGAGGCTGGATCGAAGGTATTTGTAGATAAAACACAAGTTAAAGTATCTGAGGATGGATATTTCGTATTCGGTATAGATAGAGATCGAAAATTCGATGTTGCTATTACTGAAATAAATAATGGAAAAAAAAACAAAATTATAAAAAAAGTTTTTAAAAGAAAATATAAAATTCAAAGAATAGATGGTCTGCCTGAAAATAAAGTTACACCACCTGAATCTGTTTATAAAAGAATTAAAGAAGAAAATGGGAGAATTGGAAAAGCAAGAGCAATAAATTCAGATTTAACTTTCTTTACTGAGCAATTTATTATGCCTGTTAAAGGAATAATTAGTGGAGTTTACGGTAGCCAAAGAATTCTAAATGGTAAACCAAAGTGGCCTCACTATGGGATTGATATTGCAGCTAAACAGGGAACTGAAATAAAATCATCTGGAACTGGAATAGTGACTATGGCGGAAGATGATCTTTATTATACAGGTGGTACTGTAATAATGGACCATGGACATGGTATTTCAACGATATATTCACATTTAGAAAATGTAATGGTTAAAGTTGGTGATGAAGTTAAACAAGGAGAAATTATTGGAACTGTTGGATCTACTGGTAGATCAACTGGTCCTCATTTAGATTTTAGAATAAATTGGTTTCAAACTAGACTTGATCCTATGAGCATTCTTCAATAAGTTCAGGCTATGAAAAATGAAATTAATCGTATTGCTGGAAGACTTGTAAAAGCTTACAACACAAACACTGTCATTAATCCTATCCCAGTAAAATATTGTAAAAATATTAATTTAGCTAATAAACTTAGAAAATTGTGTGAAGATCAAATTAAAGATGAAACAATTGGAATAAAAGCTGGTGGAACTGGAATTCAAGCTTTAAAAAAATTAAAAGAAAAAGAACCTTTTACAGCAAAAGTATTTAAAAAAAGATTAGTCAAATCTGGTCAAAAGGTAAAAATAAACCAACATGCTAAAGGTATAGAGGTTGAAGTTTATTATTTTATTAAGAAATCTTTCTTTGATTTCAAAGGAAAGGTTACAAAATTAAATGTCACTAAATTTATTAAATTTATGGGACCTTGTTTTGAAATAGTTGGATTTAGACAAAGAAATAAGAAGTTTACATATTTGGGAGATATTTGTGGAGATTTTGGATTTAACATCAAATTTGTTGTTGGAAGAAAGACAAAATTTAAAAAATTGAATTTAAATAATTTAAAAACATCATTGGTTAGTAAGAAGAATGGAGTAAAAGTAAATGGTAATACAAATATTGTTTATATTAATCCATTAAATTCTTTAAGATTTGTTTTAAATAAAGTTAAGAAAGAAAAGATAAACCTAAACAAAGATTTTTATGTTTTCACAGGTTCAACTGTGGGAGTAGTTCCATTTAAAGGAAAAGGATTATACAAAGGAACAGTTGATAAAATTGGTTCTGTTAGTGTTAACATTCGTTAATGGGTCTTCATTTTAGTAAAGAAGAATTCTCAAATAGAAAAGAGAAGACACTAAACTCTATGAAAAATGAGAGTATAGATGCTCTTATTATATTTAGACAGGAGTCTATGTATTGGCTCACTGGTTATGACACTTTCGGATATGTTTTTTTTCAAGCATTAGTTTTAGATCAAAAAGGTAACGTAATATTATTAACTAGAGCTCCTGATTTAAGGCAAGCTCAAAACACATCTAATATTAGTGATATCAGAATTTGGGTTGATAAAGATGGTGCTAATCCTGCTGATGATCTCAAAATAATTTTAGATGAACTTAATTTAAAAGGTAAAAAAATTGGTGTTGAATATGAAGCCTACGGTCTAACAGGAAGAAATGCATTAAGACTTAACACAGTATTACAAAACTATTGCTCAATTGAGGATAAGTCAGAATTAATCACAAAACTAAGAGTAATTAAATCTAATGAAGAAATTAGTTATGTTAAAAAAGCAGCAAATTTAGCTGACAAGGCTTTGGATGAAGTTTGGAAGTATGCAAAAGCAGGAGTAAGTGAGTCTAAAATTTTAGCTGAAATGAATAGAGTTATATTTGAAGGAGGTGGAGATTATCCTGCTAATGAATTTATCATAGGGTCTGGAAAGAATGCCCTACTCTGTCGATATCAAGCAGAAAAACAAATACTTAATAATCAAGATCAGTTAACCATTGAATGGGCTGGAACCTATAGGCACTATCATTCAGCTATGTTTAGAACAATACCCATAGGAAAAGCAGATCCGAAACATCATAAAATGCATGAAGCATGTGTTGAAGCTCTTACAAATTGTGAAAATAAATTAAAGCCTGGAAATAAAATAGGAGAAGTTTTTGATGTTCATGCAAAAACTTTTGATGATCATGGCTTTAAGAATTCAAGAATGAATGCATGTGGTTATTCTTTAGGTGCAACTTTTTCTCCAAACTGGATGGATTGGCCGATGCTTTACACAGGAAATCAATATGAGATCCAACAAGGAAATGTATTTTTTATGCACATGATATTAATGGACTCTGAAAATCAATTAGCCATGAATTTAGGCGAAACATATCTTGTTACTGAAAAAGGTAATGAAAGATTAGGTAAGCAGAAATTTGACCTGGTTGTCCTATAATAAAGATATTATGAATAAAAAAACTATGGTGCTAATATACAAAAAATAATGTTAAATTTTTTAACAAACAAAACGCCTTTAGTTATTTGTGACGTTGGAGCAAGCCCTATAGATAAAACAGAATTTATTGATGACCTCTTTAATAACACTAAAAGCAAATTATTAGGATTTGAGCCAAACAAAGATGAATTTGAAAAAATAGATAAAACAAATCAGAATAAAAAATTTTATAATTACGCCTTAGGAGATGGAAATGATAAAAAATTGAATATTTGTAAGGCTCCAGGGATGTCTTCTTTTTTAAAACCTAATTTGGATTATTTAAAACTTTTTTATGGATTTGAAGAATGGGCAAAAATTGAAAAGGAGGAAACTGTTAAAACAAAAAAATTAAATGATATCGACGAAGAAATTGATTTTATCAAAATTGATGTTCAAGGATATGAATATGAAGTTTTAACTAATGGCACTAATAAACTTAAAAATGCTAAAGTTGTTCAATTTGAAAGTTCACCCTTTCCTTTATATATCAATGAAAAATCGATTTCAGAGATAATAAATTTGCTTGAAAAGAATGGATTTATGCTTCACATGTTTAATAAAATTCATACTAGAGCATTTAAACCAATGAAATTTTCTAATAATAAACTCGTTGGACTTAATCACTTATTTCAACTTGATTGTGTAATGATAAAAAATTTTAAAGAAATAAAAGAATATGATCAAAATGAGCTAATTAAATTAATTCTAATTATGTTTTACTCTTTTAAATCATACGATTTTGTAGATTATTTAATTAACCTTTTAGACAAAAAAAATGGCACTTCATATATAGTTAAATATAGAAATCTAATAAAAGATTTAAAAATATCAAAAAAATATTGATATATTGGTTTAAAGCTCTTTAGTGCATCTAAAGAAAGAAATATATTTTTCATTATCTTTAGTATTCATATTTTTTGTGACTTCGTGAATTAATTCACCAGTTGATCTATTTAAAAATACTGACTCCGAATATCTTTTTTTTTTATCTATATTTTTAAATAAAATGGTGTCGTTTTTAGCAATTCTGACATCATCTTTACTAATATCTGAGTAAGTATCGATAAATTTTGATAAACCATTAATAGTAAGTTTACTTGGTTGTGCTGCTACAACTTTTAATACTTTGTTTTTATCAACTTCAATATTGTCTGCAGTAAAAGTTTGATAATTAAAATCTTTATTTTTGATCATTATTTTTTCTAATTTACAATCAAATGTGATTTTAAAATCATGGATGATATCTGTATTTTTTGAATAGGTAATGGATGTTGAAAAAAGTAAAATTACTATTGAAAATATAATTTTCATTTATTTACCATATCGTATTTTATTATGTAAATCGTGTGCACTTTGCCACCCATTTTCTAATCTTGGTCCTCCAAAATAATCACCACATAAACCTAATTTTAAAGACTTATTCCACAAAGATAATTGTTTAAGTGGTTTTGAATTAGATGAATACATCCACCCATGAATTATTGAGTGATAAATTTTTTTGATTTTTAAATTTGTTAATTTTTCAAATTTTTTAACTATTTGATTAGTATAGTATTTTCTTTTGTTTCTATAATCTTTAGTAAATTTATTACCATATTTGTATGTGCTTTGAAGTGTCCATAAATCATACTTATAGTTAAACCTTTTCTTACTATTTTCGTATGAGGCCCAACCAAGCATATCATCATTAAAAAAGTAGCTACTATTAGATTGCTTAAGCTTATTTGTAACAATCATAACTGTTAAATTGGCATCCATCTTAACTTTTTGATTTAAATAAGATTTATTTAAATATTTTTGTCCTAATTTCTTACTTTGAGGAAAAGGACAGGTCAAAATAAGGTTTTTACATTTTTGTTTTACATCATTTTTAAAAGTTAATTCCCAATAATCGTTTAATCTCTTTAAGTTTGTAAGCTCATGTTCAAAATTACAATTAATTTTCTTTAATAAATGTTTGCTAATAGAGTTGTTTCCTTTTGTTCCAATTAATTTTAAATGATTTTTAATTTCTTTGACTGTTTTATGCAGAAATAAATGATTTCCTCTCCACTTTTTTAAAACTTTTTTGTTAATAAGTTGATTAGTAAATGTTTTAAATTTTGTGGATTTTGGAGAGATATATTGAAGTCCGTGATCAAATCCGACTTTATCTTTAAATTTTTTAAATGAACTTCTTCCACCATAACCTCTTGCTTTATCATAAACTGCAACGGAATATTTTTTATTTAATAAGTTTGCTATCGTTGATCCAGAAATTCCCGATCCTATTATGCAAAAATCAAGCATGATTTGTAACTTGATTGATTAACAAAGATACTCAAGTGCTTTAAGTATTCCACCTTTTTTATAAGGTATTTTAGATTTCATTAAACCCATTTCAACACCTGCCAATGTTCCGGCTAACATTAGTTCGTTAAAATCACCTAAGTGGCCAATTCTAAAAATTTTGCCTGCAACTTTTGCAAGTCCTGTTCCTAATGACATGTTGTAATGATCTAAAATAGTTTTTCTTAAAAAATCAGCATCATGACCTTCTGGAACCATTACAGCTGTTAGTGAGTCTGAGTATTCTTCTGGATTTTTACAAAGTATTTCTAATCCCCACGAGTTAACTGCAATTCTTGTGGCTTCTGCAAATCTTTTGTGTCTTTTGAAAACATTATCTAAACCCTCTTCAGTAAGCATATTGATTGCTTCATCCAAACCATAAAATAAATTTGTGGCTGGCGTGTATGGAAAGTAACCTTTTTTATTGTTTTCTAACATCGGTCCCCAATCCCAATATGATTTTGGTAATTCAGATGTTTTATATGCCTCTAAAGCTTTAGAACTTATTGCATTAAAAGAAAGTCCTGGTGGTAATAGTAATCCTTTTTGGGATCCTCCTACTGTTACATCAACTTTCCACTCTTCATGTCTATAATCTATAGAACCTAATGAAGATATAGTATCAACAAATAATAAAGCTGGATGTTCCGCATTATCCATAGCTTTTCTAATTTCTCCAATTCTACTTGTTACTCCAGTAGAAGTTTCATTATGTACAGCACAAACTGCTTTAATTTTTTTATCTTTGTCTTCTTTTAATTTTTGTTCAACAATGTTTGGGTCTACACCTGTTCTCCAATCACCTCCTACAAAGTCGACTTCAATTTTAAATTTTTGCGCAATATCCCACCAAAGAGTTGAGAAATGTCCAGTTTCAAACATCAAGATTTTATCACCAGCACTTAATGTGTTTACAAGTGCAGCTTCCCAAGCTCCTGTTCCTGAAGCTGGAAAAATTATTACAGGTTCTGAAGTTTTAAAAATTAATTTTATTCGGTCTAAAACTCTTAATCCTAATTCAGCAAAGTCAGGTCCTCTATGATCTATAGTAGGATAATCCATAGCTCTTAGAACTCTATCTGGAACGTTTGTTGGTCCTGGAATTTGTAAAAAATGTCGACCAGGTCTTATATTATTTGAAATTGCCATACCGCTGTATATGCTAAAGAAATTATATAAGCAAATTTATAATGTATGACAAATAGTAGTAATTTAATTGATAGCTTAGAAGTTTATGTTCTTAATAATCCAGATGAAGTGAAGCCACATTGGGTTAGCCACTTCATCGTGCCAACAGCTAATGAACTCTTGATTAAAATTAAAACTAAAGATGGTCATTCAGGCTTTGGTTTAGCAACAAGCTACACTGATATTGCTCCAATCATCAAACCATTTTCAAATGGCTTACAAGATTTAATAATTGGTGAAGATCCATTTTGCTCTGAAAAAATTTATGAGAAAATTTTCAACTTAACTGATACTCGAACCAGTAGTGAAAAAGGTTGGAGCAGAGAAGCATTAATCAGAATTTCAGCAGCTTTAGATATTGCTTGTTGGGATTTGATAGGAAAAGCTTCAAACATCCCATTGTACAAATTATTTGGTGGATACAGAAATAAAATTCCTGTTTATGTAACATGTGCTTACTACAGAGATGGTAAAGATGAAAAAGAACTAAGAGATGAAATACAAAAATTAGTAAAAATTGGTCATCAAAGTTTTAAAGTTAAAGTTGGGGGACTTAGTATCAAAGAGGATGCTAAGAGATTAGACATTATTAGAGATGAAATTGGAGATCAAAAAGGTTTAATGATTGATGTCAATAGAGCATGGGATCTAAAAACTGCAATTGAAGGTGTAAAAGAATTTGAGAGATTTAATCCTACATGGATTGAAGAACCTGTTAGATGGGAAGATGATAGAAGGACTTTAAAACTTTTATCAAAACAAACTAAAATTCCATTATCAGGTGGTGAAAGTGAAATAACTATTTATGGATGTAGGTCCATGATTGAAGAAGAAGCAATTCAAATTTTACAATTTGATTGCACAATGTTTGGTGGTTTTACTAATGGAAAAAAACTTTCTGCATTGTGTGAATTAAATCATATAGATGTAGCTCCACATCATGATTGTTATATTCATGCACCATTAGTAGCATCAACTCCAGCTGGGAGAATTGTTGAGTCATTTGATGATGAAAGAGATCCTTTACAGGCACAATTATTTGAAAATCCACACAAAATGAGTGATGGATGGATACATTTAAATGAAAAACCTGGTTTAGGTTTAGAGATTTCAGAGGCCGCGTTAAAAAAGTTCGGTAAACTGGTTTACAAAAATAAATAAACCTTTAATTAAGTTTTATGCGGTTTAATTCAGATCAGATACAAAAAATTGGTAAAGAAATTAGCAGTAAAGTTTATGGAAAAACTTTATTCGATGAATTCTCACGAGGAAGATACAGTACTGATGCTTCTGTATATCAAATTAAACCACTTGGTGTAGTTCTTCCAAAAGATACCAACGATATATTAAGTTTAATGGAATATTCGCAAAAGAATTCCGTTCCTCTATTAGCTAGAGGTGGTGGAAGTTCTCAATGTGGCCAGACTGTTGGAGAAAGTGTTGTGCTAGATTACAGTAAACATCAAAACAAAATTTTAGAACTTAATGTTGAAGAAAAATATGTATGGGTTCAGCCTGGTGTCGTATTAGATCATCTAAATGCTTATTTGAAGCCTCATGGTCTCTGGTTTCCAGTGGATGTTTCAACAAGCAGTAGAGCAACTATTGGAGGAATGTCAGCTAACAATTCCTGTGGATCTAGATCATTATATTATGGCAACATGGTTCATAACGTATTAGCAATTGAAGCAATATTAGATGATGGCTCTATATTTAACTTTGATCAAATAAATAAAAATTATTTAGCTACTAAAAACAACCAAGATAGACTGTATAAAATTATAGATAAATTCATAGATGTAAGACAACAGGTTGGAAGTGAGATTGATGCTAATTGGCCAACAACACAAAGAAGAGTTGGAGGATATAACATTGATTTAATTAACCCTGAAGGCTTTAACTCATCAAATCTTCTTGTTGGATCTGAAGGAACACTATCTTTATTCAACAAAATAAAATTAAAATTATCAGAAATACCAAAGAATAAAATATTAGGTGTCTGTTACTTTGATAATTTCCATCAAGCAATGGAATTATCAAAAGAGATCGTAAAATTAAAACCTACTTGTGTAGAGTTGATGGACCAAAATTTATTAAATTTGGCAAAAGAAATACCAATGTATGCTGGAGGTATAAAAAAATACATCAAAGGAAATCCTGAAGCTGTTTTGATGGTAGAATTTATTGATACTGAAAAAAGTGTATATGAAAAGAAAATAAAGGATCTAGAATATTTAGTTTTAAATCAAAACAAAAAAAATCAGTTTTCACATTACTCAGATTTATCAGAGCAGAAAGAAGTTTTTGAAATAAGAAAAGCTGGATTAAATATTTTGATGTCGATGAAAGGTGATAGAAAACCAGTTGCCTTCATTGAAGATTGTGCAGTTTCTCTGGAACACTTAGCTGACTACACAGCTAGATTAAAAGAAATATTTAAAAAATATGGAACAAGTGGAATGTTTTATGCTCATGCATCTGTTGGAACTCTTCATGTAAGACCAGTTTTAAATATGAAATCTGACAAGGATATACAAAATATGAGATCTATATCTGAAGAAGCTTTTGAAATGGTTAAGGATTATAAAGGTTCCCACTCAGGTGAACATGGTGATGGAATTGTTAGATCAGAATTTCATGAGATGATGTTTGGTAAAAAAATCACAAATGCATTTGAAGAAATAAAAGATACATTCGATAGTAAAAACCTTTTAAATCCTGGTAAAATTGTTCGGCCATTTAAATCAAATGATAGATCTCTAATGAGATACAAGTCAGGTTATCAAACTGAAAATATAGATACACATTATGATTGGTCTAATTGGGGTCAATTCTCTGATGCAGTTGAGATGTGTAATAACAATGGAGC
The DNA here is from genome assembly GCA_902617975.1 of uncultured Pelagibacteraceae bacterium. Lineage (GTDB taxonomy): Bacteria > Pseudomonadota > Alphaproteobacteria > Pelagibacterales > Pelagibacteraceae > Pelagibacter. Next base: position 30,580 of record CACMYV010000002.1, read on the forward strand.
TTGTAGAAAATTAGATTCTGGTGTGATGTGCCCATCATACAGAGTAACTAAAGAAGAAAAAGATTTAGTTCGAGGTAGAGCAAATACTTTAAGATTAGCTTTATCTAATCAACTTCCAGAGGGTTCATTTGCATCAAAAGAAATGTATGAAACCATGGAATTATGTGTGAGCTGTAAAGCTTGTCAAAGAGAATGTCCTATGTCGGTTGATATGGCTAAGATGAAATCTGAGTTTCTTTCTCATTACTATAAAAAATTTAGTATGCGTATTAAAGATAGAGTTATCTCAGATATGCCAAGACTTATATGGTTATTAAAGATTGTTGCTCCTATTTTCAATAAGGTTAAAAACCTACCTCTAATCTCTACAATTGTTGAAAAGTTTGGTTTTGCAACAGCAAGGACTATGCCTGAAGTTCAAAACCAGAACGCATTACGAGAGATTTACGACAGTCAGACAGTATCAGAAAATAAAGTAATTTTGTTTGCAGATACTTTTAACATTAACTTTGAAAATGAAAATTTAGTTTATGCAATTAAAGTACTAAATAAATTTGGTTATCAGGCAATTATACCAAGTTTTGGTAAAGATAAATTAAAGAGACCCCTATGTTGTGGCAGAACTTATATATCTTACGGTCAATTAGACAAAGCCTCTGAGGAGCTAAATAGATTTAATGATTACGTTATCCAAAATAATTATATTGATTTACCAGTTGTAGGTATCGAACCATCTTGTTTATTAACTTTTAACGATGAATATCAAACTTTAAAAAATGTGAATAATAAAGAACAAATTAAAAATAAATTTTATCTGCTTGAGGAATTTATTTTAGAACAAATAAGAAATAACAATAATATTAAAGCTAATAAGTTCGATCAAAATGTATTAATCCACGGGCACTGTCATCAAAAATCACAGGATAGAATGAAAGGTCTAACTAGTCTTTTATCAGAATTAAATATTAATAATAAAATGATAGAGTCTAGTTGTTGTGGAATGGCAGGTTCATTTGGATATGACAGTAAGACTTATGAAGTCTCCAAAAAAATGGCTAATCTTTCTTTAATACCTGCAATCAATAATAGTAGTGAAAAAGATTTTATAGTTGCAAATGGTACAAGCTGTAGACATCAAATATCTGATTTATCTGAGAAAAAAGGTAAACATGTGTCAGAGTTATTATTTAAAATTTTTGAAACAGTTAATTAAACTAAACTAGGTATAATTTTTCTTAAATCCATAGAAAGTTTAGGATTAATTTTTGAATAAATTACGCCCTTCCCTAATTTTTTTAATGCTAATATTTTTCCGTCTGGTGAAATAATTGCTGTATGACCAAATGTTTCTCTTTTGGGGGTATTTTTACCAGTTTGAGCTGGTGCAAAAATATAACAGAAATTTTCAATCGCCCTTGCTCTTAAAAGTGTTAACCAATGTTTTTGTCCCGTAAACTTTGTGAAAGCTGATGGAACGGCTATAAAACTTAAATTTTTTTTTGATAAATTCCTATAAAGTTCAGGAAATCTCAGATCAAAACAGATTGTAAAACCTATTTTACCCCAAGGTAAATTAGCCGTGACTAATTTATTTCCTGCTTTAAAAGTTTTACTTTCTTTATGTTGTTCTTTATTTGGAATTTTAACATCAAACATATTAATTTTATCATAATATTTGACAATTTTTCCATTTGGTCCGACCAATATAGATCTATTTCTGAGTTTGTTTTTAACTTTAACGCAAATTGATCCGAGTAAAATCCATTTCTTATATTTTTTTGAAACTTCCTTAATTTTTTTCAAAATTGGATCTTTATCCATTTCAAATGAATATTTAAAAAGTGTTTCTCTACTACTAGACATCAAAGAAGAAGTTTCAGGTGTAATAATTAAATCAGATTTATTTTTTATAGCTTGATTTACGTATTTAATGATATCTTTAAAATTATTTTGATAATTTTCTCCACTAGATAATTGTATGCAAGCTATTTTCATGTTTGAAACCCATATTTTTTTTCTAAATATTTAATTACATTATGAATTATAAAAGTCATAAACAAGTAAATACCTCCCGCCACAATAAATACCTCGACAGGCTTAAATGTTGTTGAAATTATATATTTAGCAACACCAGTTAAGTCCATAAGTGTGACTGTACTTGCCAAGGATGTACCTTTAAGCATTAAAATAATTTCATTACCATAAGCCGGTAAAGATTGTTTTATTGCAATAGGAATTTGTATTTTTGTAAAAATAATTTTAGAAGGTATCCCTAGGCTTCTGCCAGCTTCTAAATATCCAGGCTTTATAGTTTGAAATGCTGATCTCAATATTTCTGATGTATAAGCACCAGTATTTAATGAAAATGCTATTATCGCGCACCAATATGGTTCTTTTAAAACTATCCACAAAAATGTTGTTCTTAAATATTCAATTTGACCTAATCCAAAATATATTATGAAGATTTGAACCAATAAGGGTGTTCCTCTAAAAATATATGAATACCCGTAAGCAAATTTATTAATCAACTTATTATTATTCATTCTCAAGATTGCAAAACCTAATCCAATAAAAAGACCAAGAATTAAAGATACAGATAATAGTTTAAGAGTAATCAAAGTTGCATTCAGCAACTTAGGAAAACTACTAATCATTAATTCAATATCCATTAATAACCTTTGCTATATTTTGTCTCTAATCTATTTAATAATTGCATACTTAAAAATGTAAGCATTAAGTATAGAACTGCTGCAAATGAGTAAAAAAATAATGGATCTCTAGTCGAACCAGCTGCAATATAAGATTGTCTCATTATTTCAACTAAACCAGTTACAGATATAAGTGAAGTATCTTTTAATGTAATTTGCCAAACATTACTTAAGTTTGGAATTGCTAATCTTAGCATTTGAGGCAAAATAATTTTAAAGAAGTAAATATATTTTTTAAAACCTAAAACTTTTGCAGCTTCAAATTGACCTTTATCAATTGATTGAAGGGCTCCTCTAAATACTTCGGTTGAATATGCTCCCGATATTATCCCTATTGAAAATGAACCAGTTAAAAAAGCATTAATTTCGATGTAATCATTATAACCAAATATTGAAGCAACAAACATAATTGCTCCACTTCCACCAAAGAAAAATAAATAAATTACAAGAAGCTCTGGTACACCTCTAATAACAGTGGTGTATGCATTGCCAATAGAATTAAGAAATTTATTATTAGATAATTTTAATGGAGTAAATAAAGCAGCAAATATAAAGCCAATTATCATTGCAGTTATGGAAACTGCAATTGTCATTAATGTTGCAAAGAATAACTCGTCTCCCCAACCTTTATCACCAAAATATAGAAGTTCCATAATATAGGTGGCTAATTATAGCCACCCATAAATAATTTATTACATAGAAGCGTCAAAACCAAAATGTTTTATAGCAAGCTTACTGATAATGCCATCATCTCTAGCTTTATCAATTGCTGCATTAAAATCATTTAAAAGTTTAGAGTCACCTTTTCTAATACCTACACCAACACCATTTCCAAAATCTCCACCTGCAAATGTTGGTCCAGTTAATACTACTCCTTTACCAGATTTTTCTGCGTAATCTGTAAAAGCAACAGCTGCAGCTAGTGCCGCATCTATTCTACCTGCAGATAAATCTAAGTTTACTTCATCTTGAGTTTTGTAAGTTCTTATTTTTACATTACCCATTAATCCAGATTCTAAGAAGTTCTGGTGAATTGTAGCAGTTTGCACACCAATAGTTTTACCTTTAAATGCTTTTGTCAAAACATCTAGTGTTGCTTGTTCATCAGCACTCACATCAGATAAATTTATAGCTGACATTGTTTTAAGGCCTTCGTTTTTCGATCCTTTCATTACAGCTAGTGATGCAACTTCATCAGCATAACCTTGAGAAAAGTTTATTGTTTTCATTCTCTCACCAGTTATTGACATTCCAGCCATAATAGCATCAAATTTTCTTGAGACTAAAGCTGGTATCATTCCATCCCAATCTTGCTCAACAATTGTGCAATCATGTTTCATAATTTTGCATAATTCATTTGCTAATTCGACTTCAAAGCCAATCAAATTTCCTGCTGAGTCTTTAGAATTCCAAGGTGGATATGCACCTTCAGTTCCTATTTTAATTTGATCTGCAATAGAAGAAATTGTTAGAAATGATGATATTAAAATACCAAGTCCTAATACTTTTAATTTTTTCATTTTTTTCCTCCAAAATTTTGGAGATTATTTCATAAAATTATTGTTTTAAAAAGTAAAATTAATGATTTATTGACGAGGAAAAATTCCAAGAACAATCGAAACTTGGTATGTAAACTCTTGAAAGTTTTGTATTTCCAAAATTTTTGTTAAAAACATTTAACCAATTTTCAACTTGTTTTGGTTTTTTATCTTGGCTTCCAACTTGAGCAGTAATTACACCTTTAGGTTTTAATATTCTTTCTAAAGATGACATATTTTTTGCAGCTAAATCTATGCAAAATTGATCATCGTTAAGATCAACAAAAATTTGATCATAGGTATTATCTTTGACTGATTTGATGCTCTCAAATGCATCACCCCAAACACATTTAACTGAATTTTTTTCTGTAGCCTTTTCTCCTATTTTGCTTAAATGTTTATCGCATACATCAACAACTTCAGGATCTAATTCATACCAATCTATAAATCCAAAATTTTGTGAAATACATTCTCTTGCAACACCACCGTCACCTCCACCAATAATTGCAGCTTTCTCTTTATTTGAATTCAAACTAAGACCAGAATTTACAAAAGTTGAGCTATATAAATGCTCATCACTCTCAGCAACTTGTATTTCATTATCAATAAATAAAGCTTTTCCAAACTGTTCTAAATCTAATATTTCAATATATTGACCTGCTTTGGATTTAAAATTTTCTAATACTTTATTTACAACATAAGATTTTTTTAATCCTGGTGAACTATAGTTATCATGATATAGATCAATCGTATCTCTGTTAAATTCCTTAATAATGATTTGTTTGTGTTCTATTTCTTCTTTAATTACTTTAAGAGCAACTGATGGTGAAACTTTACCACAAGTAAAAAAATCAAAGCTTATAATTTCATTTTCCGGGAAAGTGTGAAAGCTTATATGGCTTTCTGCTAACAGAGCTACCAATGTAAAACCTTGAGGCTCAAATTTATATTTTGAGATCTTTAAAACTGTTACTTTTGCTAATTTTGCAATTTTATAAACTAACTTTTCATAAAATGAGGGATCATATTCTTTTTTAGTTCCAATGATATCTAGAGTTATATGTTCACCAACTTTTGTCACCTATTAACCTCTTTTATAGTTTTTAGCTTTTTTTAAAACTTTATTCATTTCATTTATAGAAAGAATTTTTGGCTTTCCAAGCTTAAGAGCGGTTATATACTGTAAACTCAAATTTTCAACTTCTTGTGCCAATTCAAAAGCATCAGGTAAATTTTTATCAAATGCAATCTGACCGTGATTTGCAATCAAGCAGGCTTTTCTATTATTCAAAGCTTTTAAAATGTTTTTTGAAAGCTCTCTTGTTCCATAAGTTGCGTATTTCGCACATTTAATATCATTACCTCCCGCGAGTGCAACCATGTAATGAAAAGCTGGAATAGGTTTTTTGTGAACAGATAGAGCTGTTGCATTAGTTGAATGTGTATGAACTATTGCTTGAGCATCTTTCTTTTTGATATAAATATCTTGATGAAATCTCCATTCTGACGAAGGTTTATATTTTTTTTCATATTTTCCATCTAGACTTACAAACACTATATCTTTTACTTTTAGTGATGAGTATTTTTTTCCTGAAGGGGTAATAAGAAAACCATTGTTATGTCTGACTGATATATTGCCTGATCTTAAAGCTGATAATTTTTTGTCATTAAGCATTTTTGAAAACTTAATAACATCATTTTTCTTTTTATTAGTTTTTGAAGAGACCATTTAAACCTTCAGTAGAGGCTTCGCATATTCCTTTTTCTGTTATTAATGCTGTAACATATTTAGCTGGAGTTACATCAAAAGCCAAATTTAATGATTTGCTTTTCTCTGGATAAATTAAAACTTTATCAACTTTATTATCTTTGTTAATTCCATCCACATGAGAAAGTTCTTTTGGATCTCTTTCTTCAATTGGAATATCTTTGGAGTTTTTTAAATTCCAATCTATTGTTGAACTTGGTAAAGCAACATAAAAAGGAACATTATTATCATGAGCTGCAAGAGCTTTTAAATATGTACCAATTTTATTGCACACATCTCCGTTAGATAATGTTCTATCTGTTCCAACAATACACATATCAACCTGTCCTCTTTGCATTAATATTCCACCTGTATTATCTGCTATAATTGTATTCGGAATTTCTTCTTCATTAAGTTCATATGATGTAAGGTTTGCTCCTTGATTTCTTGGTCTAGTTTCATCTACCCAAACATGTATTGGTATTCCTTTTTTATGTGCATGATAAATAGGAGAAGTTGCTGTTCCCCAATCTATTGTAGCTAACCAACCTGCATTACAATGTGTGAGAATATTTACAGTATCTTTCTTTTTATTATATATATCCTCAATAATATTTAATCCATTTTTACCAATACTTTCACAAAATGCCTCATCTTCTTTACAAATTTCTTTAGCTTCATTAAGTGCAACATTAAATAAATTTCCAGGTTCAACAAATGATACTTTGTTATTCATTCTATGAACTGCCCACTGAAGATTTATAGCCGTCGGTCTGGAAGCAACTAATTCCTCTGAACTTTTTTTTATAAAATCTAAACTGTTATTTTCTTTTATAGCTAAAACTAAGCCAAATGCAGCAGTGCCTCCGATTAAGGGTGCCCCCCTAACTTCCATCGTTTTGATAGCATTTATCGCGTCTTTAACTGAACTTAATTCTTTTATTATAAATTTATGTGGAAGCTTTGTTTGATCTATTATTTTTACAACTTGTTTTTCTTCATCAAACCAAATTGTTTTATATTCAACATCATTAATTTTCATTTATTAAGAACTCTTCCTGCAATTGTTTTTAATTTATCTTTAGTTTTTTGAGTTCTTTTTTCTGGAGCTGTAATTATTGCTACATCTAAACAATTATTAGTTGGATCATTTGGATCAATGTGATTTTCAAAGTTCTCTATCAAATTTTTAATCATATTTTTAGCTTTTGCAGCATTATCTAAAAGTACTTTAATAACTTGTTGAACATCAACATTTTCATGATCTGGATGCCAGCAATCATAATCTGTTACCATCGATACTGAAGCATATCTAATTTCAGCTTCTCTTGCCAGCTTAGCTTCTGGCATATTTGTCATTCCAATAACATCTGCTTTCCAAGATCTATATAGATTTGACTCTGCTAATGTGGAGAATTGTGGGCCTTCCATTACAACATAAGTTCCACCTCTTTGATAAGGTATATTTTCTTTTTTAATGGCATCTTCGCAAGCATTCATCAGCCCACTTGAAGTTGGATGCGCCATTGATACATGCGCAACAATTTCATCATCAAAAAAAGATTTGTTTCTTGCAAAAGTTCTGTCAATGAACTGATCAACGATAACAAATTTACCTGGGGGCAAATCTTCTTTTAAAGATCCAACGGCTGAAACAGAAACTATGTCTGTGATACCTAGTTGTTTAAGAGCATCAATATTTGCTCTAAAATTTATTTTTGATGGAGAAATAAAATGACCTTTTCCATGTCTTGGTAGAAAATAAATTTCTTTATTATTATATTTGGCCTTTAATATTAAGTCTGAGGGTTTTCCCCATGGAGTATTTATACCGAGTGTCTCTCTATCTTTAAACTCCTCAACATCATATAGCCCACTTCCACCAATAATTGCTAATTTATTATTTGCCATAATACATTTTAGATTATAATTAAGTTTTATGGATTTAAAAGAACATATTAGATCAATTCAAGATTACCCAAAAAAAGGAATTCTGTTTAGAGATATAACAACCCTTATAAAAAATGAAAAAGCTTTCAAGGAATGTATAAATCAAATAGTAGAGAGATCAAAAAAATTTAAATTTGATAAAATAGCTGCTGTTGAATCAAGAGGTTTTGTTTTTGCTTCAGCTATTTCATATATTTTAGATAAACCATTTATAATGCTCAGAAAAAAAAATAAGCTCCCTGCAGAGGTTCATTCTATTGATTTTGAATTGGAATATGGAACAGCTACTATTGAGGTTCATAAAGACTCTTTTGACAAGAACGATAATGTATTAATTATTGATGATTTAATAGCAACTGGAGGCACAGCAGAAGCTGCGGCTAAATTAATTGAAATTTCAGAAAGTAATGTAGCTGGATTTATATTTGTAATTAATCTTTTTGATTTAGGTGGAACTGATAGTTTGCTAAAAAAAGGATATAAAGTTGAAAATTTATTAGATTTTCCTGGTCACTGATGGTAGCGGGAAGTGGGATCGAACCACTGACCTCGGGCTTATGAGTCCCGCGCTCTAACCAACTGAGCTACCCCGCCTTAAATAATTGTTGGTTTATACTACTTTTATTTTTTGATGCAAACAAGATTTCACTTGTTCTTTTTCTTATCTTTTTTAATTTTTCTTTTTTCCTTTAGAGAAAGTTTAGCTTTTTTCATTACACTAGAGTCTTTAAATGATTTTCCACTATATCTTTTTGACATTTAATTTAATTGTTCAAAGAACTTATCTTTTAATTGATAGGTAAAAGGATATTCTTTTCCAAGTGGTTGGAATTTAGTCTTAATTACTATTACGTTTTGCTTATCAAGTTTAAATTTCCATGTTAATTTGATGTCTCCTGAAAACACTCTTAACTTGCCTAAGTTTGTAAATCTCCATCCATCTTCTGAAATAACTTTTCCATCTTGGTATCTTTTGTAATTTTTTTCATCAAATATATATGTTACAACACCTTGATTTCTCTCATCTTCAAGAGTTATTGCATAATTATTTAAAAATTCTGCCGTTTGAGACTTATTCAAACTTTTCTTAGTTATAGATTTTAAAAAATCAGTAGTTTTATCAATGGTATCATCTATTTTATCTTTAGCTATTGAGATCGATGATAAAAAAAGAAAAATGGAAAGAATGCTAAATATTTTTTTAAACATACTTTAATAATTTAATAAATTTATTGTAAATAAAAAGGTAAATATTGAAGCAAATGTTGAAATAAATATTGCCTTAATAATATTTTCTGGACTTACATTATATGCAGAACACATAACAATTGAGGTAGCTCCACATGGGCCAACACTAACCAACAAAGCTCCAGCAAAATTTATTGGATTTGATAAGCTAAAGAATGTGTACCCTAAAATTAGCAAAATCAGTGGTGATATAATAAGTTTTAATATTGAAATAGTAATTGTTAATTTATTGAAAACTTTTTTTGAGTAAAAAGATAGAATAATACCAATTGCAAATAGCCCAACTGGCATCACACATGCTGCTAGTCTTTGAAGAATATATTCAAAAGGGGTTTCGTCTATATTAATCTTTGAAATTCTTATAATCAATCCAATTAATATTGCTAATATCATCGGATTTAATATTAAATTTCTTAAAAACTGAAATAATTTAATTCTTTTTTTTACAGTAAGTTCTAAAAAGAAACTAACTATGGATAGTAAAACTACACTATCCATTAAAATAATACCTGATATTTGAGTTATCGTACTTCCTGCAAAAAATATTTCCGCAATAGGTAAGACTAATATTACGTGATTGGATAAAGCAACAGTTAAAGCCCAAATAATAGACTCCTGAATTGACCTTTTAAAAGTATTTTTAGTTAATAAAAAAGCAAATATTCCACTTGTTAACTGCATTAAAAAATATGATGAAATTTGAGATACATCTATTTCACCAATATCACTTTGCGCAACTAGTTTTATGATTAAAGCTGGTACCGCTATATAAAATGAAAATAAATTAAATATTCTAGCCTTCTGTAAATCGAATATTTTAATATATCCTAAAATATAACCAATAAGAGTGACACCAATAAATGGAGTTAATCCTAGGAATACTTGAAACATTATTGGACAGTAATTCTATGCATAATTCTATTACCTTTAAAAGCTGTTGCTTGATGAAGCATAGATCTATTATCCCAAATGGCTAATTGGTTCTTTTCCCATTCTAAAGAATATTGAAAACTTTTTTTTAATTGGTGTTTAAATAAATAAGTTTTTAATTTTTTGTCAATTTTGCTGTTATTAAAACGAATAAAGTGTCCAGGACTACAGTATAAAGTATATTTACTATTTATTTTTCTAATTAATTTATGCTTTGAAATAAGTTCTTTAGCTTTTTTCCCCTTTTCTTTCTCTCTTTCTAATCTTGTTACAGAAATAGGTCCTTCTGATGAAAATATACATTTTTCGTTTTTAAACCTTCTTTTAAATTTAGTTGGTAATTTTTCATAAGCTAAATATTGGGAACAGAAATCTGTGTTTGCCTGACCTTTTTTTGGAACTAATTTAGAAAGTAACATAGTAAATCTAGGCGGTTTTTTAGTATAAATTGAATCAGTATGAAATTGCTCTCCAAAACTAGGGCCTTTGTCAGTTGATTTTCTTTGAACAACAGTTATTTGAGGATATTTTTTATTCAATCCTTTAAGTCTTGGATAGTTTGCTAGTTTTCCAAATTTTTTTGCAAATTTTACATAATGATTAGAGCTTAATTTTTGGTTTCTAAAATAAATCATTCCATATTTCGATAAGGCAGATTTAATTTTTTTTAGTGAAGAATTATTAATTTTATTTAAATCGCAGACTAATTCTGCGCCTATATTTTTTTTATTAGGAATAATTTTAAGCATTTTTTAAAAAAAAACTTTTTAATTGTTTAATTGTTTCTTTGGGATTTTGCTCTGGTATAAAATGTCCAGATTTAACAGCAACTCCAACAACTTTTTTATTTGAATATTTTTGCCAAATTTTAATCGGTTTAAATTGTTTGCCTATAACACCATTTTTTCCCCATAATACTTGAACTGGAATATTTAATTTTTTCTTTCTATCATGTCTGTCATGATCAAGATCAATTGTAGCAGATGCTCTATAATCTTCACATGATCCATGTATTCTCTTTGGTTGTTTAAAGCACTTTATGTAACCCTCTTCAACTTTTCCAAATTTATGATTGCCAGACCATTTATCCAAGCAATACTTCATCCATTTTCTTGGATCACTCATTATCATTCTTTCAGGTAGCCATTTTGGTTGAATTAAGAAAAACCAATGGAAGTAAGCTTTTGCAAAATCTCTTGTTGTTAATTCATACATATCTAAAGTTGGACAAATATCTAATACACTTAGAGCAAGCACGTTTTTTCTGTGATCTCTTGCCAATCTATGAGCAACTCTTCCACCCCTATCATGGCCTGCAACAAAAAACTTGGCATACCCCAATTTTACCATCATTTGTTTCATGTCACTCGCCATTTCTCTTTTAGAATAATTAAAATGTTTACTGTCAGATGGTGGAGCTAAACTATTTCCATAACCTCTAAGATCTGCTGCAACCACTGTAAAACTTTTAGATAACTCTGGAGCTGTTTTATGCCACATTAAATGCGTTTGAGGGTAACCATGGAGCAATAATAAAGGAGGACCATCTCCTTTAACTTTGCAAAAGACTTTACCTTTTTTTACTTTTACGTATTTACTCTTAAAACCTTCAAACATTTATTTATCTTAATTTATATTTTTATAATTCAATAAATAATTTTAAAATTGTTCAAATACAACGTTAATAAGCTTAATTATTAAATTGAATTATCATTCATTGGATGTATACCTTCATTTTTGTGAGAATTGAAGAAGAGCTAAAACTAGATTATTCCGACGTACTTTTTAGACCTAAAAGAAGCACTCTTAAAAGTAGAAAAGATGTTAATTTAAAGAGAACCTATCGTTTTAAATACAGTAAAAACGAATGGTCTGGAATTCCTATAATGGCAGCTAACATGGATGGTGTAGGCGTACTTGGTGTAGCCGAAAAATTATCTGATTACGGAATGATTACATGTTTAACAAAACAACATGATGTAAAAAAAATTAAACAATTTAAAAAAATTAAATCAATATATCCAAATGTAGCTTTAAGTATTGGAACAAAAAAAGAAGATTTTCAAAATTTAGATAAAGTTTTAAAAGAATTTAGTTTCATAAAATTCATCTGTATAGATGTTGCAAATGGTTACTCTGAACATTTTAGTAAATTTTTAAAATCTGTTAGAGATAAATACCCAACAAAAACAATTATTGCAGGTAATGTTGTTACTGCAGATATGACTCAAGAATTAATTTTATCAGGAGCAGATATTGTGAAAGTTGGAATTGGACCAGGGAGTGTGTGTACAACAAGAATACAAACTGGGGTTGGCTATCCTCAGTTAAGTGCAGTTATAGAATGTGCTGATGCAGCGCATGGATTAGGTGCACATATAATTGCAGATGGCGGATGTACATGTCCAGGTGATGTTGCTAAAGCATTTGGTGGAGGAGCTGATTTTGTTATGCTTGGAGGAATGTTTGCAGGTCATGATGAAGGTAAAGGAAAATTAGTAAAATCTAATGGTTCTAAATATGTCGAATTTTATGGATCGAGTTCTGAAACAGCTAACAATAAACATTACGGCGGACTATCAGATTACAGAAGTAGCGAAGGAAGAACAGTCAGAGTGAAGTACCGTGGTAAAATTAATGATACCATTTTAAATATTTTAGGTGGTGTTAGAAGTAGTTGTACATATGTTGGCGCACCCTCTTTAAAACAATTAAGTAAGTGCACAACTTTTGTCAGAGTTACTAAGCAATTTAACGATACATTCACTAAATAGATGAAAGAATATTCAATAGCTTCTATTGCTGGTGACGGCATTGGAAAAGAAGTTGTGCCTGAAGCCCAAAAAATATTAAAAGAAATTTCTCAACAACATCAATTTAAATTAAATATAGAAGATTATGATTTTGCATCATGTGATTATTATGAAAAGCATGGAAAAATGATGCCAGATGACTGGAAAGATAAATTAACTAAACACGATGCAATTTTCTTTGGTGCGGTTGGTATGCCAGATAAATATCCAGATCACATAACACTTTGGGGATCATTGTTAAAATTTAGAAGAGAGTTTGATCAATTTATTAACTTAAGACCTGTAAAACTTTTTGAAGGTGTAAATGCTCCATTAGCTAATAAAAAGCCAGGTGATATTGACATGATAATCGTTAGAGAAAATACCGAAGGAGAATATTCATCAGTCGGTGGAAGAATGTATCAGGGAAGTGATAGAGAAGTGGTTATTCAAGAAACAATAATGTCAAAATATGGAATAGATAGAGTTCAACAATTTGCATTTGAATTAGCTAAAAAAAGAAAAAGAAAAAAACTAACAAGTGCTACAAAATCAAATGGAATATCTATTACAATGCCTTATTGGGATGAAAGATTTAATGAAAATAAAAAAAATTATCCTGATGTTGAAACTGATCAATACCATATCGATATATTAGCTGCTAGATTTGTTTTAAGTCCTGAACGCTTTGATGTGATAGTCGCATCGAACCTTTTTGGGGATATTCTATCTGATCTAGGACCAGCTTGTACTGGAACTATTGGAATTGCACCGTCTGGAAATATAAATCCAACTAATAAGTATCCATCATTATTTGAACCCGTTCATGGATCGGCACCAGATATTGCGGGACAAGGGATAGCTAATCCAGTAGGTCAAATTTGGTCAGCTGCAATGATGTTAGATTACTTAGGTGAAAGAGAAGCTTCTGATAGAATAGTTAAATCAATTGAATTAACTCTTAAAGATAAAGACAGTCGAACAAAAGATCTTCAAGGCTCTAGTAATACAGAACAGTGCTCAAAAAAAATTTTAGATAATCTTAGTTCAGTTTAAAATTTAATCAAAATTATGAATTTTCTTAAAAATAAATCTATTACCAAAGTTATAATTTTATCTATATCCGGATTTTTTATTTTAGTTTGCCAAGATTCTACTGCAAAATATCTGGGAACATTAATGCCATTAAATCAAGTAATTTGGGGCAGATTTTTTTTTCACTTTGTGATTATTTTAATTTTATTCGCGATATTTAAACCTAAGTTAAACTTAAAAAGCAATTTCAATATTAATATTATTAGATCTATATTAATGGTTTTTGCTACTTTTTTTTTCATTCATTCTTTACAAAAATTTGACCTTGTCGATATATATGTAGTTTTCTTCTCAGCTCCATTAATAGTATCAATTTTAACGGCATTGTTTTTAAAAGATATTCTTTCATCTAAAGGTATAATTTTAATGTTATTAAGCTTTGGGTGTATAATTTATTCAATGAGTCCTAGTATGAAAGTCTTAAGTTTAGACTTAATTTTTCCTTTGGTACCACCAGTATGTTGGGCTTTATATCAATTTTTTACAAAATTTATTTCTGGTAATAATGATCCTTTAGTGGCGTTATTTTATGCTGCTGTTGTTGGGGCCATTGTTTTCTCTATTTATGTAATGTTAGACTGGACACCTATTGAGAATAAAAAGTTATGGATTTGGTTAATATTTCTAGGTGTATTAGGTTTTACTAGTCATCTTTTAATTATATTTGCAATTCAACTATCAAATTTATCTTTTGTAACTAATTTTCAATATTCACAATTAATTTGGTCGACATTAATTAATTTTTATATTTTTGGTGTACCTTTTGATTTTAATAAAACTTTTGGAGTTATTGGAATAATAGTTTTTGGAGTTTTATTTGTTCAAGCCGAAAGTAGAAAAAAGAAAATTAGTTCTTAAAATCTTTATTGTTTAAAGGTTTTTCCAACACCTCAACTGGATATTTTTGTTTTTCAATTTCAATATATATATTTTTGTCTTTTAATGTTTCAACTGTATTTCCAGAATTGACATATCCAAAAGAAAGATTTTTATCATAACAAAAAGAATAATTTCCTGAAGTTGTTCTACCAATTATTTTGTCATCCATATAAATAGGTTCTTCATGTAGTAAAAGTGGCTCACCAGGTTTGCTGTCTTTAAGAGTAAACATCATCATTCTCTTATCTAATTTTTGGTCTTTAATTTTTAATAGAGAATCTTTTCCAATAAAGTTTACATTTTTCTTATAACTAATTGCAAATTTTAAACCTGCTTGATACTGATTTTCTTCTGGCGAAATATCATGTCCCCAGTGAACAAATCCATTTTCCATTCTCATAATATCCATTGCATGCATTCCACAATGAGATAGTTCGAAGTTTTTACCCTCTTCAATTAGAATTTTATATAAATCCTTAGCTAAACTTGAGTCAACATAAAGCTCAAATCCTAATTCACCAACGTAAGAAAGTCTTTGAGCCCAAACTTTAACACCATTTATCATTATAAATTTTCCAGTTCCAAACTTAAATTTATCTTTACTAAAATCATCATTGCTTATTTTCGAGATCATCTCTCTACTCTTTGGACCAAACAATCCTAGACAACAAATATCCTCTGTTACATCTTTAAAAGATACGTCTTCATCTAAATATTTTAAGATATGGTATTTATCGTGTTCTCTTGTAGCTGCAGAGCTTACAACTCTAAAAAAGTTTTTATCAATACATACAACAGTTAAATCTGTTTCTATTCCACCATCTTCATTCAGCATATGAGTATATGTTGTTTTACCAATTTCGTTTTTAATGTTAGCGGTACATAACTTTTGAAGTTCTTGATGAGTTTTTTCCCCTTTTAAATCAAACTTTGAAAAAGTTGAAAAATCAAAAAGTCCAACATTTTTTCTTGCATTTAAAGTTTCATGCTTTGCTGATGGGTACCAATTTTGATAATTAAAACTATATTCATACTTAGGCTCTTTACCATTTAATGAATACCACATTGGTCTTTCAAAACCTCCTGCAACTCCAAAACAAGCTCCAGCATTTTTTAATTCCTCGTGATAAGGTAAAAGCTTTTGATTTCTTGATGTATTGTGCTGTTTAAATGGCCAATGCATTCCATACAAATCACCGAGTGTTTCTGTAACTCTTTCCATAATAAAGTTTTTTGAAGAGTGAAATTTCTGAAATCTTTTAATATCTAATGAAAATAAATCCTCATTTATATGTCCGTTCATCATCCATTCAGCTGTTACTCTGCCCGCTCCTCCTGAGCTAGCAATTCCTATGCTATTAAAACCACAACACGTGTAAAGGTTTTTAACTTCAGGAGTTTCACCTAATAAGTATTGCGTATCTGGAGTAAAAGATTCTGGGCCTGAGAAAAATTTTCTAATTCCTGCACTCTCTAACATTGGTAATCTATGAAATGATTTTTCTAAATATGGTTCAAAATGGTCAAAATCATCAGGAAGTTCACCAAATGAAAAATTATCTGGAACTCTTCCTGTGTCTTTAAATGCTGGTTTTGCCTTTGGTTCAAAAATACCTACGAGCATTTTTCCTGCATCTTCTTTTAAATATAAACAAGCATTATAATCTCTCAGAACTGGAAGATTTTGAGGTAAATCTTTTATTGGTTCAGTGATGATATAGAAATGCTCGTTTGGATATAATGGCACACTTACATTTATTTCTTCGCCTAATTGTCTTGACCACATTCCTGTTGCCATAACAACGTATTCACAATCGATGACACCTTTATCAGTTTCTACTCCACTTATTCTAGAATTTTTAATTAAAATTTTTTTTACAGGTGTTTTTTCAAAAATCTTTGCACCTTCCATTCTTGCAGCTTTTGCAAGCACATTAGTTACTCCAACTGGATCTGCCTGACCATCTTTCGGCATGTAAACACCACCTAGAATATCTTCAGTATGTAATACAGGATACAATTCCTTTAAACGATTTTTATTAAGAACTTCTACTTCAACATCTGATAATTGAGCAGTTGTTGCTTGTCTTAGTAGTTCTTGCATTCTTTCTTTGGTAGATGCAACTGTGATTGCACCATTTTGCTTCATTCCAGTTGATAGACCTGTAGTCTTTTCTAAATCTTTATAAAGATCTAAAGAATATTTTCTTATTTTTGTAATTGTTGATGATGCACCTAATTGACCTAGAAGACCTGCTGCATGCCAAGTAGTTCCTGAAGTAAGTAAATCTCTTTCAAGCAAAACAACATCTTTCCATCCGAATTTTGCCAGATGATAAGTGCATGATGTTCCAGCAACACCACCACCTATAACAACTACTTTAGTACTTTTAGGTAACTCTTTCATACATATTTGGATTTATATAATTAAATTTAAAAGCAAACAATATGATCGATATGGATGGGTCTTTTTATACCAAATTTTTCATCGACTTCATGTTGATGAATATGATGAGAATGCACAAAAACTGGTATTAATTTATTACTTAATGTTTTTAATGTATAAATAAAATTTGATCCTCTGAATTTTCTATCTACTACTTCAAGTTTAAGATTGCTCGCATCATCATGCTGTAAGTCCTCTGGCTGTATTAATAGTTTTACTTTAGATCCTATTGGGAACGGTCTAGCGAAATTTCCAGTTATTGTACCTAAATCTTCATTTTCAAGACTTTTCGGACTGGTAACTTCTGCTGGTATTAATGTGCCTCTATTTAAAAAATTAACTACCTCTACTGAATTTGGCAAATGATAAACATTATATGGATCATCATATTGCTTTAATTCACCATCTAATATTATTCCACATTTACTGCCTAAATAAAAAGCTTCATAAGAATCGTGTGTTACAATTATTGTAGTTATTTTAGAATTTGTTAAAATTTGTTTTAATTCAACTTGAATTTCCTCCTTAAAACTTTGATCTACATTAGATAATGGCTCATCAAGCATTAATAAATCAGGTTGAGAAACTAAAGATCTTGCTAGAGATGCTCTTTGGGCTTCGCCAGCACTTATCTCATGCGGAAATTTATTTAATATTTTGTTTAAGTTTAAAAAATTAATTACTTCTTTAGTTTGTATTTTTTTATCATCTTTCACTCTATCTGAGCCAAGATTAATATTTTTTTCTATATTGTAATGAGGAAATAAGCTGTTCTCTTGAAATGATAGAGCAATATTACGATTTTCTGGTTCAATATGAATATTTTCAGAAGAAATTGTTCTACCTTTTAGATTAATTTTACCTTTATTAATTTTTTCTAAACCTGCAATAGTTCTTAATATTGTGGTTTTACCTATTCCAGATGGACCAAGTAAACATACTATTTCACCTTCATTTTCAATTTTTAATGAAACATTATTAACTTTATTTTTCCCGCCAGCAGCAAAAGATACATTTTCAATTTCAAAAAAATTATTAGCCATTAGTCTTTCAAAATAAATTTAGACGTAATCAAAATAAATGTACTTGCAATTAATATCAAGAATAATGATGGAACCGCTGCAGCCTCTAAAAGATCTTGAGATGCAAAAATATATGCTGTTGTAGCGAATGTTTCAAAGTTAAATGGTCTCAATATTAATGTGATAGGTAATTCTTTTATTACTTCTATTGTAATTAATATTCCTATTAGAAAAACAGAATTTTTTAAATAAGGAACATGAATTCCTAAAAAGGTTTTTATTTTCGAGTAACCAAGAAGATAAGAACTTTCATCAATTGACCTATTTATTCTTTCATAACCAGTTTTCAATCCATTATAAGCTAATGAATAAAATCTGATAAAATAAACTATTACTAAACCAAAAATAGATCCTATAAATACTCTCTTTATAGAATTAAATTCAAAGGCTTTTATAAAAGTATTATCAAACCAAGCAATAAAAGTGATGAATGCTACAGCTAAAATTACACCAGGGATTGCATAGCCAGTAATAGAAAATGTTGTAAGATAATTTAAGAATTTACTTTTAGTTACTCTGTTTCCATAATTTGAAATAAATGAAAAAATTACGAGAACAAGACTTGATAAAAATACCAAGTAAATTGTATTTATAAATAATTGAAAAGTATTTAAATCAAATAAATTTTTTGGAAAAATTATTGTCCAATACAACATTTGTAAAACAGGGAATAAAAAGCTGACTAAAAAAACTAAAAAACAAAATCCGAATGCTAAAGAACCTTTTGAAAAGTTTAATTTAATTTTCTTCTTTTCTTTAATTCCTCCCTTAACTGGAGAATGATATTGAGCTTT
Source organism: uncultured Pelagibacteraceae bacterium (assembly GCA_902617975.1). Taxonomy (GTDB): domain Bacteria; phylum Pseudomonadota; class Alphaproteobacteria; order Pelagibacterales; family Pelagibacteraceae; genus Pelagibacter. The sequence continues at coordinate 49,789 of CACMYV010000002.1, forward strand.
TTTTCTTGAGATATTCTCAATAAAAAAAAGTCCTAATATAAATAATAGCAAAAAAAATGAGAGTTGATTTGCAAAAGCTAAATCATCAAAAGATATCCATGAATCATATATTCCAGTAGTAAGGGTTGCTATTCCAAAAAATGATACTGCTCCAAAATCTGATAATGTTTCCATAGCAACTAATGCCAAACCCGCTACTATAGCTGGTCTTGCTGATGGTAAAATGATTTTAAAGAAAGATTTATATTTTGAAAAACCTAGATTTTGTCCTAATTCAATTAAATTTTGAGACTGATAATGAAAAGATGCTCTAGTTAAAACGTAAACATATCCAAATAGTGAAAAAGAAATAGATAAAATAGCACCAAGCATACCATCAAATTTTGGAATGGATTGATTATATTCACCAGGTCCAAATAAAGATTTCAATATTGAGTATAGTGTTCCAAAGTTTTCAAAAAAAGCAGTTAATGAATAAGCATAAATGTAAGCAGGTACTGCAAAAGATAATATTAAAGCCCATTTAAAAAATTTAACGCATGGAAAATCATAAAATGAAACTACATATGCACTGCCAACACCTAAGAATAATGTAAGAACTAAAACTCCTAAAAGTAATATTAAGGAATTATAAATATATTCAATTAAAAATGTATTTTTTAAAATATCAAAGTAATTAGTTGTTTCTTGGAAGAAACTTGCAAACACAGTTAAAATTGGAATTGCAACAACAAATGAAACTATAAAAGATGATAAGTACCAGGAATTAAATTTCATATATTATAATCCGCCTTATAATCATGAAAATCAAAAGTGCCCATGGCTTAGGAGACCAAACCATAGGCACAAACTTTAGAAAATCAAAAATTAAATACTTTTAGGATATGCGGAACCTCCTTAGTTTTAATTTCAGTCAATTTTCTATTATTTACACGTTTATTGATTTTTTCACACTCCGAAGCACATGCAGGACAGGCTTTGGAAGATTTATTATAATCAATTTCCGTAGTAAATTTTTTTTTAACAGCTATCATTTACTTCCAACCTGCAGCCAACATTACTTCTAATGCATCTGCTTGTTTTGCACCGTATGACTTAACACTTGTTTTAGTATCCATTACAAAGTTCATCTCTTTGCCTGGAACTAAATCATTAGGTGTTACACCACCGATCATTGGATACTCAAAAGTATTATTTACAATATGATTTTGAGCCTCTGTTGATAATAAAAACTCAACTAATTTTACAGCATTAGCTTTGTTTGGTGCATGTTTAAGCATACCAGCTCCACTAATATTAATGTGCGTTCCTCTATCTTGTTGATTAGGGAAAAAAGGTATTACTTTTTTTGCTGCTTCTTGTTGTTCAGCACCTTTTTTTCCAGATAACATCAATGCATGGTAATATGTGTTTGCAACAGCTATATCAGCTTCTCCAGCCGCAACAGCCATGATTTGAGCACGGTCGTTACCTTTTGGAGTTCTAGCCATGTTTGCTACAACAGCTTTAGACCATTCTGCAGTTTTAGCTTTACCATTATTCTTAACTAGTGAAGCAACTAAAGACTGGTTATAAATGTTATTAGATTTTCTTATTACTAGTCTACCTTTCCATTTTGGATCAGCTAGACCTTCGTAAGTCATGCCATTTAGTTCATTTGCATTTACTCTTTCAGGTGAATAATAAATTATTCTTGCTCTCTTAGCTATTCCAGTCCATTTAGCAGATCTAAATTGTGCAGGTACAGCATCCTTAATAGCTTTTGACCAACCAGCGTTTTGCATCATGCCTTTGGCTGCAAATGCACCTAATCTTCCAGCATCAGCTGTGATGTATAAATCTCCAACACAGTCTGCTCCCTCTTCTGTAATTCTTTTTTGCAGGGCTTTATCTTTACCTGATACTACGTTTACTTTAATTCCTGTTGCTGCTGTGAACTTTTCATATAATTGAATGTCAGAATCGTAGTGTCTTGCACTAAAAATATTGACCTCAGCTGCAATCGTAAAACTTGAAATTAAAGCAAAAAACAATGAAATTATTGTCAATTTTCTCATTCTACTCCTTAAATTTATATTTATATTAAACGTAATTTGTCCTGCAATGCGGATGATAACTATTCTCAATGAAAATGATTATCAATTGCAATATTGTCGCAATTGATAATCAATCGCAATTAGTGCTGTTTTTTTATGATTTATTTAAAATTCCCACTCAGAAATTTTACTGTAAAGGAAATTCCTAAAAGCTTGAACTCTAGCAACATTTTTAAGTGATTGAGGGTATACAAAGTGTGCCTCTGTTGTTGGACCTTGAACACTTGGTAAAACTTTAACAATATTTGGTTGTTTGACAGTTAAGTAATCTGGTATCGCAGCTAATCCTACACCGCTTTGAACAGCTAATAGTAAACCATAAACACTATTCACTCTCATTACAGTTTTTCTTTTTTTATTATCTTTCATTCCAAGTTTTAATGCCCAATCTGGATTATAAACTGGAGATGGAGCTCCTCTGCCGAATGAAATAAAGTTGTGCTTATTTAAGTCATTAATTGTCTTAGGATATCCGTATTTTTCTAGGTATTTTGGTGATCCGTAGATGTGATAATTAATATCTATGAGCTTTTTTTGAATATAATTAAGTTGTTTTGGTCTTCTCATAAATATACCAATATCCGCTTGTCTTGTACTTAAATCTAGTTCTCTATCATCAAATATCAGTTCAACTTCAATTTCAGGATTGAGTTGCATAAATTCTTGGATTCTTGGTGTTAACCAGGTTGTTCCAAAACTAACAACTGTTGTTACTGACAGTTTTCCGGAAGGTTTGTGTTTTTTATCTCCTAAAGTTGTTTCTACCTCTTTTAATTTAGAAATAACTTCATGTGCTGTTTTAAAAACATATTCTCCATTTTCAGTAAGTGTTAAACCTCTAGCATGACGTTCAAATAATTTAACTTTTAAATCTTCTTCTAAAGATTGAATTTGTCTACTAATTGCAGATTGGCTAAGGTTTAGAATAACAGTTGCGCTTGTAAAACTACCTGCCTCAGCAACTGCATGAAATATCTTTAATTTATCCCAATCCATTATTTATTTACATCCACTACTATTTTATGTTTTAAATTTCCTTTTAATATATCTGAATAGACATTTAATAATTCATCTAATCCAATAGTATTTACTGATTTTTCTAAAATATTAAAATCTAACAAAGCAGGAAATTCTCCCCATACAAACTCTTTTCTTTTTTTACTGATGTTAACAGAGTCTACTCCCCATAATTTTACTGCTCTTAATATAAATGGGATTACTGATGTATTTAATTTATTACCACTAGCATTTCCACATATGGCAACAATTCCTTTTGGTTTAGTTTGAGCAATAGCATTCGATAAAATGTTACCACCAACGGTATCTACAACGCCATCCCATGTTCCTTTATCTATTAATCTTGCTTCTCCCTCAAATTCTTTACGATCTATAACGTTTTTTGCACCAAGTTCTTTTAAATATTCAGCTTTATCTGGTTTACCAGTTATAGCTGTTACATTAATTCCCATTTTAGCAAGAACCATTACTGCAACCATTCCAACACCTCCTGTAGAACCAGTTACTAATACATCATTAACTTTTGACTGCATCAATAGTTCCTCTCTTGCTTTAACTGCAAAAGCACATAACAAACCTGTAAGACCAGCAGTTCCCAAAATCATAGCTTGTTTATTTGTCATTCCCTCAGGTGTCTTTGTAATATGATCCTTTTTAACTTTTGCGTATTGAGAATATCCACCATCAAAAAGTTCTCCTGCTCTACAACCTGTTAATATAACTCTGTCTCCTTCTTTAAATTCTTCACCATCTCCTTGTGCAACAGTTCCAGAAAAATCAATACCAGGTATTCTTGGATACTCTTTTACTAATTTACCACCATCTTTTAATATCATTGCATCTTTCCAATTGAGATCAGAATAATCTATCTTAACTAGCACCTCACCATCTTTAAAATGGTCTAAACTTAGTTCTTTGACTTCTCTTGTAAAATTTTCGTTCTGATTGTTTATTACAACTGCTTTAAATGAGTCCGCCATGTTTATCAGTAAATATTATTTTGCAATAAATCGCAAATATCTATTTTGATAACTTAAATCGTCCTTAAACTGTCCAAGATAAAAATTTGTAACTGTGGTAGCTTGCTCTTTTTTTATACCTCTCATAGTCATACACTGATGAGTTGAATCTATTGTTACCGCAACACCTTTTGCATCCAATGACTCCATTAAAGTATTAGCGATCTGAACAGTTAATCTTTCTTGTGTTTGTAATCTTTTTGAAAACACTTCTACAACTCTTGCTATTTTACTTAATCCTACGACTCTTTGATTTGGAATATATGCTACATGAGCAATTCCTATAATTGGTGCCATGTGATGTTCGCAATGACTTTGAACTGAAATATTTTTTTGAACAACCATATCGCTATAGCCTTCAACATCACCAAAAGTTTTGTCTAAAACTGCTTTTGGATCTTCTTTGTAGCCTTTGAAATATTCTTTAAATGCTTTTGTTACTCTTTTTGGAGTTTCCAATAAACCTTCTCTGGTAGGATCTTCACCTAACCACTTAAGAATTTTAACGAAAGCTTCTTCAGCTTCCTTGTCTGTTACTTCGTTAATTTTTTTTTCGTTTTCGTTTTTTACTAATTTCATGACGTGCTTTTATATATATAAAACCTTAATTTTAAAATATTTATTATATTTATTATTATGTTAGATAATTCCACATATATGTTTAAAAAAAGAGAAAATGTAGCAGAAATAGAAGAAGGCAAGCTTTTATCTCCTAAATTCGATAATGATGGATTGATTCCAGTCATTACAACATGCTCAAAAACAAAAGAAATATTAATGCATGGGTATATGAATGTCGAAGCCTTCAAGTTAACTATTGAAACCAAAGAAGCTCACTACTGGAGCAGATCAAGACAATCAATTTGGCACAAAGGAAAAACAAGTGGATTTGTTCAAAAAGTAAAAGAGATTCGAATTGATGATGATCAAGATGCTGTATGGATGAGTGTAGATATTGGCGAAGGTGCTAGTTGTCACGTTGGTTACAGATCTTGTTTTTATAGATCTGTCCCTTTGGGTAAAATTGATAATGCAAGACAAATTGAAATGAAATTTGAAGAAGAAGAAAAAAAATTTGACCCAGAAGTTGTTTATAAAGGACAACCTAATCCAACAAAAATATAAAAAATTGATGAAAGTTTTAAGTCCTTTTGGACCAAAAATTGCTGTTATTAAAATTCCATCAAATTTAGTAAAAAAAATTAATGACGAGGTTGAAAGTATTATTAAAGATAAGAAAAAATTGAAATCAAATGACTATTCAAAAAAGTTAGTAGGTCAAGTTGAGCAAGAAATCGAATTAAAAAATAAATTTATAAAAAAAAATTTAAAAAGTTTTATTTCTAAAAGTGTAAATAAATATTTAAAAAAAAATCTTAATAAAAAGTCTAAAAATATAAAAATTAAAAATTTATGGGTCGTAAGACAATTTAAAAATGATTATAACCCTGTACATTTTCATGATGGCAATGTTTCTGGAGTTGGTTATTTAAAAATTCCAAACAATTTAACAAAGGGACATAAAAAAATTAAAACTAATGGAACAATTGATTTTATTTATGGTTCTAAATCTTTTTTAAATAATTCTATATTTAATCATAAACCAAGAGTTGGTGATCTTATCTTATTCCCAAATAATTTAATGCATACTGCATATCCATTTAAATCTGATGGTGAAAGAAGATCATTTTCTTTTAACATAGATATTGATAAAAAATTAACAAGATTGTTTCATGCCTGATAAACAAAAAAACGTTTTAGACGAAGACTTGGAGTTATGTTCTAATGATCCTTTAACAGGATGGTATAGAGACGGATGTTGCAATACAGATGAAAATGATCATGGTGTGCACACTGTTTGTGCAAAAGTAAATACTGAATTTTTAGAATGGTGTAAAGAAGCAGGCAATGATTTAATTACACCTCATCCTGAGTTTGGTTTTCCAGGTTTAAAAGATGGAGATAGTTGGTGCGTGTGTGCAGGCTGGTATGCTCGAGCTTTAGAAGCTGGAAAAGGATGTCCAATTTATTTAAAAAAAACTCATAAAAACACTTTAAAGCTTATTCCAATTGAAACTTTGAAAAAGTTTGCAATCGATTTATCTTAATTACATATTTCCGTATTTAGGTCCGCCTCCACCTTCTGGGGTTACCCAAGTAATATTTTGAGACGGCTCTTTAATATCACACGTTTTACAATGTATGCAATTTTGAGCATTGATTACAAATTTTTGAACAGAATTTACTTCTTGAACTTCATAAACTCCTGCTGGACAATATCTTTGTGCGGGCTCATCAAATTTCTCTAAAGTATATTTTATAGGCAAATCTGGATCTTTAAGCTTTAAGTGGACTGGTTGATTATCGTCATGAATTGTGCCTGTTAAATAAACCGAACTAGTTTTATCAAATGTAATAACGTTATCAGGCTTAGGATAATCAATTTTTGGCATTTTATCTGCTGGTTTTAAAGCTTCATGATCGGCATGTTTATGCTTTAATGTGAAAGGAAGCTTTCCTCTAAATAAAATCTGGTCAATTCCAGTAAATAATATACCTAGAATTAAACCCCAAGAGAAACTTGGTTTTACATTTCTCGCCTCATATAATTCTTTGTAAACCCAACTTTCTTTAAATTTTTGCTCATATGTAGATAAATTTATATTTTTTGTAAGATGCTCATAAATTGTTTCAGCAGCGATCATTCCACTTTTCATTGCAGTATGAGACCCTTTTATTTTAGGCATATTTAATGTTCCCGCATCACATCCAACTAACAAAGCACCTGGCATAAACATCTGAGGTAAACTCTGTATACCTCCCTCAATTAAAGCTCTTGCGCCATAAGTAATTCTTTTTCCACCTTCAATTATTTTTTTTATATCTGGATGAGTTTTAAATCTTTGGAATTCATCGAAAGGTGAGAGATGAGGATTTTGGTAATCTAATCCAATTACGTAACCAAGAAAAACTTGTTTATTTTCTGCATGATACATAAAACTTCCACCGTAGGTGTTATTGTCTAAAGGCCATCCAGCAGTATGCATTACTAAACCTTCTGTATGATTTTTTTCATCTATCTCCCAAATTTCTTTAAAACCAATTCCATATTGTTGAGGATTTTTACCTTTATCCAACTCAAACTTCTTAATTAATTCTTTTCCTAAGTGACCTCTGCATCCTTCTGCAAAGACTGTAACTTTTGCATGTAATTCCATTCCTGGTTCATAAGTATCTTTTTTATTTCCCTCTTTGTCGATACCCATATCTTGAGTTGCAATACCTTTAACTGATCCATCATCATTATATAAAACTTCACTTGCTGGAAATCCTGGGAATATTTCAACTCCTAATCCTTCAGCCTTCTCTGCTAACCATCTACAAAGATTTGCAAGACTTATAATATAATTGTTATGATTTTGTTGAACCTTAGGAAGCAGCCATGTTGGCCAACTTAATGATTTTTGTTTTCCTAAAAATAAAAATTTTTCTTTTGTAACTTTTGTTTTAATGGGAGCATCTAATTCTTTCCAATTAGGTATTAGTTCGTCTAAAGCACGTGTTTCAAACACGTTCCCTGATAAAATGTGTGCACCTATTTCAGATGCTTTCTCTAAAAGGCAGACATTAATATCTGGATTTAACTGCTTTAATTTAATTGCAGTTGAAAGTCCTGATGGTCCGCCACCTACGATGACAACATCGTATTCCATCACTTCTCTGGACATAATGATAATTTCTTACAGTATTTGCTATTTTTGTATAGTGTTTAATTTGTTCAATTCTGACAAAAACTGAGGAAGAGCCTCAAAAAGATCTGCTTCTAATCCGTAATCTGCGACACTAAAAATTGGAGCTTCACCGTCTTTATTTATAGCCACAATAACTTTGCTTTCTTTCATTCCTGCTAAGTGCTGTATCGCACCTGAAATTCCAACTGCAATATATAAATCTGGGACTACCACTTTACCCGTTTGTCCTACTTGATGATCATTCGTAATATAACCTGCATCAACTGCTGCTCTAGATGCACCAATTGCTGCATTAAGTTTATCCGCAATATCACTTATTAATTTGAAATTTTCGCCATTTTGCATTCCTCTGCCACCAGAAATAACTATTCTAGCTGTTCCAAGCTCTGGTCTGTCTGACTTAACTTCTTCTTTCTTTAGAAATTTAGTTGATGAACTAGCTTCTGCTGGATCAGATTTTGTAATTTCAGCAGATCCACCACTCTTATCAGCAGGGTCAAACGACGTCGGTCTAATAGTAACACATTTTTTTTTGTCATTACTTTTAACCGTAGCAAAAGCATTTCCTGCATAAATTGGTCTTAAAAAAGTATCCTCAGAAATAACTTTAATTATATCGCTCACTTGCGAAGTATCTAGTAATGCTGCAATTCTTGGCATTAAATTTTTGCCAAATGTATTTGCTGAGCTTACAATATGTGAATAACTTTCTGCATGCTTAATTATTGCTGCTGTATAATTTTCAGCAATGTAGTTTTCATAAATTTTATTATCAACGTGAATAACTTTTTTTACATTTGGAACTTCAGATAAAGATTTTGCAACATCATCAGCTTGATGACCTAAAACCAAAACATGAAGATCCTCATTTATTTGAGAAGCTGCAGTTATAGCATTATAGGTAAATGGTCTAACCTCTTTATTATTATGTTCTGCAATTAATAATACTGACATTTAAATTACCTTAGCCTCATTTTTTAATTTTTGCACTAATTCTTCTACACTAGCGACTTTTATTCCAGCTTTTCTTTTTGGTGGTTCCTCAACTTTAATTTGTTCGATTCTAGGATTAATATCAACTCCTAAATCTGAAGCATTTAACTGTTCTATTGGTTTTTTCTTCGCTTTCATAATATTTGGAAGCGAAGCATATCTTGGTTCATTTAGTCTTAAATCACATGTAACAATAGCTGGAACATTTACTTCAATAGTTTCTAAACCTTCATCAATTTCACGAGTTACTTCTAATGCATTATCTTTAACTTCAATTTTCGATGCAAAAGTTGCTTGAGGCCAATTTAATAAAGCTGCAAGCATCTGACCAGTTTGATTACAATCATCGTCAATTGCTTGTTTTCCCATAAACACCAAATCAGGATTTTCTTTTTCTACAATTTTTTTCAAAATTTTTGAAACTGCTAATGGCTCAATCACATTATCAACTTTGACATGTATTCCTCTATCTGCTCCAACAGCTAATGCTTTTCTAACAGTTTCTTGAGCTTTTTCTTCACCGATTGTAATTGCAACTATTTCTTTGGCTTTGCCAGCCTCTTTAATTTTTACTGCTTCTTCTATTGCATTATCATCTGGTGGATTTGTTGACATTTTAACGTTGTCAGTAACAACACCAGAACCATCTTCTTTAACTCTTATTTGAACGTTGTAATCAATAACTCTTTTAACTGCGACTAATATTTTCATTAAGCTCTTAATAAATTGTTTTCTGGATCGTAAGGACTTTCATCTAAAATTGTAGCATCATATTTCTCACCTAATATTTCAATTTTAAGTTTTTGTCCAACATTTGCTAATTCTGGTTTAACCATACCTAATGCTAATGATTTTCCAATTCTAAAACCAAAATCTCCTCCTGTAGCTCTTCCTATAACACTTCCATTTTCATAAATTGGATTGTTGCCTAATACATCTGCATCTTTTGGATTATGAACCTCCAAGGTAACAAGTTTGTTATCAAAACCTTTTTCTCTCCACTTGTTTAATGCTTCAAGTCCAATAAAACTTCCTTTATTAGGATGTATAAATCTATCAAGACCACTTTCATAAGGTGAGTATTCTATTGATAGTTCTGTTCCAACCAATTTATACGATTTTTCTACTCTCAAACTATTCATTGCTCTAATACCATATGGCTTTAGTCCAAGATCTTGTCCTGCTTCCATAAGTTTATCAAAAATGTGATTTTGATATTCAATTGGATGATGAAGTTCCCATCCTAATTCACCAACAAAATTAACTCTCATAGCATTTACTGGTGCGTACCCTACATCAACCATTTTTGCACTTAGCCATTTAAAGTTTTCATTTGAAAAATCATCTTTTGAAACTCTTTGCATTAACTCTCTTGCTTTTGGACCTGAAACAACCAAAACTCCATTACTATTAGTTAAATTTTCAAACTGCACTGAACCGTCTGAAGGCATCCATTTTAAAATCCAATCATGATCTAATCTTTGGAAAGCTCCTGCTGATACTAAATAAAAGCTATCATGTGACTCTCTCATAATAGTAAATTCAGAATGAACTCCGCCTTTAGTATTTAAAGCATGACATAAAGTAATTCTTCCAACTTTTTTTGGTAATTTGTTTGCAACTAAATTATCTAAAAATTCCTCAGCACCAGGTCCTTTAATTCTACATTTTGCAAATGCAGTCATATCCAAAAGACCAACATTTTCTTTTACGTTTTTGCATTCTTTTTCCATTGCATTGAACCATTTTGATCTTCTAAATGACCAATCATCTTTTTGCTCCATTCCATCAGTTGCAAAAAAATTAGGTCGTTCCCATCCAAATTTTTGACCAAACACTGCTCCTAAATTTTTCATTCTGTCATAACATGGCGCTGTTCTTAATGGTCTTGCTGCTGGTCTTTCTTCATCAGGAAAGTGAGTTATGAAAACGTGACTGTAGGCTTCTTCATTTTTAGCTTTTAAATATGATTTAGAGCAATAATCTCCATACCTTCTTGGTTCAACACCAAGCATATCAATTGTGGGTTCACCATCTACAATCCATTCAGCAAGTTGCCATCCTGCTCCACCTGCTGCAGTGATACCAAAACTATGACCTTCATTTATCCAAAAATTTTTCAATCCCCAAGCAGGACCAACAATTGGGTTACCATCAGGTGTATAACAAATTGCACCGTTATAAACTTTCTTAACTCCTACCTCTCCAAACGCAGGGACTCTATGTATTGCACCTTCAATGTGTGGAGCCAATCTATCCAAATCTTCCTGAAATAATTCATATTCAGAATCTTTTGATGGTCCATCTACATAACAAGCTGGTGCTCCATCTTCATATGGTCCTAAAATTAATCCACCTGCTTCTTCTCTCATGTACCATCTGCTATCACTATCTCTTAAAACTCCCATCTCTGGTAGTCCATCTTTTTTTCTTTTTTGAATTTCTGGATGAGGTTCAGTAACAATGTATTGATGTTCTACTGGGATTACTGGAATATCTAAACCAACCATCTTTCCAGTTTGTCTTGCAAAATTTCCTGAACAAGAAATAATATGTTCACACTCTATAGATCCTTTATCTGTTTCAACAACCCAACCATCTTTGGTTTGTTTCATTCCAACAACATTTGTATTTCTATAAATTTCTGCTCCTCTATTTCTTGCGCCTGTAGCAAGAGCTTGTGTTAAATCTGCTGGTTGAATATATCCATCTTCAGGGTGTTGTATTGCACCTACTAAATCTGATGTATTACATAATGGCCAGATTTCCTTAACTTGGTCTGGAGTTAAAAATTTTACATCAACACCTATTGTTTGAGCAACACCTGCGTATTGAAAGTATTCATCCATTCTATCTTTAGTGCTTGCTAATCTAATATTTGATACAACGCTGAAACCTACATTCTTACCTGTCTCTTCCTCTAAAGTTTTATATAAATTGACAGCATACTTATGAAGTTGTCCTACAGAATAACTCATATTAAATAGTGGTAATAAGCCCGCTGCATGCCAAGTTGAACCTGATGTTAGTTCTTTTCTTTCAATTAAAGCAACATCTGACCAACCTTTTTTTGCTAAGTGATAGAGTGCGCTAACCCCTACTACTCCACCACCAACTACAACAACTTTTGCTTTGGATTTCATTCTCAGATTCCTACTAAATTTTAATTACTAACGAAACAAAATTCTATTATTCATCATCTGCGTCACGCCAGCCCATTCTGAACATTAAATAAGCGGCAACTATAACGGAAATTGTACCTACTGCCATGCCAATATTAATCCCAACTTCACTTCCCCAAAAATACCACCCAAGTTGAGTAGATGAAATTGTTGGAAAGCATAATATAAACATTAGAATTGCGTACCTAATATACATTGGAGGCTTTTTCATTATATTGATGATCCCATTGGTATTGGTTGTGAAACCGCTGTTGTTAGCCAGCAATCTAAAAGATTGCCTTCTTTATTATTCTTTTCAACTTTCCATTTAAATTTAAAATATTGTTTGTCCTTATCCAAGACAACAACTTCATAAGTTGCCATTGTACTTGATTTGTAAATTTCAGTTACTGTATTTTCTTTGTGATCAATCAGCATCGAGTATGAAGCCCCTTTTAACATTCTTTTAAATCTATCTAATGGACCTGTCATCCTTTGATTATTTGGATGTGCAAATTCCCATGTTTGCTCAATCCCTCTATCTTTATATGGACTGTCATTTTTCATTAATGCCTTTAATTGAATTAAAACAACTTGTTTTGGATCTATATTCACACTTGGTTTTAAAACATCGGCAAATGAAGAATTAAAATAAAAAAATGTAATTAAAAAAATAAAATTTTGAATTTCATATTTTAAATTTATCTTAAATTTAAAATGAAATAAAAGGTCTTAATATCACACTTAATAATTTGATATTATATAGTTTTGAATAATCTATCGTATTCGTTTTTAATACATTTATTAGAGATATAATAAATTTTATTTTGAGAGACTAATTTAGCTGCATTTTCGTTGTGAATTCCTAATTGCAACCATAATACATTTGCACCAATTTCTATTGTTTGTTTTGCTATTTCCTCAGCCTCCTCACTAGGTCTAAAAACATTAACAATTCCAACATGATCTTTAATATCCGTTAGTTTTTTATAAACTGTTTCACCATGTATAATTTTATTATCTGTTACTGGATTAACGGGAAAAACTTTGTAACCTGTATTTCTTAAATATTTCATTATTATATTGGAAGTTTTTTTTGAGTCTGGGCTTGCTCCGACAATTGCTATCGTCCTATAACTTAAATATAGTTCTTTTATTTTTTCATCTAAGAGTGTTGTATCCATAATTTAATTTAAATTTTAAGATCTAGTCGCGGTTTCCAAAATGGTCTGAAGAGTTCAATTTTTGGACATCTATTCATAACTACTTTTAAACCTGCATTTTCAGCAATTTTTGCTGCATCATGATTAATTACACCGATTTGTCCCCATAATACTTTTGCTCCAATTGATATTGCCTCTTCAGCAATTCCATAAAGATCCTCAGATTTTCTAAATACTTCAACCATATCAACAGGTCTATCGATAGCAGATAAATTTGGATAAACTTTTAAATTTCTAATTTCCTTTATACCTGGTTTAGGATTTACAGGTATCATGTCATAACCAGTTTCATGCAAAACTCTTAGCACACCATAACTAAATTTAGTTTTATCTGGGCTAGCACCAACCATAGCAATTGTCTTAACTGAGCTTAAAATATCTTTTAAATATTCAGCGCTATAAGGTTCGTTGTGGTTCATGTTTATTTTTTTTCTTCCTTTTTACTCGCGATATCTGCTTTTAATTCATGAGGTTCTAAAGGATCTAGGAAAGGATTTCGATACAATTTATCATGACTTTCAACTCCTATCTCAATTGTGCAATCTGTTTTTGCTTTAGCAACACATAAAATAATATATCCATCATTGATTTGTCTATTGTTTAAAGCAACTTGAGAACGTTGATCTACTTCTCCATTAATTAGTTTAGCTGCACATGTAATACATCCCCCATACTGACATCCGTATGGAAGATCGACACCTTGATCTCTTAATTCGTTTAATAAAGGTTTTTTTCCACTGACTTCAAATGCACTGTTATTTCTGTTTGAGATTGTAATCTTTGTCATAGCCAGATGTCGCTTGTGCAATCTCCACCTGGATATCTACTTTCATGGCACCTACTAGGTCCATTTGGTTCTTTACCAAAATCAACAATAAAATCTTTATTAATTTTCATCCCACCATTTTCAACATCACAATCAATCATAATCATTGCTCCACCCTGCTTTCTTATTTCAGGATAAAATTGATTATCCCATGTAGAAAATAATGATGTTGTTACATACATTCTTTTACCATCTAAGGATAATTGATACATTTGAGGTCCACCAGCAATTTTGACACCGTTTACTTCTGGAGCCTTTCCTAACAATCCACCCATCCAAACTTGACCAGTTAATTTAGGTTTGTGCGGATCTGAAATATCGTATTGCCTCATATCTCCATGAAGCCAATTATTTATATAGAGATATTTATCATCCATTGAAACTAATATCGCTGACATAACTCCAGGTACAGGGATTGGCCAATCAGGATGTGGTTCATTTTCAACATCAATTATTTTTTCCCATTCCCATTTTCCCTCTTTTGATTTCCAAAAATGAATTACATTTGCGCTTAGCGCTGCACCACAAAATCCATGACTACTGTCGGGATTATGCATAAATTTTACTTCTAATGGTATTAAACCATCTTCACCTAAATACATTGTTTGAACTGGCTCTTTTTTTTTAAAATCCCAGACATGAAGTCGTCTACCATATTTCAAATGACCAACTTCCTCTAAATCAAATCCAGGCATAAAAGTATTAGGAGCCGCCCATTCAGAACTAACCATCACATTATGTCTTGGTTGGTACCAGAAGTCATAACTAAAAGGTATGTCTCCCATTGAATTTTCCCATCTACCTACAATTTCAAAATCTTTATTCAAATGTAAATATCCTCCTGGTGCTTCTCCTCGAGCGTCTCCAAGAAAAGAAATGATAATTTCAGAACCTAGACAATGAACTGTATGTGGTCCTGATAAATTAGTTTTTTTCTTTATTTCAGATCCATCTACTACTTTATGTATTTTTGGAGCTCTAGGATCGGATGCAGTATCAACAACATAAATATTATTTGATCTAACACCTGGAACTAATAAATATTTTCTGCTCATGTTTGAGTCACCATGGCAAGAAGAACATGCATTCCATCCCATGTGATGCAATTCATCACCAATACCTGGCATTTCAAGTCTATGAATTACTTTAGAATATGTGGGGCTTTGAGGATCAACATCGACAGTTGCTAAATAGTCTGGTTTTTGTATTCCCGTCCCTGTGTAGATAGCTATTGTATATAAAAGCTTTTCTTTTGGCGCTTTTATTGCTTCTACAGGACTAGCATATCCAGGACCACAGCATCCATCCATGATTGATTTTCTCCTTTGATTACAACTTAAACTTTTTTTTAAGTGACTTCAACTTAATGGTTATTTGTTTTTCCAACTTGGATTTCTTTTTTCAATAAAAGCACTAATACCCTCTTTGGCATCATAAGATGACATATTAAGTGTCATCATCTTACTTGTGTAATCATAAGCTTTACCTAATGGCATTTCTAATTGTTTATAAAAACCTTTTTTACCTATTTTGATGGTTAAATTTGATTTTGAAGATATTTTTTTTGCAATATCTAAAACTTTTTTATTCAAAGTTTTTGGACTGTAATGATCATTAATTAATCCAATTTCCTTTGCATATTTTGCACTAATTGGATCACCGGTAAGTAGCATTTCCATCATTCTTTTTCTACTGATTTTTCGACTGACAGCGACCATTGGAGTACTGCAAAATAATCCAATTTTTACTCCAGGTGTAGCAAATTTTGCTGAGTTTGTACTATATGCAAGATCACAACTTGCTGCTAATTGACATCCAGCTGCGTAAGCTGCTCCATGTACTTTAGCTATCACTGGTTTGTTTCCTTCAACAATTTGCATCATAAGTTTTGAACAAAGTTTAAACAGTTTTAGATGATTAGATCTATTTTTTATACCTCTTACCTCTTTTAAATTGTGACCTGCACTAAATCCTTTGCCAGCCCCTTCTAAAATAATAACTCTAGTTTCTTTATCGTTATCTAATTTTTTGAATGCTTTTAATAAAGACGAAAGAGTATTGTATGATAAGGAATTATAAGTTTTTGGATCATTAATTAAAACTCTTTTAACACCCGGTGATACTTTATTTATTTTTACAGTCACTTATTTTAATTTACCTTCTTCTCTCATCTTGGCTCTAATTTTAGTTGCTGAAATTTTTTGGATTTCTTCAGACAAAAATATTTCTTCAATTTTATATCCAACACCTCTTCCATAACAAATATTTGTAATATTAGGGACAAGCATAATTTTGAACCTGCCCTCAAACTCTGGATTAAGTTTTTCTTCAATATTTTTCTTAACTGTTTCAAAATCAAATGGATTATCATCAACACCTTGTACATCTCTAATTTGAATACATACTTGTCCTGTTTTTTTTATAATTTCCTTAAATAGAGTATAGTGACCATCATGAAACGGTTGCCATCTTCCTAACATTTGAGCAGTTGGTTTTTTATTGTCCCATTGATACGTCATTTTTTTATCTCCTTTAAAATCTTTGGTGCCCAAGACTTAGCATCTTGCGATGTAACATGAAAATCATATTTTTCTGGTTTAACAAACATTTTATTAGTGTCATCAAACCTACCTTCTTTTATAGTATCTACCCAAACTACATAATCTGCAGGAAATAAACTTCTTGCCTTTGGAGTTGGGCAAATAAAATCCGCAATCACATAATTTCCTTCATCTTTTAATTTTAATGCAAAGTCAGCCATTCTTTTTGCTTGTCTTGTTCTTCCCTCTTCTGAAAAATCCCAATCGTTTGCAGCTTTTCTTACTTCATCTGCATTTAATCTTTTTGCATTCAATAAGGGAGCAAGTTCATCAGCTAATGTAGTTTTCCCTGCGCCTGGAAGTCCCATAATTAATATAATTTTCATTTTTAGGTTTTAACTTTAAATTAAATTACCAGCAACCCACTTATGAAAATGATGTGTAGGATTGTCCATCTTTGGAGAAAAATTACCACCATTATAAGCTGGAGAGTTTCTACCTATTTGCATACTTTGAATTATATCTACATCTTCTTTTTGAATATCTTCCCATTGTTTGTGATTTTTTTGTCTTAGGGATTTATATTTTGTTGAATTTGCTGCTTCATCTCCTACATAATAAATTTCCATATGTTCTATTGTAAACTCATGATTGATTGGCTCTAACCAATAAGCATAATAATGATCTTTGTGAATTCCTAACATTACGTTAGGAAAAAGTGCTACGTACTCAGCTATATTTTCTTTATCTTTCGGCCAGTTAGGGAAACAAGGAAACTTTTCATTTCCTTCAAATCTTGGATTGTAAACAACTGTTCCTTGTCCAGCGAAACGATTTGGCAGTCCTTGAATATGATAGTGATTCTCTAATTTTGAATAAGAATTTAAACCTGGATGTACCCAAGGCAAATGATAGCTCTCACAATAATTTTCAATTGCAAATTTCCAATTACATTTTGCATCTAATTTAAAATAACCATAATCATTTGCATGATAAATTAATTCTCTATCTTTCAAAGGCCAAAATTTTTCCCATCTTTCACTTAAAGGACTAATGTAATCCTCAAATGAAATTTCATTGTTGTTAATATTAATCATAATTAGATCTAACCAAATATATGATCTTATCTCTTTTAAATTACTTTTTGATTTATCAAATTCAGGTGTTTGATGAATATTCATGCCTCCTATGTGAGGTGTAGCAATTAATTTTCCCTCTAAGTCATATGACCATGAATGATATGAGCACCTCATAACATTTCTAATTTTGCCAGCTTCTTTAACTAATTTAACTCCTCTATGACTACAAATATTATGAAAAACTTTTATTTCTTTATTTTTTGTTCTAACAATAAGCAAAGGTATTCCAAGTAAATCAATTGGTTTTACATCCCCTGCATCTGGAATTGAACTTCCCACTCCTATTACTATCCACTTATCTTCAAATAATTTTTTTCTTTCAATTAAAGTATATTCTTTACTGATGTAACATTCATTTGGTAAACCATGAGCTTCACTAATTGGTTTCGATACAATATCTAACTTTTGTTTATCTATAATATTGTAAATTTCTGACATGGCTTACTTTATCACTTGATATAACCCTAACCAAGCATTTACATCTTTACTTGCAATGTAATCTGACTTAAAAAATTTTATTTCTTTCCATTTATTTTGCTGTTTAAGTTGTTCAATTTTTTTATCAAAACCATATTCTTCATGTATTCCCTCATTTATAGTAAAACAGATAAATCCATCATTCTTTGTAATCCTGATAAATTCCTCCAAAGCTGGTGGCTTGACATGTCCAAAAGTAAATGTACCAACGCACATAACAGAGTCATATTCGTCATCTTTTTTATTAATGGGTTTATTCAAGTCTACTTGTTCAAGCTCTTCATAAAGATCATTCGGTACCAATTCTAATAACTTTTTCGAAAGATCTGCCCCATGAAAATTTTTAAAACCATGTTTTTTTAATTCAACACCGACCAATCCAGTACCACAACCAGCATCATAAATTTTTGCATCTTTATTTTTCTGAAATTCTGAAAATACTTTTGTTGTTTCTTTTGGTCCTGTGTAATTCCAATCGACCATATCCTTGTCATATTTATTACCATCACCCCACTCATCGTAATATTTCATTACTTGATCGGTGTCTTTTAACTTATAAATAGGAATTTTATTACCTACGTCTTTTTGCGCCATGATAAAACTTACTTCACTTTTAATAAAAAAACTCCAAAATAATTTTTTTTATCAGTAAAATATTTTAAGACTTTAAAGCCAGATTTATTAACTAATTTAACAAAGTTATTTTTTGAATATTTATGAGAATTTTCAGTATGAATGGTTTCATCTTTAGTAAATTTAATATTCTTTTTATTAATTTTTAACGTGAAATTTTTTTTCGAAATAAGATGCATTTCAATTCTATTTTTTTTTAAATTGTAGAATGCTTTATGTTCAAAATCTTTAGTTTGAAATTTTGAATTACAAATTTTGTTTACTACATTTAATATATTTTTATTAAATTTTGCTGTAACTCCCGATTTATCGTTGTAAGCATTTTCAAGAGTTTTCTTATTTTTGATTAAATCAACCCCGATTACTAAATAAGAATTTTTGCCTATAATTTTTGAAAAATTTTTTAATATTTTTTTTGCATTTTTGGGTAAATAATTTCCTATTGTCGATCCTGGAAAAAAACTGACTATTTTTTTTTTATTTTTTAAAATTTTATTTAATCTATTGGTCTGACTAAAGTCGGCACATATTGCTGTTACCTTTAAATCTGAGAATTTTTTTGCAATTATCGATGCATTTTCAAACAAATATTCCTTACTAATATCTATAGGAATATATTCTTTGGGTTCACTTAATGAATTTATAAATTTATTAATTTTTTTATTTGAGCCACTACCAAATTCTACAATTGTTGAATTGATTGGTAATTTCTTTCTTATCTCTTTTTGTGAACTACCTAGTATTTCTAACTCTTTGTTTGTTGGGTAATATTCTTTAAGGTTTGTAATTTTATTAAATAACTTTGAACCTTTCTCATCATAAAAATATTTAGGTAGTAAATATTTTTGTTTTTTTTTTAATAATCCTTGTAAGATTAATTTTTTATCATCTTGAATTTGATTGTTTATGTTTATTAATTTTAAATTAGTCACTAGATGTCATCAGCTAGTCTGACACCACAAAACTGCCAAGTATCACTTGGGTAAAAGAAATTTCTATAAGATGCTCTGACATGATTAATAGACGTAGAATGTGAGCCACCTTTTAAGACAAACTGATTACACATGAACTTATTATTATATTCTCCTAGATTTCCTTCATAAGGTTTATATTTTTTGTAAGGTGTGTAATTACTACTTGTCCAAGCCCATAAATTTCCATAAACATCGTCTGCTTTTTCTTCCACTTCATGGAAAATTTTATTTTCTAAAAAATTACCTTTTTTCTCAGATTGTTTTAAAAAATACTCTAGTTCAAATTCAGTTGGTAATCTTTTGTTTTTATATCTTGCAAATGCATCTGCTTCATAGAAACTTATATGAGAAACTGGCTTTTCATTATCAATTTTTTTTACACCGTTTAATGTAAAATAATTATTATTATCTATCCAATACATTGGTTTTTGTAATTTGTTATTATTTACAAAATCCCATCCATCAGATAACCAATACTCATGGTTTTTATATCCTCCATCATTAATAAATTCTTTCCACTCTCCATTAGTAACAAATGAATATATTTTAAAAGGATCTAATTGTGTTTCTGATACTGGTAATTCGTTATCGTAACAAAAAATATCCTCGTTATTTCCATATTTAAATTTTTTACTAGTTTCTAATGTCAATTCATTTTCTTCTTTAGCATTTGGTTTATCATCGTTAGAATTGTAAGTCGGCATCAATGGATTGTTGTAAAAAATATTTTTAATATCCATTAACATTAATTCTTGATGCTGTTGTTCGTGATTTGAACCTAGTTCAACTAAAAATGATGTCCTGTTATTTTTTGTCCTTTTTAAAAAATCAATAATATTTTCAGTTACATAGTGTCTATATTTTACAACATCTTTTAAGATGGGTCTATTTAGTGAACCTCTCTTATTTCGAGGATTGTACTCACCCACAGAATTATAATATGAATTAAATATATAATTGTAATCTTTGTTAAAAGGTTTGTAACTATCATCTAATTCTGACAAGATGAATTTTTCGAAGAACCATGTGGTGTGACCAAGATGCCACTTAAGTGGGCTAACATTTTTGCTGGGCTGTATGACCATATCCTCAGCCTCTAAGTTCTCGCACAGAGATAGCGTTTGCTGTCTTGTTTTGGAGAATAATTCTGTAATTTGAGATAATTTATTTTCCATGACTAAATTTAATTAAATTTTCGGATCATGACAATGGGTTACAATGTGTTCAGCTGTTTAATATTTTTATAGACACAGAATATAAAATAATTAAGAATTTAGTTATGAATTTTTCTTTAGAAATAGGTCCTAAAACTGATTTAAGTACGTTGCCTAAGGTAAAAGATGTTTATGTTACAATGCTACCTGGAGGTGATTATAAAGAGACTGCTCAACAATCTGGAGAGTTAGTTAAAGAGGGATTTAATCCAGTTCCTCACTTCCCAGCAAGGTCAATAAATGATGAAAATCAGCTAAAAGATTATGTTTCTAGATGTAAAGATTTGGGTGTTAAGCAAGTCTTGGTGATAGGTGGAAGTCGTGACCCGATCGGAAAATTTGATAGCTCATATCAAATGTTAGAGACAGGGTTTTTTGATGGCATCAAGATTGGAATTGCTGGACATCCCGAGGGGAGTCCTGATATATCCGACTCTGATTTAGAAAAAGCTATGATAGATAAAAAGCCTTATGCTGATTATATAGTTACACAATGGCTAATGGATACTCAGCCTATTATAGATTTTATCTCAAAACAAACAATACCAGTTCATGTTGGAATAACTGGGCCAATGAAAATATCTAGCTTAATTAAATTTGCTAATATTGTAGGGGCAAAAAATTCCATTAACTTTCTTAAATCTAATTTTAGTAAGGCGTTAGATTTATTGAAACCTAAAGACCCTAATGATTTAATTGGGAAAGTTAAATCGCATACTGATTATTTCCACATTTATACATTCGGCGGCTTGAAGGAAACTAACAAGTGGTTGAAGGAGAATAACTATGTCTAATGAATTTGACTATAGTAAACTAAGACATACAACATCAGTAGATCAGTCTGATAGAAAAGTACCATACAATTTAAGGCAAAGCGGACCTACTAAAGTTGAGATGCTAATATCAACAAGAGTAAGGAAATCTCCATACTGGCATTTATCTATGAAAGCAGGATGTTGGAGAGCAACTGTTTATAACAGAATTTATCATCCAAGAGGTTATGTTAAACCTGAAGATGGTGGTGCAATGGTTGAGTACGAAGCAATTAAAAACCATGTAACAATGTGGAATGTTGCAGTTGAAAGACAAATACAAGTTAAAGGACCAGATGCAGAAAAATTTGTTGATTATGTAATTACAAGAGATGCTACAAAAATTTCTCCAATGAGAGGAAGATATGTAATTTTGTGTAATTCTTATGGAGGAGTATTAAATGATCCTATTCTTTTAAGAATTTCTAAAGATGAATTTTGGTTTAGTTTATCAGATAGTGATATAGGATTATATCTGCAAGGAGTAAATGCAGATGAAAGGTTTAATGTTCAAATTAATGAAATAGATGCTTGTCCTGTACAAATTCAAGGTCCTAAAGCAAAAGCTTTGATGAAAGATCTTTGTGGAAGTGAAGTTGATATTGATAACATGCCTTTTTATGGATTGGCTTCTGCAAAAGTTGGTGGAAGAAGTTGTATAATTTCTCAAACAGGTTTTTCAGGCGAGTCTGGATTTGAAATATATTTAAGAGAAGCAACTTTATATGCCGAAGATATGTGGAATGCTGTTCTTGAAGCAGGTAAAAAACATAACTTAATGGTAATTGCTCCTGCACACCATAGAAGGATACAAGCTGGAATTCTTTCATGGGGACAAGATATGGATCATGAGCATAATCCATTTCAATGTAATCTTGGATATCAAGTTTCTTTATCTGGTAAAGGTGAATGGAACAAAAAAGCAGATTACATTGGTAAAAAAGCTCTCGAGAAAATGAAAACTGATTTAAAAGCAGGTCATAAACCTTACAAACTTCAATTAGTTGGACTTGAATTAGGAGGAAAACCTATTGAAGAATATGCTCCAGATTTTTGGTTAATTTCAGAAAACGGCAGTGAGCCTGTAGGATTTATAACTTCTCCTTGGTATCACCCAGAAAAAGGGAAAAATATTGCCATGGGATACGTTCCATTTGATGGCACGCTAAATGCAAATGGTTTTCCAAAGGGTAAGGTTGGATCGAAATTTAAAGTCCACCTACCAGAAAAATATTCTGATAAACCTGGAGAACCGGTCGATGCAGTTGTAGTTGATGTTCCATTTACAGAATCTTACAACGCAAATACAAGAGAAGTAGTCAGTAAGTGATAAAAATTTTTTTAGGGGGAATTTAATTCCCCCTAAATATGACGAAAACCTTTTTCATAGTTGTTTGCATTATAATCGCTATTGCTCTAATAATATTCCCATTAATCGTTTCGTATAAGGCGCAAAAAAAAAATAAAGATAATTAATGTTTGCTCAGTTTTTAGATATTGTTTTTAAATCGTTAAAGCTTGATAAAACTCTTTATAGAACTCCAAGATATTATGGAGAAGCTGGAATTTATTTTGCAATTCTAATTATGATTTTAGATGGGATTGCGGGTGCTATTGCAGCTAATACGATTGTAAAAACATCAGTTGGTATATCTGGTTTAACAGCATTATTAACATGGCTGGTGTGGGCAATTTTTATATTTGTAATTGGCGTTAAAATTTTTCCTGATAAAGATAGAAAAATTCCATTTAAAAGAGTTCTTATAGCTGTTGGGTACGCTCACGCTCCAGGCCTGATAAGATTTTTTGCAGTTACACCAGAACTGGTTCTTTTAATTATTTTTCTTACTCAATTTTGGATTTTTGCTTCATTGATAATTGCAACAAGACATATTTTAAATTTAAAGTCAAATTTAAAAGCATTTGGAATTGTATTTTTGTCTTTTTTAATTATTTCTTTTTTGACAATTTCTTTCGTAATGACAAAAATTAATTCATTACCTATAAGTACAAATATTTAAAGCGGAAATAAAGTTTTTGATGTTCTGCAGGAATTACAAAGTTTATATCCTGTGAGTATTAAATTTTGAGTTACTGTCTCATCTTCTTTTTTACATTCATCACAAATATCATTTAATTCATTATTATTTGATTTGTCTGATTTATATTCAAAGTTATCAGTCATTATCTGTTAATCCTGCTCCTGCGGTTTTTTGCTTTAACTCATCTGTTTCTTCCACAAATGTTTTTTCAGATAATTTTGTTAATTCTTTCCAATCTTCTTCAGAAAAATTATTCTTATTTTCTAAAAATTGAATTTTGATTACATCAGCTTTTTCTACAACCTCACTACTTAAGTAATTTGAATAAATTGATTGATTAAAATTTAATAAAAATTCTTTTTGATCTATCTTTAAAAAAATTCTCTTTCCTGTTATTTCCGAAGATCTGCTGACAAACGGCAAAAATATCAATGGGTAAGCCATTTTTTCAATTTCTATATCATTTAGTTCTTGGATAGAGATAGATTGATCAAAAAAACTTAATCCAAGTTTAATCGGACAGTAAAAGTTTTGAGGTCTGTTGCTTTTGTTAAAAGATTGGCAATTTTCAAACTTCTCATTATTAAAAATCTTAAAATATTGGTTTATGTTTTTTATTCCTGGTAAACCAAATAACTCGAGTTGTTTAATGTTCTTTCCTATTTCTTCTGCAACTCCCCAGGAGAAACCTTTAGCTTTTGTTGAACGTTTAACAATCGTGTCAATTTCACTATAACTTCTCATTAATTACTTTAATTATACATCCAATATGGATTAAATGAATTAAGTTCATCTGGTAATGGAGCTCCTTGAAACATACAAATCCTTAACCATTTGTCAGATCTTGGATCAAACTTTACTGCCCCAAAAAAAGATAATTTAAGTCTTAACATATCTATAGGAACTAATTTTGAGCCGATAGTGTTATCTTGAATTTCAGAATATGGATATTTCTCTGTTATAAACACTCTTCTTACAATATGTCTTAAATCATTGTTCTGTACTAAAAATTTACCAATCTTTAAACTGTTTTTTAAATTAAAAATAGTTTCATAAAGTTTTTTTATATCTCTAGCAATAGCTGTAGGCTGCTCGAGTTCTGAACCATTATCTTCAAACCGATCTCCAATCCTAGGTTCTTCTTTATTTTTTGATATGAACCAAAATTTTTTATTATTTTCATTTTTTGAAAAATCAATTTTTAAAATATCTGAATAATTTTTCTCAATTATTTCTCTTAGGTCATTTATAGTTCTGTCTACAGGTATATTAAAACTACTATCCTCGTCTGAACTCATTTGAGAAATTAAAGGATCAGTTATTTCATTATATGGCTCCATCATTATAGAAACCAAATACTCAACTCCTTCTTCAGATAAATTTTCCTCTGCCCAGTTATATAATTTATCAAATATATAAAAATTTGATTTATCAATATTATCTTTCAAATAATTAATTAAATTTTGTAAATCATTAATTAAATTGTTTATTTTTTTCTTTTGGTATTCGCTATCAGTATTCCATGAAGTTACATTTTTTAAAGATTTTGTTAAACAATTGTAAAAAATTTTAAACTCTTCTTCTGATACTTTTTCTATTTCTCTTATTTTTTTTAAAGCTGTCTCTTTAGCTAGAATCCAATTATTTAATAACGAAGGGTGGTTAACAATAAATGGTGCCATTCCTAATCCAGTTGAATTTCCAATTCCTAAATTTCTGCAAATATCCAAGTCTAATTCTACAGCATCTTTAGGATTTTTATGTTTTGCTATATGATTGACTTGATCGAAAGTAAATTGTCTTACAAGGTAAACTAACATCATTTCCAATCTAAAAGGACCATTTATTTCATCTCTATTTTTAATTCTAAACCTGTCTGCTAATCCAAATTTTCCTGAGCCGTATACTGCAGTTGTTCTGTACAAATATCCAACTTTTGAAAGCTCATTAGTATTGGGCTGGATACCTTTTGATAAACACTCAACCACATAATTAAATGCTCTAACTGACCTATTTGCTCTTGAAAGAGTTAGTTCTTTATAAGAAAGTCTTCCTACTTCTTGTTTAGGAACATTTTGTGAAAGTCTATCAATATCAATTTTTGAAGGAATGCCATCATACAAAGCAAATGCAGCATCCCATTTAGTTGCTATTACTCTATCAGATCTTTCATCATCTTTAAGCTCATTGGCAAAACAAACTAGAGAATATGTTTTTTTATCTTTTGAAAATGAATAAATCGCAATTCCATACCCCCTATCATTCAAATCAAACAAATCTCTGTTATATTTCCAATCTTTGAACTCATTTAAAAATGATCTTAGAAAAGATAATTTAGATTGATGAAACGATCCAAGCCTAGAAAGTTTCATTACAATTTTAGGATCTCTTAGTGGGACTTGCATTAATTAATTCCTTTATAAAAATTAAACCAGTTATTGCCAAG
The DNA here is from genome assembly GCA_902617975.1 of uncultured Pelagibacteraceae bacterium. Taxonomy (GTDB): domain Bacteria; phylum Pseudomonadota; class Alphaproteobacteria; order Pelagibacterales; family Pelagibacteraceae; genus Pelagibacter. The sequence goes on from CACMYV010000002.1 coordinate 76,153, forward strand.
TATCTTATTTATCTCTTCTTCGTGAAAACCTTTATTTTTTAATTCTGTATTTACATTATTAAATCCTCTTGCATCCAAAAACCAATCTGGTTGTTTTGGAAAACCAGGTTTATCTTTACTGCCTTCACCAAAATTTTTTGATTTTGACCATGTTCCATTTCTCATCCACTCAACTACAGTGTCTGGTTGGTTCAAACATAAGTCTGATCCTATACCAACATTATTAATACCCATAATTTCAACTGTTCTTGCAACCATTTCACAAAAACTTTCTATTTTACAATTCGTTCCATCTTTTAAATGATGAGCATACAATGATAACCCTAACATTCCTCCACTATCGGATAAAACTTTTAATAATTCTGTAGATTTATTTCTTTTCGCTTCAAACCAAAAAGTTGGATTTGCATGAGTAATTGCAATAGGTTTTTGACTAATTTCAATTGCATCAAGTGTACTTTTCTCTGCTGAATGAGACATGTCAACAACGATACCTACTCTATTCATTTCTTTAATAGCCTCTTTTCCAAAATTAGTAACTCCGCTATCATTTTTTTCATAACATCCAGTGGCTAATAATGATTGGTTGTTATAAGTTAATTGCATAAATCGACAACCTTGTGAGTGTACTTTTTCTATAAGACCTATGTCGTCTTCAATTGGAGAGCAATTTTGAAATCCAAAAAAAATTGCAGTTTTGTTTTCTTCTTTTGCCTTTGTAATATCGTTGTAGTTATTTCCTAGAAATATAAGATCTTTATTTTCTTCGAAATGTTTATTCCACTCTTGTATTCTTTGTTGTAATTCATCATAGTCTTCATGATAAACTAACGTTACGTGAACTGCATTTAATCCAGCTTTATTATTTATTTCAAAGATTTCTCTAGACCATTTACAATATTGAAGATTATCAATTCGATAATTCATATTTAATATACACTATTATTATTATTGTGATTGTCACTAACTTAAACTGTCATTAGCTAAAAATTGCAATTTAAAGGAAATATCTGTAAATTGATGTTAGTTTCATGATATACAAAAAAAAATCACATAAAGTATCAATTGTAATGGGTAGTCAGTCTGATTATAAGACAATGAAGAATTGTGAAAAAGTTCTTAAGATTTTAAAAGTTAATTATGAGACAAATATCGTCTCTGCGCACAGGACGCCTGATAGACTTTATACCTATGCAAAGAAAGCAGAAAATAATAATATTTCTATTATTATTGCTGGAGCCGGAGGATCAGCGCATTTACCTGGTATGATTGCTGCTATAACTAGAATTCCAGTCATAGGTGTTCCCATTGAAAGTAAAAAGTTAAAAGGTTTAGATAGCCTGTTATCAATTGCTCAAATGCCAAAAGGAATTCCTGTTGGCACAGTTGCTATTGGAGAAGATGGTGCAATTAATGCTGGTTTATATGCTGCTTCAATTATAGCTACGTATGATAACAATGTAAAAAAAACACTTTTAAATTGGCGAAAAAAACAAACATCAAAAGTAAAAAAAAAACCAAAGTAATTAATGTCTAAACCTGATCTAGGAATAATAGGTGGAGGACAATTAGGAAGTCTATTAGCATCTGCAGCGAAAAAACTTAATATTAAAACGGTTATTTTATCAGATGATAAAGATGCACCCGCAATCAATTTTGCAGATGAATTTATTTATGGAAATTACCAAGACATAAATATTATCAATAGCTTTTTAGAAAAAGTTGATCTTGTTACTTATGAGTTTGAAAATATACCATATGATATATTGAAAAGAATTAATGAAACCAAATCGGTATTACCAAGCCCCGAAATAAATAAATTAATTCAAAATAGAATGACTGAAAAAGAGTTTTTGAATAAAAACAATATAACTACAACACAGTTTGTAAGTATAAATGATTTAGATGATATAAAAATAAACGATAGATTAATACCTGGTTTATTGAAAACTTGTACACTTGGTTATGATGGAAAGGGCCAATATAAAATAAATAATGTAAATGATTTAAATGAAGATTTTGATTTTTCAAAAGGCTACATCTTAGAAAAGATAGTAAATTTAAAAAAAGAAATTTCAGTAGTTGTTACAAGATTTGGACACCAAAAATATGAAATTTATGATCCAATTGAAAATTATCATGAAGACCAGATTTTAAAACACTCCAAAATTCCAGCTGATATAAGTGATGATATTAAAAATAAAGCATTGGACTGGGCACAAAAAGTGGCTGAGGAACTTGATTATATTGGTACTATGTGTGTTGAATTCTTTATAGATAAAAATAATAATTTATATGCTAATGAAGTTGCGCCACGAGTACATAATTCTGGACACCTAACTATAAATTCACACAACATTAGCCAATTTGAAAACCACATCAGAGCTGTATGTGGACTTGAAAAATTAGAAACAAAAAAAATTTATAATGCAAAAATGCTTAATTTGATTGGTGAGGATATATTGGAATATAAAAATAAAAAATTTAAAGAAAATGAATTTTTTTATGATTATTTAAAAAAAGAAGTTAAAGCTAAAAGAAAAATGGGACATTTAACAACTATAGAAAAATAGTTTTAAGATATAGTTTGTATCAAAGAAATATTATTGTTTGTAGGTTTATTAACTTCCTTTGAAACTTCATGAAAGTTTAATTTTGTTTTTTTACACTCTTTAAGAAAACTCGATCCTGTTAATTCAAGATTTAAATATCTATTAACATCATTTTCATTAATTATAACAGGCTGTCTATGATGTATTTGTTTAATATTTTCATCTGCATCCTCGGTTATTAAACAAAATTGATCATTGTCATAAATAGCCGCTAAATACATAAGCTTTTTATCCTCTCTCAAAAAATAATAAGGTGTCTTATTTTCTTTTTCTCTTTTCCATTCATAAAAACCATCTGCTACAGCTACACATCTATGTAGTCGAATTAGTTTTTTGAAAGACACTTTTTCATCTATAGTTTCTAGTCTAGCATTTATTAGTGGTTTAAAATCTTTTTGCTTAGCCCAGTTAGGTACTACTCCCCACTTTAAATTTTCTAGAGTATTTCCATTATTATATTTTTTAATCACAGGTAATTTCTGAAATGGATGTGCATTATAATTTTCATTATCTTCAACTTGTATAGCTGACTTAACAAGTTTTTTTGTTTTTGTAACAGGGCTAGTTATTACGTATCTTCCACACATATTTAATTTTCTTGGTTTAATCTAAATTTAGATTATATGTTTTTCAAAACTATGAAATCAATAGAAAATAATTTTGATGATCCGCAAGTAAATGAGTTGCTAACTAAGCATTTTATTGAATTGAGATCAGTTTCTCCTAAAGGGAGTTCGCATGTATTAGATATACCTGGATTAAAGGATCCAAGTATAAAATTCTGGAGTTTATGGGAAAATAACGAATTAATTGGTTGTGGAGCTCTAAAATTATTTGACGGAACACATGGAGAATTTAAATCTATAAGAGTTTCAGATAAGTTCAGAAATAAAAAATATGGTGGAAAAATAATTTCACATCTTATTGAAAAATCTAAACAAATAGGAATTACTAAACTAAGTGTCGAAACTGGTGCGGGTGATTTTTTTGCACCCGCTAGAAAACTTTTTAAAAGTTTTGGCTTTATAGAGTGTGGGCCTTTTGCGCACTATAAAGACGATCCTAATTCGTGCTATTATTCGGTAGACATTTGAGGAGTTTAATTTGGAAACTGATAAATCAAGACCATTTGTATTATATGTTGCCGAAATCATTTATCAAAAAATATATGAAATCAAGATTAAAAATCCAAATTTAACTAATATTCAAGCTTTTGAAATATTTATTGCATCAGAAGATTATAATGAAATTAGTTCAGGAAATTTTCACGATAAGTGGTTTAAAGAACTTGAGAGCAATGACTACGTAGATAAATCTACAAAAAAAAAGATTAATCAGGAAACGATAAGACTTTTACAAATACAAAAAGATACTATGATTAAACAATTAATGAAAATCCCAAAATTATATTATGCAAAAAGTCACTTTCCCTTAGAATTGTCTCAAAGAGCATTTGACCATTTGTGGAGAGTTTGTGAAAGTTATGAACTTTGGTGTAAAGAAACTAAACAAAATGGATTAATATTATTAAATTTAACAGAATAATTTATGAGTAATAAAATTTTGAGATTTATAGATAGTACTTTAATAGATTTAGGAAGACAGTTTAAATGGACCTATCTACCACCATTGATGATTTATCTTGCTGCTGGTATTTCAGGACTAACAGGTATTGTTGGAACTTTTTTCGTTAAAGACTATCTAAACTTATCTGCTGCTTTTCTTGCTGGACTGGGTTTTTGGGCTGGAATTCCATGGGCATTGAAGATGCCTTTGGGTCATCTTGTTGATCTAATCTGGAATAAAAAAAATTACATGGTTTTTGTAGGAGCATCCTTAATCTCATTAAGTTTAATTATAATGTACGGTTTAATAATTCATACTGAGTGGATGTCATCAATTCTTTCAGTGGAAACATGGTTTGTGATCAGTGTTTTGCTTGCTCCGATTGGTTATGTTGTGCAAGATGTTGTAGCTGATGCGATGACTGTAGAAGCAGTTCCTTTAGTTGATGACACTGGAAATAAATTTTCAAGAGACGAAATCAAGCTTATGCATACAACAATGCAAACTCTTGGAAGATTTGCTATAATTGGTGGAACTGTTTTAGTTGCTTTAGCCAATGTAATTCTCTTTAAAGGAGTAGACGATCTTGAACAAGCAGATAAGATAAGTTTATACGGTTCAATTTATATATATGCTTTAATTATTCCAATTGTATCTGTACTAGGAATATTTCTTGCTACATATCTAAAAAATCAAAAGAAAAGAAAACTTATTGAACAAGGTCTAGAGGGTGATCAAGATTATGCTCCTTCAGAGAAAACTGAAGTAAACTGGTGGATATTAGGTGGAAGCTTGGTTTTTGTTATTTTCACTTTAGGTATTGGATCATTCAAAGTGCCTTTTGCTCAAGAAATTGTTTTCGTAGGTTCAATGGCAATTATTCTATTTTTAATGAATAAATTAGTTAAGGAACTTCCTCAGGATTTAAGACTTACTGTTGTAGGCACAGCAATAATAATTTTTATTTTTAGAGCAATGCCAGGACCTGGTCCAGGTCTATCGTGGTTTGAAATTGATGTACTTGAATTCAATGAACAATTTTTTTCTGTATTATCTCTTTTAGCCTCTGTTTTAACGCTTGTTGGTATTATCTTATTAAGACCATTTATGGCAAACAACTCAATAGCTAGAATAATAGTGATTTTATCTGTTGCTGGTGCAATTTTATTTTTACCAAGTGTAGGAATGTATTATGGATTTCACAATTGGACATCATCAATTACTAATGGAGTTGTTGATGCTAAATTTATTGCAATATTAAATACTGCACTTGAGTCACCTTTGGGACAAGTCTCAATGATTCCTTTGCTTGCATGGATTGCTAAAAATGCGCCTTCGCACTTAAAAGCAACTTTCTTTGCAGTATTCGCATCTTTTACAAATCTTGCTTTATCAGCAAGTGCTTTAGGAACTAAATATTTAAATGAAATTTATGTTATTACTAGAGAGGTAAAGGATAAGGTAACAAACGCTATTCTTACCACTGCCGATTATTCAGATCTAGGTATTTTGTTGATAACAGTAACACTAATAACTTTAATAATTCCAATTGTGTTTGTGGTTATTATTCAAAAAACCAAATTTAAAACTTCAGAATAATTTTTATTCAGCTTTATAGCCAAATTCTAAACAAGCATCAGTTATTGAATGATAAAGAGATTCACCAAAACTTCTTAAAGCGAATATTCTTACTTTTCTTGGATTTGAACTAATAAAATCAATAGTTATTGTAATTGCATGAAAAGCAGAATTAGAACATTTCCCTTCATCAAGGCCATCTAAATTTAATGGACAACCTTTTTTCAATACTTCATCTACCAAAGAACCTTCTAATTCAAGTATTGTTCTTGAATGAGATAGATCAGTTAATGCAAAATCATCATGACTAAGGTTTTCTAAAATAGATTTTTCTATTTCTTTATTCTTTGAAACGACTAACCAATTATCAGGTCCCATCCATAAAATTCTTGTATTAGGATTTGAAGATACCAAAAGAGTCTGGGGTAAATTTAAATTATCTATTTTTATTTTATCAATACTAATTGAAGATTTTTTATATTTAACAATCTGATAAATCAAAATATCTTTGATTTCTCTAATATTTATTAGCTCATCTTTACTATCGTGATTGCCAAACAATCCATGTTTATGAATATTTTCTAGTGCAGAAACATTTTTCATGATCTAACTCTTTTTCCTTCAGGATCAACATAATGAGAAGAAATAACTTCTACTTCAATTGATTTATTTTTTAATGGTGATACCGCAAAAAACTTTTTACCTATCATATTTTTTCCATCTTTCATAATTGCTAGTGAAAATGGATTATTATTTTCTACACTCCAACAAGAAGAAGAAACATGGCCAAGTTTAGGGTTTGGTAATTTTGCATTCTGATCTTTGACGATATGAGATCCTTCAGGAATACTAGACTTTCTATCAATTGGAATAAGTCCAACAATTTTTTGTCTGCTCTCAACATTAAATGCTTCTCTTCCTAAAGAATTTTTGCCAATAAAATCTTTTTTCTTTGAAACTAATCCATTTAATGAAACATCTGATGGGATTGTTCGGCCATCTAATTCTGGTCCTGCAACGTGTCCCATTTCAATTCTTAATGTTGATAAAGCTTCAGTTCCGTAAGGCTGATTTCCAAATTCTTTTCCTACTTCCATCATTTTCTCCCACATGAACATGCCATGATCTGATTTGACATTAATCTCATATGCAAGCTCACCAGAAAATGAAATTCTAAAAATTCTTGATGGAACACCAAAAAATTCTGCTTCTTTATAGCCCATAAAAGGCAAAGCTTCATTTGATACGTCTAAGTCTGGATATAATTTTGATAACATGTCTCTAGATTTAGGTCCAGCAATTGCAGCCCCTGCCCATTGCTCAGTTGTAGAGACAACATTTACATTTAATTCTGGCCAAACAATTTGAAGATAATATTCTAAGTGAGACAAAACATTTGCAGCTTGTGCAGTTGTTGTTGTCATATGATAATGATTTTCTGAAATTCTTGTTGTTGTTCCATCGTCCATGACAATTCCATCTTCTCTAAGCATTAATCCATATCTTGCTTTTCCAATAGGTAATTTCATCCAAGCATTTGTATAAACTCTGTTTAAAAATTCTGCTGCGTCTGGACCTTTAATATCAATTTTTCCTAATGTTGTTACATCGCATATACCAACATTCTCTCTAACGTTTTTTGCCTCTCTCTTTGAAGCTTCAAATAAAGTTTCATTTCCTTCTTTATAATATCGAGGTCTTTTCCAAGCACCTGCATCAACAAATACAGCATTATTTTTCTCATGCCATTCATGCATTGGAGTTTTTCTAGTCGGCATATATTCCATACCTACTTCACGACCAACTATTGTCCCGATTGTAATTGGTGTGAAAGGTGGTCTAAATGTTGTGTGTCCCACTTCAGGAACTATTTTATTTTCTATATTAGATACCAACTGAAGACCATTTAAATTACTTGTACGGCCTTGATCTGTTGCCATTCCAAGAGTTGTATATCTTTTGACGTGCTCTATTGATCTGTAACCTTCTCTTAGTGCGATTTCTATATCAGAGACAGATACATCATTTTGAAAGTCAACAAATCTTTTTGGATTTTCATTTTTAGGTAACGGCATACACCAAAATTTATCATGAGCTCCGTATTTCTTTTCATTTACATTTGGAATTGAGATTTCTGTTTTAGTCTCTGTAATTTTTGCGGAAAGATTTGAACCATTTTCAAAACCATGTTTTAAACTTTCTTCTAATGTAAATGATCCATTTGCTGCACCAACTGATGTCTCATGTTGTTTTTTCTTATCTGGAATAAATGCATCAATTTTTTCTTCATACTTAAGTTTATTTCCTGATTGTGATGCTAAATGAACAGATGGTGTCCAAAATCCAGATACACAAATACAATCACAATCTACAGTCTCTATTTTCTCAAAAGAATTTTTATCTTTATTTAGTTTGCCAATTTTTGCAGATTTAACTTTTTTGTATCCATTAGCGACAATAACACCGTGGGAAAATCTTATATCAATTCCCTTTGATTTAGCTTCATCAATTAATTCTGATGAATGTTCTTCTCTTGTATCTAATATAATTGGTTCAACATTATTTTTTTTGAACTCTAAAGCTGTTTCATATGCACTATCGTTATTTGTAAATATTAAAGGTTTCTTTCCAACTAATACTCCGTAGACTTTCATATATTCTTTCGCAGCTGCTGATAAAAATATTCCTGGAGTATCATTGTTGCCAAACACAATTGGTCTTTCAATTGAACCAGTTGATAAAATTGTTTCTTTGGCTCTAATATACCAAAGTCTTTGTCTTGGAGTGAATTTTGATTTTTTTTCTAAATGATCACTAACTCTCTCAAACATAACCAACATGTTATGATCATAGTAACCAAAAACTTGAGATCTATTTTTTACAGTTACATTAGGCATAGATTTTAATTCAGTAATTATTTTTTCTGCCCAATCTTTTCCTGATAAATTATCGATGCTTACGTCATCAGTTAAAAGTGTTCCTCCAAATCTTGGTTTATCCTCAGCTAAAATTACTTTTGCTCCATTTTTTGCAGCAGCATATGCACTTGCTAATCCAGAGGGTCCGGATCCAGTAACTAATAAATCGCAATACTCAAATTTATGTTCATATCTTTCTTTATCTTTTTCTATCGAAGCAACCCCTAATCCTGCGGCTTTTCTAATGAAAGGTTCGTAAATTTTATACCAGAAACTTTTAGGCCACATAAACGTTTTGTAATAAAACCCAGCAGGGAAAAACATTTTTAAAAAATTATTAATTGCACCGACATCAAAATTAACTGATGGCCAACAGTTTTGGCTTGTTGCAGACAAACCTTCAACCAGTTCCATTTCTGTTGCATTAACATTAGGTTCTGAATGACCATTGAATTCTACTTGAAGCTTTGCGTTTGGCTCTTCTACTCCTGCACCAAAAAAACCTCTTGGTCTATGATATTTAAAACTTCTACCAACTAGGTGTATTCCATTTGCAATCAAAGCAGATGCAATTGTATCACCTTCATATCCAAATAATTTTTTACCATTAAAAGTAAAAGATATTTTTTTGTTTCGATTAATTAATCCCTCTTTATTTAATCTAAATGGTTGGCTCATCTTATTTCTTCTGTGACTTTTGCTGTTTGGAAAATTTCATGTGTAGCGGTGTCTCTTTGCACCTTAATCCATTGTCTACATCCAGCTATATGTTGCCATAACTCTATATGTTTCCCTCTTGGACTTTTTCTCATATAAACAAAATTATCCCAATCCTTGCTTGATACTTCTTCATTTATATTAGGTCTTTTTACAGTTGCATCACCTCCATATGAAAATTCTTTTTGTGCTCTTAAACCGCAATAAGGACATTTGATATATAACATTTTTTAACCAATCCAGGTTTTAGTTCCTAAACCTTTTTCATCTAAAAGATGGCCTGTAGAAAATCTATTTAATCTTAAATCTGAATTTAATTCATGAACTTGATCTTGCGCAATTGTGTGAGCAAATGTCCAACCTGAGACAGGAGTTGATTTAAAACCTCCATAACACCATCCGCAATTTAAATATAAACCTTCAATATGAGTTTTATCAATTATTGGTGAACCATCCATAGACATATCCATGATCCCACCCCATGTCCTTAACATTTTTAATCTGCTTAAAAATGGAAACAAAGCTAAGCCACCTGTCAATACATGTTGTATGGTTGGCAAGTTGCCTCTTTGAGCATAACTATTATATCCATCAAGATCACCACCCATTACCATCTCACCTTTATCTGATTGACTTATATAAAAGTGGCCTGCACCAAAAGTTACTACTCCGTCTAATAATGGTTTTACAGGCTCAGAAACACAAGCTTGCAGTACATGAGTTTCTATTGGCAGTGTCATATTTAATTTTTCAGCTAATATATTTGTGCTACCTGCAACACATAATCCAACTTTTTTTGCTTTAATATCTCCTCTTGAAGTTCTAATTCCTTTTATCTTTCCGTTAACAACATCAAAACCAGTGACCTCACAATGTTGTATAATATCTACTCCCATATCATCTGCTTGACGCGCATAACCCCAAGCAACAGCGTCGTGTCTTGCGGTACCAGCACTTGGTTGCATTAAACCACCAAAGATTGGGAAACGTACTTCATCACTAAAGTCTGCCATTGGAATTAATTTTTTAACTTCGTCTCTATCCAATAACTTTGCATCTATTCCATTTAATCTCATAGAGTTTCCTCTACGAGCATATGCATTCATTTGAGCATCTGAGTGGGCTAAGTTTATTATTCCCCTTGGAGAAAACATCACATTAAAGTTCAGTTCTTGACTTAAGTTTCTCCATAAATCCATTCCAAATTCATTAAATCTTGCATTAGCATCGTACATAAAATTTGATCTTATGATTGTTGTATTTCGACCAACATTTCCACCACCAATCCAGCCTTTCTCAATGATAGCTACATTTCTAATATTGTGTTCTTTTGCTAAATAATATGCAGTAGCAAGACCATGTCCTCCACCTCCAATGATGACTACATCATATTCACTTTTTGGAGTTGGATCTTTCCAAGCAACTTCCCAATTTTGGTGATTGGAGAATGCGTTTTTGATTAGACTAAATACTGAATATTTCTGCATCCGTAAGTTTTATAAAATTAAATATAAGTTTTTGCTAATTTTTTTTATATATATTTTTTAGATGTTTAAATACGTGACAAAAAAGGATAGTAATTCTGCTCATTAATAAGTATTTAGATTTATGTCAAAATCAGATATCCAAATTGCACGAGAAGCAAAAATGAAACCCATAAATGAGATTTTGGGTAAAATTAATGTTCCAGACGAACCAAGTGCTTTTAGCCCTATGGGACGTCATATTGCTAAAATAAATTTAGAATATTTAGATAGTTTGAAAGATAAACAAAATGGAAAATTAATTTTAGTTACTGCTATTACACCAACTCCTGCTGGAGAGGGAAAGACAACTACGTCAGTTGGCTTAAATGATGGATTAAATAAAATCGGTAAAAATTCTATAGTGTGTTTACGTGAACCTAGTTTAGGCCCTTCATTTGGAATGAAAGGTGGAGCAGCAGGAGGAGGATATGCTCAAGTTGTTCCAATGGAACAAATCAATTTACATTTTACGGGAGACTTCCATGCAATTACATCTGCTCACAACTTATTGTCAGCGTTAATTGATAATCATATTTATTGGGGAAATAAATTAAACATAGATGTAAGAAGAGTAGTTTGGAGAAGAGTTATGGATATGAATGATAGGTCTTTAAGATCTATCAATATTAATTTAGGTGGAATTGCAAATGGTTTTCCAAGAGAAGATGGTTTTGATATTACAGTAGCATCAGAGATAATGGCAATCTTTTGCTTAGCTAATGATCTTGAAGATTTGGAAAAGAGAATAGGTAATATTACAGTTGCTTATACTAGAGATAGAAAGCCTATTTTTGCAAAAGATTTAAATGCTCATGGACCAATGACTGTTTTGTTAAAAGAAGCAATTAGACCTAATGTAACTCAAACTTTAGAAAATAATCCTGCCATTATTCATGGTGGTCCTTTTGCGAATATTGCTCATGGATGTAACTCTGTAATAGCAACTAAAGCAGGTTTAAAACTAGCTGATTATGTTGTAACTGAAGCTGGATTTGGAGCAGACCTAGGAGCAGAAAAATTTCTAGATATTAAATGTAGAAAATCAAATTTAAAACCTGAGTGTGTAGTTATTGTTGCAACAATTAGAGCATTAAAAATGCACGGTGGTGTAGCTAAAGATGATTTAAAAAATGAAAATGTAGACGCGTTAAAGAAAGGTTTAGTAAATTTAGAAAGACACATTGAAAATGTAAAAAAATTTGGTTTACCGGTAGCGGTTGCTGTTAATCATTTTGTTGCTGATACTGATAATGAAGTAAAAGAGTTAATAAATGCTTGTGATAATATGGGAGTTAAAGCTACTTTATGTACTCATTGGTCAAATGGTGGTGAGGGAACAAAAGAACTTGCCACTCATATTGTAGATTTAATTGATCAAAAACAAGCAAATTTTAAATTTTTATATGATGAAAAAACACCTTTACTAAAGAAAGTTGAAATTGTTGCAAAAGAAATATACCGAGCAAACGAAGTTGTTGTTGACAGTAAAATAAAAGATCAATTAAAATCTTTTGAAGAAGCGGGTTATGGAAATTTACCGATATGTGTAGCCAAAACACAATATAGTTTTTCTACTGATCCAAATGCAAAAGGTGCTCCAACAGGCCATTCATTACCAATTAGAGAAGTAAGATTATCTTCAGGTGCAGAATTTATTGTTGTTATATGCGGAGCCATCATGACAATGCCTGGACTTCCACGAGTTCCTGCAGCAGACTCTATTAAGCTTAATGAAAAAGGTGAAATAGAAGGCTTGTTCTAATTTAAATTATTTAGCCAATTTTCTAATTCTCTCATCCTTGCATCTTTATTTGAAATTTTATTTTCATCTTCTATAATTTTTACATGAGAGTCTATTTCCATTTGGTCAATAAATGCTTTTTTTTCTAAAAGTCGATCTCTCCTAAAATGAATTAAGCTTATCATTTTGGCATAAGTTATCTCTGGGTGATATTGTATTCCCCATACATTCGTTGAACCAACATTAAAATTTATACCCATGACTTTATTTATTGGATTTGATGAAAGTAATGTAGAGCCCTCAGGTAATTTTACAACTTCATCAAAATTAAATGCAGGGGTATTAAATTTTTTATTTTTATTTTTATAAAGCGGATGTTTAAGACCATTTTCGTTTATTTCTATGTCGTGAGCTATTCCCCTGTGAGCGCCATTAGGGCATTTCTTTACTTCACCACCAGCAACGGTCACAGCAACTTGCATTCCCCAACATATTGCGAATATATTTTTTATATTCTTTTGACATTCCCTCATAAAGTTTAATTGTCTTCTTATTTCTGGAGTATCATTGTAAATATTTAAACTACTACCACCCCATATCATTCCATGATATTTAGTTAAATCTTTAGCTACTTCATTAATATTTTCATCTGATGAAGGATTAACAACATCAATATCTAATTGATCTGTAAAATAACTAATACTGTCTTTTAAACTTTCAGTATGAGTTTTAATTCCACCATCAGTAAAGCTTTGATTTTCTTCTCTAAGGTTACCTTCAACTATCAGAATTCTTTTCATTAAAATAATTTACCTGAAATACTATGTTCATAAAGTGCTTTCATGTCATCTTTGCTCATTGTTCTTGGATTGGTAGAAGTTGAAGGATCTTCTAATGCCATAACTGATAACTGCTCTAAATTTATTTTATTTACATCAACAATTTCTGATAATTTATGCGGTATATTTAATTCTTTTCTTAGTTCTAAAATCCACTTTAAAAAACTATCAAAACTTTTATCGAGTTTGAGATAATCACATATAGAAATTATCCTTTTTTCAATCATATCTTTGTTAAAAGTTAATACATAAGGCATAAAGATAGCATTTGATAAACCGTGGTGAACATTAAATTGTGCATTAATAGGGTGGCTTAAAGAATGAATAGCACCAAGCCCTTTTTGAAAAGCGGTAGAACCCATGCTAGCTGAAGCTAATAATTCTGCTCTAGCATTTAAATCTTTACCGTTCTTAACTGCTTTAATTAATGAGTTTTTAATTAACTTCATTCCCTCAATCGCAATTCCATCAGCCATCGGGTGAAATCCAGGCGCACAAAAAGCTTCTAAATTGTGTGCCAAAGCATCCATGCCTGTCGCTGCAGTCAATCTTGGAGAAAGATCTAAAGTTAAATTAGGATCTAAAATTACAATTGAAGGTAAAAATTTCGGGTGGAAAATAATTTTTTTTATACCTGTTTGTTTATTGATTATAGCTGATGCTCTTCCAGTTTCTGATCCTGTCCCTGCTGTAGTGGGTACAGCAATGATCGGTGCAATGTTAGTTTCATCTGCTCTTTTCCAATAATCACCTATATCTTCAAAATCCCATAATGGTCTAGACTGTCCTGTCATAAAAGCAATAGCTTTACCTACATCAAGACCGCTGCCACCACCAAATGCAATAACTCCATCACAACCTAATTTTTTAAACTCCCCCACTCCCTCTTCCACATTCTCGCCTACAGGATTACCTGAAAAATTTGAAAAAACTTGAAGATGATTAAAGGTTTTTTTTAAATCTAAAATAATATCTTGAACCATTTTTAGATTAATTAAATCCTTATCTGTGACAAATAATGGTTTATTAATTTTCAAATTTTTACATGCTATGCTTAAATCTTGAATTCTGTTCTCTCCAACCCAAATTGTAGTAGGATAATTCCAATTAGTTTTCATATTAAAATAATATTTAATTTTTCTATTTTTCTTAGTACAATATATTTATAATTTTAATTGTAGAGGAAAAATTATCATGACTAAAGTCGCTATTATCGGTGCTGGACCTTGTGGATTGTCAATTCTGAGGGCTTTTGAACATGCCGAGAAAAAAGGAGACAAAATACCTGAAATAGTTTGCTTTGAAAAACAAAGTGATTGGGGAGGTCTTTGGAATTATAGCTGGAGAACGGGATCTGACCAATATGGAGATCCAGTTCATAATAGTATGTATAGATATCTTTGGTCAAATGGACCTAAAGAGTGTCTTGAATTTGCAGATTATTCTTTTGATGAACATTTTGGAAAGCCAATTCCTTCTTTCCCACCTAGAGAAGTACTTTATGATTATATCACTAGTAGAGTAAGTAAAGGAAATTTAAGAAATAAAATTAAATTTAATACAAGAGTAGTTAATACAGTTTTTAAATCAGACAAATTTGAAGTTAGCTATCAAGATAAAGAAAATGATAAAATTTTAACTGATCATTTTGATTACGTTGTAGTGTCCACTGGTCATTTTTCAGTTCCTTTTATACCTGAATATAAAGGTATGAGTTCATTTCCTGGAAGAATAATGCACTCACATGATTTTAGAGATGCAGAAGAATTTAGAGGAAAAAATATTATAGTTTTAGGAAGCAGTTATTCCGCTGAGGATATTGCGCTTCAATGCAATAAATATGGAGCAAAAAGTGTAACAATTGGCTACAGGCATAATCCTATGGGTTTTAAATGGCCTGAAGGAATGAAGGAAGTATTCTATTTAGATAGATTAGAGGGAAAAAAAGCAATTTTTAAAGATGGCACGGAACAGGATGCAGATGTAATAATACTATGTACTGGTTACCTACATCATTTTCCTTTCTTGGAAGAAAATTTAAAACTTAAAACAAGAAACAGACTTTATCCTCCAAAATTATACAAAGGTGTTGTTTGGCAAGATAATCACAAACTTTTGTATCTAGGAATGCAAGATCAGTTTCATACATTCAATATGTTTGATTGCCAAGCTTGGTACGCAAGAGATGTTATAATGGGGAAAATAAATATACCAAATGGAGGGGATATTGAAAAAGATATTAATAAATGGGTTGCTTTAGAAGAAAAACTAGAAAATCCTGATCAGATGATTGATTTTCAGACTGAATACACAAAAGAATTACATGAGATGTCAGATTATCCAAAAATAGATTTTGAACTAATCAGAAAACATTTTAAAGAATGGGAACATCATAAGGTTGAAGATATATCAACGTATAGAAATAAATCTTTTTCATCTCCAGTAACAGGGTCAGTAGCTCCTGTTCATCATACAGCTTGGGCAAAAGCAATGGACGACTCCTCTGAAACATTTCTAAATAAAAACTAAAAATCTAATCTAATTTTCTAGAACCAGGTCTAAATATAAAGCTGCGCTCCATGAGAAATTATTTGCGCCCATAACTGATCCATCTTTATAACTGTAATATTCATGAAAACCTTTTTCTTCAATTAATTCTAAAGTTTTTTTTTTGATTTCATTTGCATATTCTGGCTCTTTTTTAATAAGTCCTTGATAAATCAACCAATTACAATTTATCCATATTGGACCTCTCCAATATCTTTTTTCTTCAAACGAAGGATGATTTGGTTTTATTGTTGAGAAATAGTAATTGTCATTAATATTATGATTTTTTAAATTATTAATAATTTTTTTATTTAATTGATCATTTTCTAAATTTGCAAATAAAGTAAAATAATTTGTTATTGATGGAACAACGATATTCAAATTAGTTTTTAAATCTTTTGAGACAAAATCATTAATATTATCATCATATAATTTTAATATTTGATTTTCAGTTTTGGATACGAAATTATTTAAATCATCGAAATTTAAATCTAAATTTTTAGCTAAGGTAAGTAGATCTTTATTTGCTCTCAAAAATAAAGCATTAAATCCAACATCTACTACATTAAAATCAGAAATCTCATACAATTTATGTGGATCATACAGAACATCCCTAAATTGATCTCTTAAAGTTACATATCTATCATAATCAGTTTTTAAAGGTCTCTCATCAGAGTTTGAAACTTCAAGGTCTCTTCTTTTATAATTAAGGTCTTTATCTACTTTGATATTGCTCATTGGCTGATCCCAAATTGGAGAATTATCATACCCACTTTCCCAAGGATGTAATATGGATACAAGGCCCGTTTTATTAGGATCTCTGAATTTTATGAACCAATCATGATAATTTTTAATTTTTTTGATTACTTTAATTATCCTTGAGTTTTGATCATTATTTAATTTATTTTTTTCAACAATTTTTCTCAAAATACTGGCTAAAACTGGTGGCTGAGTAATACCAGAAGAAGGTATATTTTTTCCACATTGCCAAGTTGTGTGATTTGGAAAATAAGATGTGTCTTTTTCATGAAAAAGAATGTGGGGTACCATACCATCGTCCCACTGACCATTAAGCAAAGTTTCAATTTCTATAATTGAAAAATCTAAATTAAAGTAAGAATAGCCAAGAGCTATAAAAGCTGAATCCCAATTCCATTGAGCAGGATATAATTTGTTATTAGTAGGAAGTGTGTAGCCATTTTTTCTGTTGCCTAATAATATTTTTTTTGCCTCTTCTACTTTATTTTGCATTATCCTTTAACGCTTCCTGCAGTAAGACCACTTACTAAATATTTTTCAAAATAAACAAAAATTATTAAAATAGGCAAAGTTACTACTACAGACCCTGCCATCAAATATTGTCTAGGTGTTTCAGCTCCAACATTCAGAAACTGAATAGCTCTTGATAATGTGAATGTATTTGGCCGGTCTAAAAACATTAATGAAAACAAAAATTCATTCCAAGCTATCATAAATACATACAAAGCTACTGATGATATTGCGGGTAAACTAAGTGGGAGTATAATTTTAAAAATTATACCAAGCCAATTTTGACCATCTATTATCCCTGCTTCTTCTAATTCTTTTGGTATACTTTTAAAGTAACCTTGCAGCATATAAATTGCTACAGGCAAGGTTGTAGCTGTATAAACTATTAGTAAACCCTCAATAGAATTTCTTAAACCAAGTTGACTAAAAATTGTGTACAAAGGTATCACTAAAACTATCGCTGGAAACAAATAAATTATCAATATGGATGTTGATAAAAAATTTTTTCCAAAGAAATTAAGTCTTGCAACAGCGTAAGCAGCTGGTATTGCAAATATTAATGTTATAATGACTGTGCCTAAGGAGACTATTGTGCTCGTTAGCATATATCTTCCAAAATTATAATCTTTGAATACTATAAAATAAGATTTGAACAACTCTGGCAATCCTTGTGCAAAATTAATACTAAAGTCTAAGGGGTTCAATAATAATAATGCTTGTGTTTTAAAGCTTGTAACTAACATCATGTAAAAAGGGAAAAGAATTACAAAAGAAAACAGCGTAATACCAAATAATGTTAAAAAATTAAAGAATAATTTTTGAGACGAATGATTTTTTGACAAAAAGTTTTTGTCGTAGTTTTTTATGTTATTGAAAAAAAATAATGAAATTAAGAATATGCCAAAACTGTACCAAATAGGTAAATTTATTGAGATGAAATAATCAAAGATAGAAAATAAAAGTGCAAGTGTAGTAATTTTAATATTTAAATTAAATTTTTTTCCAATAAGAAGATTTATTACACATAGAATTATTCCAAAGGTAAATAATTTATTAAAATTGAAATTTGTTAATTCAATTCCTTGTAATGTAACTAAGATTTTCCAAATACAAATTAATGAAAACAAAAACAAAGAAGAGATAAGGCAATAAGTAAATATATTTTTAATTTTCATCAGCTCTTTTTCCTAAAAGTTTAAAATAAATAAACATAAAAATTAATAGAAACGCTACAATCACAATAGAAACTGCAGAACCCATACCTATATCCCCGATTGAAAAACCTTGTTGATATACATTTATTGGCAATGTTCTTGTGCCTGATGCCCCACCAGTGAGTAAGAAGATGTCTTCAAATTTATTAAAATTCCAAATAAATCTAATCATAAATAAAATTGAAATCACTGCTAATATCTGGGGCAAAGTAATATTAAGAAATTTTTGGATAGGATTTGCACCATCAACATCAGCTGCTTCATACAACTCTTTTGGAACTGCTTGAAGACGAGCAAGAATAAATAAAAATGCTAGAGGAAAATATCTCCAAATTTCAAAAATAATTACAGTTGTTAATGCTAACCTTAATTTAAAATCAAAACCAAGTATGTTTAAAGTTACGTATTTTTGTCCTAGTAAATTTATTGGTCCTTCAATAATTTGATAATTAATTAATAAATTATTTAAAGTTCCACTTGTTGGATCAAGTAAAAGTTCCCAGGTATAAGCAAGAGCAACTACTGGTGCAACATAAGGAAACAACAAGACACTTCTCATAAATGTTCTTCCGAAAAATTTTTGATTTACCATTTGTGCTGCCAAAATTCCAAAAACTATTGCACCTATTGTTCCAAAAAAAGTGTAATAAAAAGTTGTTGATAATAGATCTATAAATGCTTTGTCTTTGATTACTTTTTTGAAATTATTTAAAGTAAATTCATAAGTTAATAATATATTTTGTGACTTACCTGATAGTTTAGGTTTATAAGATTTTATTTCCTTCTTTGAAATTTCTTGATTATTAGTATTTTGAAAAACTATTTCTAAATTTTCTCGGTATTTTTTTGGCCAATTACCTAATTTACACATAAGTAAATTTGATTTAAATTGACATCTATTATCTAAATTTGTTGGTTCGAGATTGTCTGGATATTTATCTTTAAATTTTACATTAGTAATTTCTTGTGTAAGAGAACTATTTCTTAATTTATAAATTATTTTTATTTGAGTTGGATTATCGTTAATTGATTTTACTAATTTTTTTGCTCTTGGTTCAGGAATTCTTAAATCTTTAAGTTCTACATTTTTAAAACTAATCCAAATATTTGAGAATATTGGAAATAATATTATAGAAAATACCAAAAAAACTGATGGTAATATTAAAAGATAAGCTGTTCTTTTTTCAATTTTTGCAAGTTTTGAACTCATAAAAAAAAGCGGATAATTAATATTACCCGCTTTTTTTAATTTTTTAAATTACTAGAAGCTAGCTAGTACAGTATTAATTTCATCTACCGCTTCATCTAACGTCAATTGATCGTCAATATATTGTCTAGTGATTCTATTTATAAACTTATTGTTAATAATTTTAGATGCTCTAGATAGTTCACCTTCTTTTACGCCCCATCTATTAGCAGTATCTAAACCAGCAACAATATTATTTATTACATCTGCAGAATATAGATCTGTTAAAGGAGCTTTTCTATCAACTCCAACAGGCAGTTTACTCCAAGCTGTTGTAAATGCATTTGGATCACTTGCATTACCTCTTCTTACAGGGAACTTACCTTCTGGTGCTATAGATAAAGTGCTTGTGTATCCTTCATCCATTGAATAAAGAATAAACTGCTTAGCTTCATCGGTATCTGCATCTGCAGTAACACCAAAGTATCTAACATCCGCCCAAGCTGCACCTTTTACATTATTTGGTCCACTAAAATTAGTTATAAATCCAGTTTTAGATGCCAATTCTGGTGATGTAGGATCACTGTTAATTGTTGGTGGAGCTGAATCTCTTAAACCAGCTAATTCATCCATGATAAATGGTGACCATATTATCATTGGAGTTTTACCAGCGAAATAAAGTTCTCTTGATTGTTTCCAATAAAGTTCTCCTGGAGGGCTTGCTTTAGCTAATTTTTTATAAAACTGTAAAGAATTTTTTAAAGCTCTACCTTGTTTTTTTGTTCCACCTTTTTTCACGATGTTTACACCATTTGCAAGCAGAACATGTTCCAAAACCTGGCTCATAAAGTTTTCATCAGTTTTAGTTGCAGCAACAAATCCAAACATATCGTTACTAGATAAAGCATCTATTGCTTTCTCAATATTTGCATAAGTTGTTGGTGGTTCTAAACCAGCAGCTTTAAATAAATCTTTTCTGTAAACGACCATTTGCGTCCATCCATCTACTGGCACGGCTGCAATTTTGCCACCTTTTTTAGCCATCTTTAAAGCGCCTGGAGCAAAAGTATCTTTTCCAAGTGTTTTAATTATATCATTATTTGCATCAACGTCTAAAATTCCCGCTTCAGCCCATGGCAATACATATTGCAATGTATGATAAATTACATCAGGAAGATCTCCTGCTGCAGCTGCTGCAGTAGCTCTTGTTCCTAAATCTTTTTCATCAATCGGGATAACTTCAACTCCAATTCCAGTTTTAGCTTCAAAAGCTTTAGCCATCTCTTCTTGTTTAGCCATTCTTGCTGGTTGAGTTTCTGTCGTCCAGAATTTGATATCTGCAAATGCAATTGAATTAAAAACAAAAGCTATTGCAGAGATTGTTATTAATATATTTTTAAACATATATTCCCCTCTTTTTCGTGTTTTCTAAAGTTATTTAAAAATTAACACATAATGAACATTTAAAAGAAGAATAACAAGTATCTAAATTACACAATACTACCTGAGATTGATTCAAGAATTTTTAAAAGAAATACCTTTATTATCAAATAAATGGCAACGAAATGGATCAAAACCTATTTTAACAGTGTCACCTACTTTAATATTTGTGTCTCCATCAGTTTGTACAACAAGAGGATCTCCCTCTTTCTCCAAGTATAAATATGTTCCTGACCCTAATTTTTCTACGACGAAAACCTTGCTTTCCCAAAGTGTATCTGATTTTGCGTTTAATATTAAGTGCTCTGGTCTTATTCCAATTTTTATACTATCCCCTTCTTGAATATTTTCAGAAATTTTTGGTACATTTAACTTTCCAGTCCCCATTATATCTACTTCAGAACTCTTTGAACTTTTACTCAAAATTTTACTATCTATAAAATTCATTTTTGGAGATCCGATAAAACCACCAACAAACAGATTATCTGGGTTATTATATAAGTTCATGGGTGATCCCTTTTGTGAAACTATCCCTTGATCCAATACAACAATATCATTTGCAAGTGTCATGGCTTCAGTCTGATCATGAGTTACGTAAATCATTGTTGCATTAAGTTGATCATGTAATTTTGCTAATTCTACCCTCATTTGGACTCTTAACGCTGCATCTAAGTTAGATAATGGTTCATCAAATAAAAAAACTTTTGGTTTTCTTGTAATGGCTCTTCCTATTGCCACCCTTTGACGTTGTCCTCCAGATAATTGTTTGGGTTTTCTCTCAAGATACTCCTCTATTTGCAGAATTTTAGCAGCCTCCATTACTCTTTGCTCTATTTCTTCTTTTGATTTTTTTTCAATCTTTAAACCAAAAGCCATATTATCAAATACTGTCATATGAGGGTAAAGAGCATAAGATTGAAATACCATTGCAATATTTCTTTCTTTAGGTGGCAGATCGTTAACAACTTTATCGTCAATAGATATTGTGCCAGAGTTAATTTCTTCTAAACCAGCAATCATTCTTAAAATTGTAGATTTACCACAACCACTTGGTCCTACTAGAACAGTAAAAGACTCACTTTTTATATCAAGAGAAACATCTTTTATAACATGAGTACTTCCAAAATACTTATTTACTTTATCTATTTTAATACTCGCCATTTTAATTTAATATTAATTTTTTATTGTTAATTATAGATTTAATTAATTTTGTCATCAAAGGGATTTTTTTTTGTTGAATTTTTTTTAATACAAATGGAGCAATTTCTCTTGCAAGTTGCTCTCCCTCAACAGTTTCATTTGGCATAAATTTTCTTTTAGCATTGTTAAATGTATAGCCTTGCCCCAAGTAACCACCCATTTTACTATTTCTACCTCCTGCAGCACTGACGTATAGATCTCCGACTCCGGCTAATCCAAGAGCAGTTTCAATTTTTCCTTTAAAATATTTAGTAATATATATCATCTCATTTATAGATTTTTTGAATAAACTTGAAGACATATTTAAACTATCTCCAGCTCCAATAATCATTGAATAAATATTTTTAATTGAAGAACAGATCTCAACTCCAATAACATCTTTCGAAGTTTCAGTTAAATAGTATTTTGTAGTTATCATATTACAAATTTTTTTTGCGGTTTTGATATTTTTATTAGCAACAATCACACTTGTTTGTTTTTTATTTGAAAGTTCTTTTGCTAAGCAAGGTCCTTTTAAAACTGAAACATTTATATTTTTATTAGTTTTCTTTATATCCTCTGAAATAGTAAAAATTTTCTGTTTTTTTTTCTCATACTTTAAACCTTTAGTAAGAATAAGAATTGGACTTTTGATGTTTGATTTTTTAAATTCTTCACTTATAAAATTTATTCCCGATAAACTTAACGCAACAACAACTAAATCATATTTATTAGTTAACAAATGAGTTGAATACTTTTTGTATATTAATTTATTTGGTAAATTTATTTTCAAACTAGAATGATATTTCTTTTTTGAAGACAAATTTTTAATAAAAGTTTTATTATAGGGCTCTGAGATAGTTACTTCGTTTTTATTATCTATACATGGAAAAGTAAAAGCAGATCCCATTGCGCCACCGCCTATTATTAAAATTTTTTTCATTTAAGATTAAGCAATTCCTAGATGTTTTTTTCTTTTTTCTACCCAAGTTCTTATCAAATTATCAAAAATTAAACCTATAAAAGCTACACAAATACCCAAAGTTAATCCAATACCAGCACCATTTTTATCTGATAAAGCTTTTAAAATATATTGCCCTAAATCTTCAGTGCCGATAAATGCTCCTATAATCACCATAAATAATGCAAACACTATTGTTTGATTTATACCAAGCATCATATGAGGGAATGCTAAAGGAAATTCAATTTTTGTTAATCTTTGAAATTTATTTACACCAGACATCGTCGCTGCATCATGTAAACCTGCTGGAACACTTCTAAGCCCTTCAATTGTATATCTTGTTGCTGGTATAGTTGCATAAACAATGACAGCAATAAGAACAGAAGTGTCAGTTATTCCAAAAAGCATCATAACAGGAATAAGATAAACAAATGATGGAAATGTTTGAAATATATCACATACCCCTAACATAAATTTTGCAGAATGTTTATTTTGAAAACATAATGTGCCAACCGTAAAACCAATTATACAAGAGACAATTACCCCAAATGTTGCCATGTAAGCCGTTACTAAGGCTCTATCCCACCAAGGGCTTAGAGCTATGAATAATGTCAAACCACAAACTACAAATGCAGATCTAATTCCACCAATTAAATAGCCTGCACCAACAACTAGAACTAATGTAGCAACAGCTGGCATCCTTAAATACAAAGCCCTCATTGGTTGTAACACTTCTTGAATTAACCATGTATTAAATGCTTTTATATAAACAAAGAAGGTATCAAAAATCCAATCGACACCTTTATTCCAAAAATCAGCAGTTGATATTCCTTTATTGTGTGGAACTTCAAATAAATAATTGTAACCACCTTTAAAATAAACAGATCCAAAGTAAGCGAGTAAAATTCCAATTATGACCGTAATACTAAAAAATAATAAATTTTTATTTCTTTGAAAAAAATTCAAATTGCCAAAATAATCAACTTGCTTGTTTGCCCATGCTAATGACATTTTATCTAATAAAATTGCAATTAGACTTATACAAAGACCAGCTTCTAATGCTAATCCGATATTAAGCTGATTTAGTGCTAACAATAAATTAAAACCTAGACCTTTCGCTCCAATGAAGGCTGAAATAACAGCCATAGAAAAGCACACCATGATAACCTGGTTTACGCCAATTAAAATATCTCGTCTGGCCGTTGGAATTAGCACTTTAGACATTAGTTGCCAATTATTACAACCACTCATTCTTCCAGCTTCAATCACTTCTGGAGGAATAGCTCTCAATCCTAGTAAAGTAAGTAATATCATGGGTGGAACAGCAACAACCATAGTTATAATTACTGCAGCGTGGTCACCGACTCCAAAAAGAACAAGTGCAGGAACTAATACTGCATATTGTGGCATTGTTTGCATAACTAATAGAATTGGATATAGAGCTTTTTCTACACGTTTACTTTTATAAGCTGCAATACCTAAACTTAACCCAAATATAAAAGATAGAGGCGCAGCAACTAAAATAAAAGAGAGTGTTTGCATCGATGGTTTCCATTGTCCAAATATAGAAATGTAAACCATTGTTAAACCGGCAAATAAAGCGAGTCCAATACCACTTAATTTATAAGCAAGTATTGCAAAGCCAGCTGCAACTATTGTCCAAGGTAGACCTGGTAACTCTGCCCAAGGGTTCGCATCGATCCAATCCCAACTTGTAAAGGCAACAATTGTTTCAAGTCCACCTAATAGAATTTCTCTAATTAATTCTATTAAAAAGGTCATAAAAGCTGTTAAATTTCTGCTAATTTGCAAAACTATTGGTCTGGTTTTAAATTCTTGAGTGTCCTCATTCCAAAACTCCATTGGCATCCACTCGTTCATTAAGAAAAACAAGGAGTCATTTATCCATATTGGTAACCATCCAAGTAATGGAGGAAGACGCCAGAAAACATCAAAGGCGTAATATCTTACTTCTTTGCCTAAAAATATATAACTACTTTGATTAGGGTCTTTTACGAATTCAGCTTGTCCTCTAATGAATTTATATGTTTCTGGAACATCAATAGCAAAACAAAGAGCAAAGAAAACAATTAATAGAAATAACCACTGAAATATTTTTGGATATTTTTTTAAAAATTCCATAATTTATTTTCCGTTCTTTCTTCCGCCAAAGACAGTATTTATTATTTTTGTCGGGTTGATTGAACCAACGGTTTTATTATTTTCATCTATAACTGCCACAGATTTTTCTTGCGTTAATATTTTTTCTGCAACATTTTCTATGATTTCATCTTTTGAAACTTTAACATCACCTAAATTATTAGATATAGATTCATCCATTACATCTTCAATTAATAAAACTTTTTCTCTAGGTACTTCTTCAGTAAATTTTCTTACATATTCTGTGGCTGGGTTTAAAACTATATTTGCAGGTGTATCTAGTTGTTCAATTATACCATCTTTCATAATTGCAATTCGATCAGCAAGTTTTAATGCTTCATCAAAATCATGAGTAATAAACATAATTGTTTTTTGTAATTTTTCTTGAAGTCTTAAAAATTCATCTTGCATTTCTTTTCTAATTAAAGGATCTAAAGCAGAAAAAGGTTCATCTAAAAACCATATATCAGGTTCAACTGCTAGAGATCTTGCAATACCCACTCTTTGTTGTTGTCCACCTGAAAGTTCTCTTGGAAAATAATTTTCTCTTCCATCAAGTCCAACTAATTTAACCATCTCCATTGCTTTATTAATGCTCTCCTCAGTTTTGATACCTTTGATTTGAAGAGGAAAAGCTATATTTTCTACAACGGTTTTGTGTGGAAGAAGAGCAAAGCTTTGGAAAACCATTCCCATTTTGTTTCTTCTAAGCTCAATTAACTCTTTATTATTTAAATTTAATAAATCTTGACCTTCAATGAAAATTTTTCCACCTGTTGCATCTGTTAATCTTGATATACACCTTAGTAAAGTTGACTTACCAGATCCAGATAAGCCCATTACAACAAGCATCTCTCCTTTTGCCACTTCAAAAGAGGCATTGTTAACACCTACTATACAACCATTTTCTTGAAATGTTTTAGCATCAACATTACCATTTGAATCTTGAAGCATCTTTTTGGCGTTTTCACCAAAAATTTTATAAACTGCTTCGCATTTGATTACTGCTTCAGACATAATTCTTATAAAAGTATACGAAAATTAATTAAATTAAAATCAATATAATTGAAGCTTATTTCCATTAAAAATTTTTAATAAAATAAACCCTTGTATCAATTCCAGTACTTAAAAAACTTAAGGCTTCACCGCTTACTTTAATTGTTTCGTCTACTCCTACGTTATTTCCACTAACTGTAAAACCTGCAAAACATTTCTTTTTTTCAGCATCCCATTCAACAAATGTTTCATCAATCTTATTGCCGTTAATAGTATAAATTTCGTGTGCTCTAAAATTTAAGAAATTTGCACCCATTATTGCTCTTTGGGGGATAAGCTTTGTGGCATTACACACTCCCTCATACAATTCATCTGATAATTTATAATGATCAGTACCATCAAAAGTTACTAATATACCCGAGGGAAGTTTTGAAATTAATGCACTTAGTTTTCTCTCTTTTGCAATTCTCTCTTCTTCCAATTTCATTTTCCTAACTAATTCATCACCCTCGCTAAATATATTATTTAAAATAGCAAAAGAAGTAATTATGACTATTGTTAAAATTATTAGTCCTATAAATTGTTTTAGGTTCTCGGGTAATCCTTTTAATTTATTAAATGAAGTTTCGTTCGACATTAATCTTGTAATTTACCGTTTTTCCAAATTCCTACTTTTTGGTCGCCATTAGCCCAAGTAAATGTTCCTTTGCCATTCATAAAACCATTAGCCCACTCTCCTTCATAAGTAGAACCATCTGGGAAAGTTAAAGTTCCAACTCCACTCCAAACACTGTTTTTAAACTCACCTTTATAGATATATCCGTTTGGCCATGTTTCTACACCTTGGCCATTTTTTTTTGTTCCTACCCACTCACCTTCATAAGTAGTTTTATCTGTATAAACCCATTTTCCATATCCATTTTCACAGTTACCTTCTTTACATCCGGTGCTTCGAGCAAAAACTGATGAGCTTATTAATAAACTTAAAAAAAAGTAAAAAAGATATTTTCTCATAAATATATTTTACACAAATCTTTATAAAAAAAAATCCCCCCCAACAGAATTGGGGGAGATCTTAATTTTTTAACTTTTATCCTTATTTAAGGAAAGCTTTCCAAGTTGACTCGTTATCAGCTAACCATTTTTTAGCTGCATCTTCGTGAGTCATTTTGTCAACGTCTACTAAAGCTGCCATTGCACCAATTTGACTTGTTGAGAATGACAATTTTTTGAACGCTGCTGCTGCATCTGGATGAGTTTTTGGAAAATCTTCGTGAACTGCTTTTTTCAAATAACCATCCGGAGAACCACATTTTCCATCACCACCATCTGCTGGTCTACAACCAGCTGTGTATGGAGGGAAGTCGATAAATGTAAAACCAGCACCATCAGTAAAGTTTGGTGTCCAGTTGAAAATTATTGTTCCTCTTCCTTCTTTTTCAGCAGCTGCTAACTCTGCCCAAAGTGCATCAGCACCTCCAGCAAACTTAACCCACCATAAATCTCCTAAGCCTAGAGCATCAATCCTTTGAGGGATTAAGTCACCATGCCAAGTTTGTGGTCCTTCCAACATTCTTCCTTTTCCATCTGGAGAGTCAGGTGTTGTAAAGTTTTTTGCACAGTCTGGATTTTTTAGAGCTGTCCAATCTGGTAGACCTGGACATAGACCTTTTTCAACAACCCAGTTTGGATATCCCATATCCTCAAGAGTTCTTGCTTCATGATCTCCCCAGTCTAACAAACCACCTTTGTCTAAAGCTGTTGTAAATGACTTACCGAAAGCAGACTCCCATACCTCATGGGATATAGTTACATCACCAATTCTAATTGACTCGTAAACCGCTTGAGAGTCAGCATTTACATATTTAACATTGTTACCCATGCTTTCAAAGATTCCACCAATAACATAGGCCATAACAATTTGACTTGACCAATTATGAGTTGGGATCACTATGGGTTTTTTACTGTCAGCGTTAGATATTCCTGCAAAGCTTACTACAGTAATTACTATAGCTGAGAGTAAAGATAGTATTTTCTTCATTTATTTCTCCTCTCTTAATATATTAAGTAAGTAAGTATCCTTAAATTTAATCTCACAGTCAACAAAAGTTGGTACTAAAATTTATATATACAATTAATCAGTACTGATTTATTCTTAAACATAAGTAATCATTGATTTAAAATGTTAGAAGAAAATTTAAGAATAAATGAACCTGGTTTAAATGTTTTGCCACCTGGGGTTGAAAGATATGTAGTTAATGGCGGTGGATTAACAGGAGTTCAGGTTTTTCCGGATGATGAAATTGAAATTATTAATAATGAAGGAAATCAAATTTGTGAAATAGTTGTTTTTAATTCTGATGGAAATTCAGATCCATCAATTTTAAATTTAAAATCATCTAAATCAGAAAATGATATAATTAAAATTTTAAATAGAGACGAAGAAAGTTCGAAAATTGCTTTGCGCCAATTAGAAAAAAGAAATCTTAAAATTGCAAAATCTAAATCCTCAATCCTTTTTGATAAAGACACTCCACCAGGAGAAAAAATTAAAATAAGTTCAAAAGATAAATGTTATTGCATTTTTTCTGCACCTGGTAATGATATGTTGGTTCATGAACAAAATCCTCCTACAGAATTAACTTTATTTATTAAAAGAAATAATATTGTTGACTATAAAGAACATAGAATAATTCCAGATCCAATTTTTGATCCTCTAGACGAAAAAAATATTGCAAAACAGTCAGCGATTTCTTTTGAAGTTAAAGAAGGAGATTATATTCAAATAATTTGTCCAACTGGTAGACAATGTTCAGATTTTGTTGCTTTTGATACAGCTAAATTGGGTAAAGGTATTGAAAAAGGTTTAGATTGGCAAACAACCAGGACCTTTATGGGAAATACATTTCCAGGACCAGGATTGTATTCAAAATTTTATGATACAGACCATGAGCCTTTAGTAGAAGTAATAAGAGATACTGTTGGTAGACATGACACTTTTAATCTTGCTTGTACATCGAAGTATTACGAAGATGCTGGTTATTTTGGGCATCCAAATTGCTCAGATAACTTAAGTGGTGCTATGGAAAATTTTGGGGTTAATAGACAAAAGGGATGGCACGCTATAAATTTATTTTTTAATACTTCAGCAGGAGGCTTAAATACCGTACTTTCTGATGAGTCATTTGCTAGACCTGGAGATTATGTAATATTAAGAGCTTTAAAAGATTTAACCTGCGGAACATCAGCCTGTCCAAGTGATATAGATCCATGTAATTCATGGAACCCTACAGATATTTTTGTTAGAACTTACGAAAAAAAAAGAGAATTTACAAAATCTTTTGCATTTAGAATGAAACCAGACTCAGAATTAAAACTAACAAAAAATACAGGATTTCATGAAAGAACTTCAAAGTTAACAAGAAACTTTGTTGATGCTAGAGGATATTGGCTGCCTAATGATTACACTAAACACGGAGTAATAAATGAATATACAGCGTGTAGAGAAAAAGCAGTTTTAATTGATTTATCTTCTTTAAGAAAATTTGAAATATTAGGTCCAGATGCAGAAGAATTAATGGACTATACTTTAACAAGAAATGTTAAAAAATTGTCAGTTGGACAAATTGTTTATTCTTCGATGTGTTATGAAAATGGTTCTATGTTTGATGATGGAACATTGTTAAAAATGAGTGATCATGGATTTAGATGGGTATGTGGTGATGAATACGCAGGTGAATGGTTAAAAGAACAAGCAAAAAAGAAAAAATTTAATGTTTTAGTTAAAAACTCTACTGACCAAATAAATAATATTTCTCTACAAGGACCTAACAGTAGAAAAATTTTAGAAAAGTTTATTTTTACTCCACCAACACAACCTTCTATTTCAGAATTACAATGGTTTAGGTTTACAATCTGTAGAGTAAAAGAACTTAGTGGAATTCCATTAATGGTTTCTAGAACTGGATACACAGGCGAGTTAGGATACGAAATATGGTGTCACCCTTCAGATGCACCAGCAGTTTGGGATGTGCTTATGGAAGCTGGCAAAGATGAAGGAATAATACCTGCTGGTTTTGGAGCATTAGATTTATTAAGAATTGAAGCTGGACTAATATTATTTGGTAATGAATTTGACGGCCAAGTTGACCCTTTTGAAGCTGGTGTTGGATTTACGGTTCCTTTAAAAACAAAAACAGCAGATTTCATTGGTAAAGAAGCATTAATAAAGAGAAAAGAAAATCCACAAAAGAAATTAGTTGGATTAGAACTTGTAGGCAAAGAAAAAGCTAATCACGGTGATTGCGTTCACATTGGAAGATCCCAAGTTGGCGTAGTTACAAGCGGATGTCTATCTCCTACTTTGAATAAAAATATTGCTTTGTGCAGAATTGATGTAGGTCATTCAGAAATAGGTATGAACGTTGAAGTCGGTAAAATTGATGGACATCAAAAAAGAATACCTGCTAAAATTGTTGGTTTCCCGCATTACGATCCTCAAAAAACACGTGTAAAATCTTAATGTCAAAATCATCAAAGGATTTACTGGAATTTTGGGAAGATCAAATGAAACTGTCCCATACATCAAGTAATTACTTTTTCAGAAAGTCTCCTTCACATTATCACATGATGTTGATTGTGATGAATTCCTATAAATTAAATGAAAACTTATCTGTCGAAGAACTTAAGACTAGACTTTTCAAAACCTCTAGACCCAAATCTGCACTCATGATCAAAGAAGCTTGTGATAAAGAATTTTTTTACCTCGAGAAAACCGGAAATGACCATAGAAAAAAGTACGTTTTACCCACACAGAATTTTGTTAATGAATTTAACGAATATTTGAAAACTCTCAAAAATTTGAGTTTTTAATTAAAAATCTAATAAATATTTAGAATTTATATAAATTATATATAAAAATTATTATATTCTTTCCTTTGCTAAAAAATTAAAGTTCGTTCATGTCGTTACCGACAAAAGCAAAAGTTGTAATAATTGGTGGAGGAATTCACGGGTTAAGTACTGCTTGGAAACTTTCCGAAAAATATAAAAATCCAAACGATGTAGTTGTCTTAGAAAAAAAAGACACTGCTGCAGGTGCAAGTGGAATTGCATGTGGAGTTGTTAGAAATAATTATTTTCAACCAGCAATGAGAGAATTAATGGCTCATTCAGTTAGTGTTTGGGAAAGTGATCCAGAGGCATTTAAATATAATGCTGTTGGCTATATGCAAATTTCTCCGGAAGTAATGCATAAAGATGTTGCAAGTATTTATGAACAACAAAAAGCTATTGGATATGAATCAGAATTTATAGAAGGTGAAAAAGATTGCATGAAATATATGCAAGGAATTTTTAGTGATTGGCAAGCAAAAGGTATTACATCAGTCTTGCATGAAAAAAAAGGTGGATATGCATTTAATAAGGACTCAATTAAAGCACTGGAGAAAAAAGCAAATTCAAACGGTGTAAACGTTCATAAAGGAGTAAAGGTTACAGGTTTTAAAAGAGGGAGCAACAGCAATGCAATTACTGGCGTGGTTACAGATAAAGGTACAATTGATTGTGATCAGGTAGTTATTGGAGCAGGACCATGGGTAAGAGATTTTTGGAATATGTTGGAGTTACCAAAAACTACAAACATAAAAGATGCTAAAAATGGAAAAATGCATGAAGTTGAAATGTGGAAGTACTGGTTTTTACAAGAAGGTGTATTGGGTGTGGATGCAGATTATTTAAAAACTAATGAAGGTAAACCGCCTCCAGTAATTCATGTTGATACAGATGCGCCACTTTATTCTGACAAAGATGGTAAAATAATTACAGAAGACTTATGGGGTATTTATTATAAACCTGATATTGAAGGATTGGGAGTTCAAGGTGGAACATCACCTTACATTGTTCAAAAACATTTTGATGAAGTTAATGTTGATCCGTATGGGATAGATTCTCCAGAATATCAAACTACTGATAAATTTTCTGATATGTGGACTTCAGCACTTGCACATATTCAAAAACGTTTTGTTGGTAAATCTCATCTGTATAGAAAGGGGCCATCAGGAGGATTGGGTTGTTTAACTCCAGATTCATTCCCGATATTCGATAGATTTTTTGAAAATGTTTACATGATTGCAGATGCAAATCATGGTTATAAAATGATAGGTGTTGGTCACCTTGTTGCACAAGAAATTTTAGGTCATGAAAGTGAATTATTAAAACCGTTTAGGTTCGATAGATATGAAAAAGGAAAACTTCATCCGACATCGAACAGTCCGTTTCCTTGGAGCTAATTTATCTAAGTAGACAAACGTTTTTTTTTCAGTTACCTTTTTGATCTGAAAATTCAAAGGGGGAAGAATGACGGATCTTGAAAAACACGTAAACCAACCAGGTAGAGCTAAACTCGTCAAAAAAGTTAGAGAAAAAATAAACGAATTAGGAATTACTTATATCTATTATCAATTTATTTCAGTAACTGGAAGAGTTGTTGGAAAAGGAATACCGGCAGACCACTGGGAAAGAACTGCAGAAAAAGGTTTTCAATTGGTTTATGGAGCAACAGCAAACTTATTTTTAGATCGTCATAATAATTATATTGGTTATGGTCCAGAGGCTATGGAATTGGTAGGAATACCTGATCCAGAAACTTTTGTTCAATTGCCTTGGGATAAGAGAGTTGGAAGAGTTTTTGTTACATGTTTTAGAAATAGAGAAGAAAGAAAAAATCCAGGTGGTCATTTAACAAGTGACTGCAGAGGTAATCTTAGAATTTTCATGAATGAGTTCAAAAAGAAACATGGATTAGAATTAAGAGTTGGAACAGAGCCTGAAATGATGTGGTTAACAAAAAATCCTGATGGAACTCCAACTGGACAAGGTTTCTCAAAACCTTTCTGTTATCATATTGATCAATTTGAATCATTAAGACCTGTGTTTATGAAGGTTATTGAATACGCAAAAGCGATGGGTCTTGATATGATCCAAGGTGACCATGAAGATGCTCCTGGTCAATTAGAGCTTAACTGGACATTTGATAATGTTTTAAGAAATGCTGATAGATTATCTACGTATAGACAAATTTGTGCTCAAGTAGCAAGAGAACATAATCTTATAGCTTGCTTTATGACTAAACCATTTATGGGAGTTTCAGCAAGTGGATGTCATACCAACATGTCTTTGTGGAAAGGTGGAAAAGTATCAGTAAACAAATTGGGTAACAAAAAACTTCCAGGTGTAGAAGAAGTCTTTAGCTATGTATCCGGTGGAACTAATACTTTCATGCCAGATACTAAGGATATGCAATTGCCTGGAAAGATTGGATTACAGTCAATTGCAGGGATAATGAAACACTTGCCAGCTTTAACAGCAATTGGTTCTTCGACAGTGAACTCATATAGAAGATTATGGGATCAAGGTTTTTGGGCACCAGTTTATGCTGACTGGGGTTATCAAAATAGAACATGTGGTCTAAGAGTATCTGCTCCAGGTAGATTCGAGTACAGATCAGTTGACTCTATGCATAACCCATATTTATTAGGTGCAGCATTACTTAAAGCTTGTGATGAGGGAATATCTAAAAAAATGAAACCAGCTAAACCAGAGTCTAGAAATATATACGAAGCTCAAAAAGCTGGTA
Organism: uncultured Pelagibacteraceae bacterium; assembly: GCA_902617975.1. Lineage (GTDB taxonomy): Bacteria > Pseudomonadota > Alphaproteobacteria > Pelagibacterales > Pelagibacteraceae > Pelagibacter. The sequence continues at coordinate 110,238 of CACMYV010000002.1, forward strand.
AAGATGTTAAAAAACTTCCACTAAGTTTAGGTGAAGCTTTAGATAGATTGGCGGAAGATGAGGTAATAAAATCATCAATGCCAGATGAAATGTATAAAGTATTTAATTGGTACAAACGAGATGAGTGGGAAAAATTCTTGGGTGCAACAACACAATGGGATCTTGATACTTATCTGGATTGTTTACCATAATTTAATAAGGAAATTATATGTGCGGGATTGCAGGATTAATTCATAGAGGAAATACTTCAAACGTTGGTTTTGAACTTCAGGGTATGCTTCAAGCATTAAAGCATAGAGGAGAAGATTCAACTGGATACGCTCTATACGGAAAAACTGACGGTCAAAATTTCATCATGCGATTTAAGGTTGGTGAAAATGTTGCAGAGGGAAGTTCTTCAGTAAAAGAAGATGTATCAGTTTATGACGAAAGAAAAAAAATTGTTGATTCTTATCTTTCTGAGCTAGGCGCTAAAGTGATAAAAGAGGATAGAATTCTTCCTTATTCATTGCGATATGAAATTCAATATGACAAAGATTTAATGGAATTTTCTCAAAAAATAGAAAGTGTTGAAGGTGTAGAAATATTATCTATGGGAAAATCTCTAGAAGTAATTAAAGATTTAGGAAATGCTGAAGTAGTTTGTAACAGATATAATTTAGATAAAGTTGTCGGGACACATGCAATTGGTCATGCTAGAATGGCAACAGAGTCAGGAGTGGATATTAAATCTGCTCACCCATTTTGGGGTTATCCTTTTAGCGATGTGTCAGTCGTTCATAATGGACAATTAACAAACTATTGGAATAATAGAAGAGTATTGGAAAACAAGGGCATGAGATTTATGTCAGAATGTGACTCGGAATTAATCGCTGTATATCTTGCAGAAAAAATGAGAAATGGAGCTACATTAGAAGAGGGAATGAAAGAATCTCTCGTCGGTTTAGATGGGGTATTTACTTATTTTGTTGCTACAAAAGATAGTTTAGGAATGGCGAAAGATACAATGGCTGCAAAACCACTAGTATTGTATGAGTCTGATGATTTAGTTGCAATGGGGTCAGAGGAAATTGCAATAAGATCAATATTACCACAAGAAATCGAAACTTATGATCCTTTTGATGGAGAAGTTAAAGTATGGCAAATTTAAAAACATCAGAAAAAAAAAGTAAAGCTCAATCAATGGGACTTCATACAGAAGTCTTAACTGGAAAAACACAACAAAAATTTTTTAATCCAGATGAGGCTGAGAATTTTTATTACTTTGGGACATATGATGTAGATTTTAACAAAAGAACTGAAATTGACGTTAAGAACATGGATTGTCGTGAAGCAAATAAAAAAATTGATGAATTAATGAAAGATGGATACGGAACAATTGTAATAAAAAACCCTCAAGGGAAACATAGTTTGGGAGTTGGAATCCTCAATAAATTAAATTTAATATTTGAAGGTAGCTTAGGATACTTTGGATGTGGATCAATGGATGGTCCTATTGTTAGAATTAATGGAAGAGTGGGATGGTCATGTGCAGAAAATATGATGGCAGGAAAAGTAGTAATTGAAAAAAATGCAGGTTCATGTTTTGGTGCGGCAATTAGAGGTGGAGATCTGATATGCAAAGGAAGCGTAGGTGCCAGAACAGGAATTGATCAAAAAGGTGGAACAATAATTATTGGCGGAGATGCTGGTGCTTTTACAGGTTTTATGATGCAGAGAGGGCGAATTATTATTCTTGGAGACGTTGGAATAAATTTAGGAGACTCTATGTATGATGGGACAATTTTTGTAGGTGGAAAAATTGGATCATTTGGTAGTGATGCTGTCGAAGCTGAGTTAACTGATTCAGATCAAGACTGGCTTAAAAGAAAATTAAAGGTTGCGGAGATCGGAGAAAACTTCGATGTTTCTAAGATGACCAAAGTTGTGGCAGGAAAAAAACTTTGGAATTACGATGCTCTTGAACCTACAGAAAAAAAAGGAGCAATTTAAATGGCAAAGAAAAAAAATGGTAATGGAAAGTCAAACGGACATTCTAATGGTAATGGAATAGCTTCAAGAAACAAAAGTTTGTTAGGACACAACGCTATTTTTACTCCAGAAGTTATGGACGACATACATATCAAAGCGGAATTAGGAAGATACAGAATGAGAGGAATGGCTTTGATGAAAAAGATACCTACTTTCGATGATCTAGTTTTCTTGCCAGGTACATTAACAAGATTTGTTATTGAAGGTTACAGAGAAAAATGTGAGACCAAAACTATTATTGGTCCAAGATGTGAAAATCCAATTGAACTTGATATTCCAGTTTACATTACGGGAATGAGTTTTGGAGCTTTATCTTATGAAGCAAAAACTGCATTAGCTAGAGGTGCTACAATGGCTGGTAGCGCAACATGTTCTGGTGAAGGTGGAATGATACCAGATGAGAGAAGATATTCAGAAAAATGGTTTTATCAGTGCATACAATCAAGATACGGTTTTAACCCACACCATGCACAACTAGCTGATGGAATTGAGGTATTTATTGGACAAGGACAAAAAGTTGGAATGGGTGGTCATTTGATGGGTCAAAAAGTTACTGACCAAGTTGCAGAAATGAGATCGCTACCTGCGGGTATTGATCAAAGATCTCCAGCAAGACATCCTGATTGGCTGGGTCCAGATGATTTAGCTTTAAAAGTTCAAGAGCTTAGAGAATTAACAAAAAACAAGGTGCCAATTCAATTAAAACTTGGAGCAGCTAAAGTGTATGATGATGTAAGGATGGCAGCAAAATGCGATCCAGATTCAATTTATCTTGATGGAATGGAAGGTTCAACAGGTGCTGGACCACACATTGCAGCTGCAAACACAGGTATCCCAGGAATAGCAGGAATTAGAGAAGCAAGAAGAGCTTTGGATGATGTAGGTAAAACTGGAAAGGTAACTTTAATTTATGCAGGTGGTGTTAGAGATGGAGCAGATATGGCTAAAGCTTTAGCACTTGGTGCAGACGCAATTGCAATCGGAACAGGCGCAATGGTGGCATTAAATTGCAATAAAGAAATACCAGAATCTAATTTTGAAAAAGAAATGGGTGTTCCCGCAGGTCATTGCTATCACTGTCATACCGGTAGATGTCCAGTAGGAGTTGCTACTCAAGATCCAAAATTAAGAAAAAGATTAAATCCTGATGATGCAGCATTAAGAGTTTATAATTACTTGCATGCGATGACATTGGAGGCTCAATTGTTGGCTAGAGCATGTGGAAAAACAAATATTCACTCGCTAGAACCAGAAGATATGGCTGCATTAACAATGGAGGCATCTGCTTTAGCTAAAGTGCCTCTTGCAGGAACAAATCATACAGTAGGAGTTAAAGATTTCCATAAAATCTAATAGCAAATATGCCAAAGAAAAAAGGTAAGAAAAAAGTCAAATCAAAAGAGATCAAAGGTCAATTAGGAAAGAAAAAAGAGACTGCTAGAGAAAAAATGATTGGCCAAACAATTGGCTATCGATATGACGTTAATCTTTTGCCTGACTATAGTCGACTCACTCCATTTTTAAAAAAATATATAGAAGCTATGGGTTGGGATGATCTTAATTGGTTAGAAGATGTTCATATGGGATATGAAGAAAATAGACCTGCTGTATTCGATAGAAATGCTAACGGTTGGGTAACGATACCAAGTAAAATAAAATTACCTAATAATCAGCAGGATAGAGATATGATAGCTAGAGAATTATTGGTAAAGTTTCAAATGTCCCCGAATCATCCTCTGGTTGACCTTAAAAAAGCATATTTAAAATTCTAATTTCAATTTCAAGTTGATAAAATAATTATTAACTTCTACTTTTTATAAATAAAATAAAATTGTCAGCGTAAAAAAAATTTCATAGAGTCTATTAACTATTAATAGGAGAGAGAAATATGACTGATCAATTAGGTGCTCTCACAACCTTATTTACAGAATTTTACTATTGGGTAACTGTGGTTCTTATGTTTTTGATCCACGTGGGATTCTGTATGTATGAAGTTGGGGCATCTCGTTACAAACATCACCAACACACTCTTATGAAAAATACAATGCTGATACCACTGGTAACAGTCACATGGTTTTTCTTTGGTTGGTGGATATACTGGGCATTTCCAACAGGACCCGGATTAGCTCCTTCGATTATGACCGAAAGTACTGGTCTAGTTCTTGGAGGTGGATTTGGTGGAAATGATCTTGCTAATCCTACAAATGCATTGATGGCCGTAAATCTTAATGATCATATAATGGGTGTCTTCTGGGCAGCCTTTTTATTATTTTCATGGACTGCAGCTTCAATTGTATCTGGAGCGGTTATTGAAAGGATAACTACTTTTGCATTTGGAATACTTGCAATTGCAATTGGATCTGTTTTCTGGACAATAGATGCTTCATGGGGATGGCATTTTGATGGATGGATGTTAAAAATATTAGGATATCACGATGCTTATGCTTCGGGAGTAATTCACGCAATTGCCGGAGGTTTTGCCTTAGGTGTTCTAATTGTTTTAGGACCAAGAATTGGAAAATTTTCATCTAGCGGAGAACCGAGAAACATTGGACCAAGAAATCCTTGGTTAGTGACTGTTGGATTATTCTTAATCTATACAGGTTTTTGGGGCTTTTACGCTGCATGTAATGTTCCGATTTATGATCTTGGACCTGAATATGGTATGGAAGGTGTAACTTTCTTTACTGCAACGAACATCTACCTAACTCCCACCACACTTAGTGGAATAACGATGAACTTTTTAATGTCGTTATCTGGAGGGTTGTTAGCAGGGTATGTGGTCTCGAAGGGAGATCCTTTCTGGACTTATTCATCAGGACTTGCGGGAATAATATGTGCATCTGCAGGTAATGATTTATATCATCCAATACAATCAATGATAATCGGTATGATCGGAGTAGTTATAGCTTACAAAATGCATTACTGGGTCGAGAAAAAATATAAAATCGACGATGCAGTTGGAGCAGTAGCTGTTCATGGTTATGCTGGATTTGTTGGTCTTGTGATATGTGGTTTCGTTTTAAATGGTTATCCTTCATCTGGATACAGTGTTGGAGCTATGTGGGATGGAACTAATTATGCAGCAATTAATCCTCTTGGAATGTTTATCGGTGCAATAATAATGTTTTTTGTACTAGGTATGCTTCCTGGATATATAATTGCAAAAGTTCTTCACGGAATGGGTAAATTAAGAATACCAAGAGAAGTAGAACTTGCAGGACTTGACTATACAATTATGGAAGAGGCTAAAGAAGACGAAAAAGCTGTAGTCTCGGCCAGTAGATAAAGGAGGTATGTAAATGGCAACAGTATCAAATTGGATAGATCATTTAAGTGCCTCTGAGGTACAAGGATCTGTCTATCCAGGTGTTGGTTCGGAAGGAGTGCTAGTTATAATAGCAATTCTTATTTGGGTTGGCTGGCATATTATTTCATCTAAACAAGAAGATGGTAAGATGAATGCAATTGTCAGAAAAAAACCAAGTGCTAACGACTGGAAAAGCAATATAACAGACGGTTAAAACTTTTAAGAGGGCGCATGAAATACTGTGCCCTCTTTTTTTTTAATGCAAAATTCTGAAGAAAATAATCAAAATGAAAATAAAACTCCTAGCAAAATGGCACGTCTTGCATGGCCAAAAGCAAAGTATGGAGTAATTATAGCAATATTAATTATTATTGGTGTAAATTTAATTTATTACAAAGATTTCTTTTTATCATTTTTTAAATAATTGTGTTACGTTATTAGATGGCAAAAAATTTATTTAAAATTTCAAAACAAAAAAAAATTAAATATTTTTTAATAAGTTTTGTAGATTTATTTGGTGTATTAAGATCAAAATTGGTTCCTGCTCATGCGATAAAAGATATGCAAGTAAATGGTGCTGGATTTGCTGGATTTGCAGCTTGGTTAGATATGACGCCAGCTGACTCTGATATGTTTGCAATACCTGATCCTGACAGTTTAATTCAACTACCATGGAATAAAGAAGTTGGTTGGTTGGCTTCGGATTTATGGATGAATGGTAAACCAGTCGATGCTTCACCAAGAGTGATGTTAAAAAAACAAATAAAAAAATTATCTGAATTGGGATACAGCATGAAGTCAGGTGTGGAGTGTGAGTATTTTTTGATTTCTCCTGATGGGAACACAATTGCTGATAATAGAGATACTCAATCTAAACCTTGTTATGACCAGTCTTCATTAATGAGAAGATATGAGCTTATAAAAGAAATTTGTGATTGTATGATTGAAATGGGATGGGGTCCTTATCAAAATGACCACGAAGATGCTAATGGGCAATTTGAAATGAATTGGGATTATTCAGATTGTCTAAAAACTGCTGATAGACACACTTTTTTTAAATTTATGGTTAAAACTATTGCAGAAAAGCATGATTTGAGAGCAACATTTATGCCAAAACCTTTTGAAAATTTAACTGGTAACGGATGTCATGCACATATTTCTTTATGGAAAGGAAAGAAAAATATCTTTCTTGATAAACATGATAAGCTTGGGCTAAGCAAGACAGCTTATAACTTTTTGGGAGGCATCATGAAACATGCTTCATCCTTATCTACTTTTTTTAATCCAACAATAAATAGTTACAGACGAATAAATGCTGCACCAACAAAATCTGGTGCCACATGGTCTCCAAGCAGTATATCATATACAGGAAATAACCGTACACATATGATAAGGGTTCCTGATCCAGGGAGATTTGAATTAAGACTTATGGATGGATCCGCAAATCCTTATTTACTTCAAGCTAGTGTATTAGCTGCAGGAATGGAGGGATTAAATAAAAGAATTAATCCTGGCAAACCTCTTTTTTGTAATATGTATGAGGATTATAAAAAATATCCAAACCTTTCTAAATTACCAAATGAACTAAAAGATTCTCTTGATAAAATTGAAAATAATAAAGAAATGAATAAAGCATTTGGAAAAGAAGTAATTAAAAGTTATGTCAAGTTAAGGACTTCGGAATTAAAAGATTTTAATGATAACGAAAAATTTGATAAGTCCAAACCAATTACAAAATGGGAAAGACAGAATACTCTAGACTGTTAAAGTGAAAAGCTTTGATAGTTATAGAAAATGGAAACTTACAAAATTTATATCGAATAAAAATTATAATTTTAATCGAAACCATATTTTAAATATCATTTCGTCAAAAATAATCACTGACGCGTTTAATTCTATATCTAAGTGGAAAAACTATAAAAAAACACCATTATTAAAATTAGAGAAACTAAACAAAAATTTAAAACTTAATAATATTTTTTACAAAGATGAGTCGAAAAGATTTCATTTAAAATCATTTAAAGCTTTAGGTGGAGCATATGCTGTAGAAAAAATATCTAATAGGAAAAAAAATATAATAATATCATCTGCAACAGCTGGGAATCATGGTAGATCAGTTGCTTGGGGCGCTCAAAGATTGGGTTTACAATGTAAAATATTTGTTAGTCAATATGTAAGTGAAGCAAGAGTAAAAGAAATTGAAAAATTTGGAGCTGATGTAATTCGAGTAAAAGGTAATTACGAAAACTCATTAAACGAGTGTAAAAAATTATCAAAAAAGAATAATTGGAATATTGTTCAAGATGTATCTACGAAGAATTATAGTTATGTTCCTTTGCTAACTATGGCTGGTTATTCTATTATGATTAAAGAAATTTCAAAACAAACTACGCATTATATTACACATATATTCCTTCAAGCTGGCGTTGGTGGCATGGCAGCAGGTGTAGTTGCAGGAGTTGCAAAATATTTCAAGAGAATTCCTAAAATAATAATAGTTGAACCTGATGGAGCTGATTGTGTACTTCAAAGCATAAAAAACAAAAGTTTAAAAAAAATTAAAATAAAAAAAGAAAGTATAATGGGTGGTATGTCATGCAATGAAATGTCTCTCATACCTTGGCATGTATTAAAAAAGGCTAGTAATTGTTGTGTCACTGTAAATGACTCAAAAGTTCCTAAAACTGTTGCAATGCTTAAAGACAAGAAACTGAGTAAAAGATCAATAATAGGTGGTGAATGTGCTACACCAGGAATTATCAGTCTTATAAGTCTCTGTAATAATCCTAAAACAAAGAAATTAATAAATCTTAACGAAAAATCTAACGTTTTAGTTATTGGATGCGAAGGTAATGCAGATGTAAAACTTTATAAACAATTGCTATCTAAAGGCAGAAAGTAAATTATATGTCAAAAAAAGCTGTTGTTTGGATAAGAGACGATTTTAGAATAAAAAATAATACTGCATTATCTTATGCAACAAATAATTACGATACTGTCACAGCATTATATATTTATAACAAGGAAAATTTTGATGATGTTAGAGAAGCTCAAAAATGGTGGGTAAATAAATCTTTAATTAATTTTAAAGATGAATTAATTAAATACAATATTGAATTAGAATTAGTATTTTCTGATGAGATAACTTTTTTTAGTAAAGTCAAAGGCAAACAAGAAATTTCTATATTTTGGAATAAAATATATGAGCCATCTCAATTAAAGTTAGATAATGATCTCATTAAAATTTTTGAAAAAAACAAAATACTTTCAAAATGCTTTAAAGGAAATGTTCTTAATGAATATAATAATGTTACAAAAGATGATGGAAGCCCTTATAAAGTTTATAGTCCATTTTGGAGAGTTGGAGAGCAAATTTACTTGGATAGTATCCCAAACAAAACATTAAAAGTAAAAAAAGTTAAGAGCAAAATAAAATTATTCAAAAATAATAATGTTCCAGATCAAATTTTACCAAAGAAAAATTGGTATAAAAAATTTGAAAAATATTGGGACCCAACAGAAAAACAATCCGAAAAATATTTAAATGAGTTTGTTGAAAATAGAATGTTGAAATATGGAGTTGACAGAGATTATCCAGCTATAAATGGTTCATCAAAACTTTCGCCATTCATTAGAAATGGACAAATACATGTAAGTAACATTTGGGACAAATGTTATAAATATAAATCAAAAAATATTAGTGTTAAAAAATATCTAAATGAATTAGGCTGGAGAGAATTTTCACATAGTTTAATTAATTATTTCCCTGAAATGCTAAAAGGTAATTTAAGAAAAGAATTTGATAAATTTCCATGGGATAAAAATGCAAAAAATTTGAAAGCTTGGAAAAATGGTATGACTGGATACCCAATTGTTGATGCTGGGATGAGACAACTTTATGAAACAGGTTGGATGCATAATAGAATTAGAATGGTAGTTGGTTCTTTTCTTGTAAAACATTTAAGAATTAATTGGAAAGAAGGTGAAAAACATTTTAGAAATTGTTTGTTAGATTTTAATGAAGCAAACAATGTTGCACAATGGCAATGGGTTGCTGGCTGTGGTGCAGATGCAGCCCCTTATTTTAGAATTTTTAATCCTATATTGCAGGGTGAAAAATTTGATAAACAAGGTTTGTATGTAAAAAAATGGGTACCTGAACTTGAGAGAGTTCCAAGTAAATTTATTCATAAACCATGGGAAATGGAAACAAAATATCAAGAAGCTATAAAAACTAAAATTGGTTCTGATTACCCTTCTCCAATAGTTGTACATGAAGAAGCCAGAAATGCAGCTCTCAAAGCATTTCAAACTTTAAAAAATTAATCTCCAATAAAATGATGAATAATCAGCCTTTTTGTAGAAGCCAACCTATGTTCAAAAAGGTAAATTCCTTGCCAAGTTCCCAGCAAAAGTTGTTTGTTTTTTATACTGAGGGATATTTGATTGTTAGTTAACGCTGACTTTATATGAGCTGGCATATCGTCCTTACCTTCTATTGTATGAATATATAATTTATTATCCATTGGAGCAATTTTATCAAAATAATTAATTAAATCTGATTGAACATCAGGATCAGCATTTTCTTGAACAATTAAAGATGCACTAGTGTGCTGTATGCTTAAATTTAAAATACCATTATTAAAATTATTTTTATTTATCCAGTCTATCGTTTGATCGGTAAATTCATATAATTTTTGACCATTTGTTTTAAGTTCAAGATTAAAAAATTCTTGTCTCATAAATTCTTTTTAGATGTTAGTTCATATAATCGGCTAATTGTACGCTTAAATGGTTTTTCCAATAACCTTGATGATGTGAGTTTATCAATATTTTGTTCTGCACTAATGGCCATAGGTATATTTTGATCATACACGATATCTAAAAAAGTAATAAATCTTTGTTGTTGATTTGAATTTAAATCATTAAACGCTGGTACATTTTCCATAACTATAAAAAAACAATTTTTTACTATTTTTATATAATCCTCTGATCCTAAATTTTTATCACATACTTCTTTAAAAGTTAATCGAACAATTCCATCATAAAAATTTTTTAAAATAAATTTTCTTCCTTTAATATTTAAAATCTTTTCTTTTAAAACCTTATCTTTAGTCATCACTCTAAATAATTTGTTTATTTTAAAATTGTTTTCTTGATTTAAAGGTGAGTAATATCTTTGAGTTTTATTACCTTTGGACTTTCTATAATCATCATCTATATTTAATTCATATTCAAATGATTGCTTTTGCATTATTTTTATAAAAGGTTTGAATTGATCTCTTTGCAACCCATCTTTGTACAAATTTTCTATTTTTATATTAGAAGTTACAATAATTTTTAAATCTTCTTTAAATATCTCATCAAATAATTTTCCAAGTATCATTGCATCTACTATATTTGTAACTTGAAACTCATCAAAATATATTAATTTTGCTTTCGATTTTAATTTTTTAACAAATTTACTTAATTTATTTTCATCATTTTTATCTTTGGATTGGTGTACAAAGTCGTGAAAGCTAAGCATAAACTCATTGAAGTGAAGTTTTAATTTTTTACCTTCAACTAAGTCGAAAAAAAAATCTAATATCATAGTTTTGCCAACACCAACGTCTCCATAAAGATAAAAGCCTTTTCTATAATTTTTTTTTGATAAAATTTTTGAGATAAATGATTTGTAGTTTAATTTATAATATTCTTCTAATGTTTTTATGAGTTTTATCTGATGAGAATTAACATCTAAATTTTTCTTTTTGCAGTAGAGTTTAAACTCTTTAACAAAACTTTTTTGCATTAATTCTTTTTTGAATTAAAATCGATACCGTATTCTGATCTTGGTCCTTTTCTCAATCCAAAAGGTCCTGAGATAAAAATTGTCATTGGCCTTGTTCCTGGCTTAAGGTCTACTCTATGATATGCATTGGCTGATCTAAATCCAATATATCCAGGTTTTCTCCAGAACTTGCCTTTTTTAGTAGTTTCCCAATAACCGCCTCTCAAAATTATTGTAATATAAGGGAATAGATGATTATGAACTCCATCCCCATGATCGTCATCCAACATTTCATGAATTAAAATATTAAATGGAAACCATTTTGGTCTATTCCTAAATAATAAATAATATCTATTCATCCATGGTTTAGCTTCATTAAATTTTGGATGAGATGGACCCCTATCTAAAACTACTTTTTTTCTTCCAATTTTTTCTAAAAATTTTAATAACATTAATTTGATCTTATAATTCCATTATTTTTAATTAAAAAAATATTAGCATTATTAATAAATGGTCTCGATATTTTTTCGTTATTAAATTTAATTACCTTTTCAGTTTCAGAATTAGTTAAATTGATAATCAAAATTCTTCCATTATCGGTAGACAAATAAATTTTATTCTTAGCAATAACAAAACCTACTGGTTTAACTTTTTCTCTTTTTTTAAAATTTGAGAAAACATCAGTTATCCTAATTATATTTCCAGTCTCTGTATCAATGACGAATAAATATCCTTCCTCAGAAATATTAAAAATATAATTTTCAGAAATCGTAGGTTTTAAACTGGAGTTTACTGTTTGCTTCCATTTTACTATTCCAGTTCTTGAGTCAATCGAAAATAATTCATTTTTATTATTTGAAAAATATATTGTCTCATTATTTAAAATCATTTCCGAATTTTTAAGACTAAATGCATTTAAGAATATTTCGTTACTTTGAGTAGGTGTTTGCCATACTAAACTACCATCGTTAACATTTAAAGCTGTAAGATCTCCTAAATTATTAAGCGAGTAAACATTATCATCTTTAATAACTATAGATAATTTTTTTTGTGATTTAATAAATGTATTTTCTGTTTTGAAATTCCATAATTCATTTCCATCGATTACAGAAAAACATCTTATAACATTATCAAAATCAACAGTTATAAATTTATCTGCTTGTACAGTAACATTAGAATTAAAAGGAGTAATGCTTTCTTTTTTCCAAATTAATTGTCCATTTTCTAAATTTATTGAAAAAATATTAGATAAAGTATCAACAACTAAAAGTCTGTTATCAATATAATTAAAATATAATATTGGATTAAGTTTTCTCTCTTTCTTTGAGTAATGATTTGCTTTCCACAAAGTTTCAAAATTTTCGTTAATTCTGAATATTGTGCCTTTGTTATCAAAATAAATTAGATCGTTATTTTGAATAAACAAAATTTCTGTATCTATTGAATTAAACTGTTTAATCCTTGAGAATTTAAATGTTTTCTTCTTTTCAAATGTTGGCTCAAAGTTAATGTTTCCATTATTATTTGTAATATTATTTACAAAACTATTGTCTTTAACTAATTTAGAAAGATTTATTTGTATATTTGGATTTAATTGTTCTTGAATTGGTTTAATTTCTTCAAATAAAATTTTAGAATTAGTATTTTCTACAGATTTATCACTTTGACCACAAGATGATAATAAAAGTAAAAAGACGAAATATAATTTTATCCTACTCACTGAAACTAGATCTTAGCCTTTTTTGAGCTTTAGTTTTTATTTTAGAGTTATTATTTTCAAGACTAACTATTTGCTCAAAAAATTCTTTTGATTTTTGCATTTGATTTTTTGATAAATAATATTCTGCCATAATATAAAGACTATGTGGTTTCCATATACTATCCGCTTTAATTAAAGGATTAAAAATAGCTAACAATTCATTTTCATCTGAAAAATCTGAATTATATAAGCCTTTTTTAAAGATTATTAGCTCTTTAAACTTTTTATCCAAGCCAATATCATTAATTAAAATATCAAAATAATTGTTAATTTCATCTTTTGAATTTATCAAATCGTTATCTAGCAAAAAATAGAAAGCTAGAGGAGAATATGTTTTGTCTTTAGCATTAATCACCTCTTTAAGATCCGGGATCACATTATATTTATTATCAGCTTCATATCTTATTACAGCTAAGTCGTATTTATCAGCTAATTTTTCTCTTTTGCTAGATTGATATTCTTCAAAAGAAAAGTAACCAATTAAAGCCAAAATAATTATTACTAATATCGAAATTAAAGAATTTTTATTATTTATGAAAAAGTTTTTAATTTTTTCATTACGTGTTTGGGTATTTATTATTTCAATATCTTCATCCATTAAATCATGTTCCTAAGTACATATTGTAAAATTCCACCATTTTTGTAATACTCTAATTCGTTCTTAGTATCTATTCTACTTAACATTTTAATTCTCTTGATATCTCCAGAGACATATTTGATTTCAACATCAACTATATCTCTAGGATCTATGCCTTTTTCTAAGTCAATAATAGAAAATAGTTCTGAGCCATCTAATTTTAGATTAGTTCTATTTATTCCATCTTTAAACTGTAATGGTAGTATACCCATTCCTATAAGATTTGATCTATGAATTCTCTCAAAACTTTCTGCAAAAACAGCCTTTACACCTAAAAGTTTGGTTCCTTTGGCCGCCCAATCTCTAGAAGATCCAGTTCCATACTCTTTACCACCAATTACAACTAAATCGGTACCTCTTTTTTTATATTCAACAACCGCATCATATACTGGCATTACTTTTTCCTCAGGGTACAACTTGGTAAAACCACCCTCAGTACCAGGTGCCATTTCATTTCTAATTCTTATATTTGCAAAAGTTCCTCTCATCATAACCTCATGATTCCCTCTTCTTGCTCCATAGGAATTATAGTCTTTTGGAAGTATTTGATGTTTCATAAAATATTCTCCAGTTGGACTATCTTTTTGAATTGATCCAGCAGGTGAAATATGATCAGTGGTAATGCTATCACCCAATATTAATAGTGGTCTTGCATCCTTAATTTCTTTAAATCCTTCTGGTTTATCAGGAAGGTTGTCAAAAAACGGAGGTTTTTTTACGTACGTTGAATTATCTTCCCAATTATAAATATTGGTTTCCTCTGTTTTAATTTTTTGCCATTGTTCTGGTCCTTGAGAAACATTTGAGTATCTTTTTATAAACATTTCTGCATTTAATGAATTTCTCAATGTTTCTTCTATTTCTTTGTTAGATGGCCATATATCTTTTAAAAAAACATCTTTACCATCTTTATCTTTACCTAATGGATCCTTATACAAATCAAATCTCATAGTTCCTGCTATTGCATAAGCAACGACTAATGGCGGAGACGCTAAATAATTTGCTTTTATTAAAGGTGAAATTCTTCCTTCAAAGTTTCTGTTTCCAGATAAAATCGAGACAGCATAAATATTATTATTTTTTATGGAATCTGAGATATTATCGGCTAATGGACCTGAATTACCAATACAAGTTGTACATCCATAACCAACTAAATTAAAACCTAACTTATCTAAATAAATATTTAGCCCAGCTTTTTCTAGATAATCTGTAACTACTTGTGATCCAGGTGCCAAAGATGTTTTTACCCAAGGCTTAGTCATTAAACCTTTTTCAATTGCATTTTTTGCTAGTAAACCTGCTCCAATTAGTACACTTGGATTGGAAGTATTAGTACAAGAAGTGATTGCAGCAATTAACACATCGCCATCGGTTATTTTAAAATCTTCTTTTTCAACATCATAAATATTTGGCTCTTCTTTTTTTGTAATTTCTGAAAATACTTTTTTAAAATTTGATGATGCGTTAGTAAGTAGAACTTTATCCTGTGGACGTTTTGGTCCAGAAATAGTTGGTACTATAGTTGACATGTCTAAAGATAGTGTGTCTGTAAATTCAACATCTAAACTTGCCCAAAGTCCTTGTTCTTGAGCATACTTTTTTACAATTTCAACATTTTGATCATCTCTTCCTGAGAATTTTAAATATTTTAAAGTTTCATCATCAATTGGGAAAAAACCACAAGTTGCACCATACTCAGGTGCCATATTTGCTATAGTAGCTCTATCTGCTAAAGTCAGATTTTTTAGTCCTTCGCCATAGAATTCAACAAACTTTCCAACAACTCCCTTGTCTCTCAACATTTTAACTACTGTTAAAACAAGATCAGTTGCTGTTGTACCTTCTGGCATTTTTGATTTCATTTCAAATCCAATAACTTCGGGAATTAACATTGAAATAGGTTGACCTAACATTCCAGCCTCAGCTTCAATTCCACCTACTCCCCAACCCAAAACAGATAAACCATTTACCATAGTTGTATGACTATCTGTTCCAACCAAAGTGTCTGGAAATATGTATTCTTCATCTTTATATTTTTCATTCCAAACAACTTTTGAAAGGTATTCCAGATTGACTTGATGACATATCCCAGTTCCTGGGGGAACTATTCTAAAATTATTGAATGCTTGTTGACCCCATTTAAGGAAAGAATATCTTTCTGCATTCCGATTAAATTCAATATCAACGTTTTCTTTTAAAGAATTTTTATTTGCAAATTTATCTACTTGTACAGAGTGATCAATTACCAAATCAACTGATGATAATGGATTGATAGTACTTGGATCTTTATTTTTTTCTTTTACAGCCTCTCTCATTGCTGCTAAATCTGCAACTGCAGGAATTCCAGTGTAGTCTTGAAGCAACACCCTCGCAGGCCTATATGCAATTTCTGTGTTAGAACTTTTAGATTTTAACCAATCTTTAATAGCTTCAATTTGATTTTTATTAACCGTTATATCGTCCTCAAATCTTAACAAATTCTCAAGTAAGACCTTCAATGATTTTGGAAGCTTTGATATACCTTCTAAACCATTTTTCTCAGCCTCTTTCAGTGAGTAAAAATTATAACTTTTGCTGTTAACTGAAATTTTAGTTAACGAATTGAACGAGTTTTTGTCTCCTGGTTTCATATTTAATAATAAAATGTAGCTATGCAGCCTAATAAAAGCGCTGACATAACATAATTGAACCATTTAATAAATTTCTCATTTGTCGCGAATTTTCTCATAAATTTACCAATTAAAGTCCAAAATAAGATGCTAAATATAGCAAAAAAAAAGGCAGAAGTTAGGAGCCAGAAGGAATAAATAAAAAAGTTATCTCCAGATTCGATATAAGTTGATACTGCAATAATTGCAACGATTACTCCTTTAGGATTTAAGAATTGAAAAAGAAATGTTTCTATAAATTTTACAGGTTCAAGTTTTTCTTTTTGATTTGATGATTTAGAAAATGAAATTCTGTAAGCCAAGTAAACTAAAAATGCAGAGCCTGTAAAAACTAAAATTTTTTGAATTATTGGATATAATTTAAAAATGTTAATTAGCCCAAAATTGACTAAAGATAACATTGAAGTAAAACCAAATATAACACCTAACATTAGAGGTATAGTTTTTTTTACTCCATGATTAAAACCTGAATGAGATGCAACAATATTATTTGGACCAGGCGAACAACTAGTAACAAAAAAAAATAAGCTTAATGATAATAATTCTGGATGCATTTAAGCAATCGGTAATCCATTCTCTGCTTCTTGAGATGGATGAACTAAAGTTACTCTACCCTCTGCATCTATAGCTCCAAGAATTAATACTTGCGAAACAACTCCAGCAATATTTTTTTCTGCAAAATTACAAACACCGATTACTTGTTTTCCTTTAAGATTCTCTTCATTATAATAATGAGTAATTTGAGCTGAAGATTGTTTTATCCCTATCTTTTCTCCAAAATCAACTTCTACAACTAATGAAGGTTTTCTTGCTTTTTCATTTTTTCTTACAGAAATAATTGTTCCCAATCTAATATCTACTTTATCAAAATCTTCATACGTAATTTGTTCTTTCATAAATTTAATATATAATGATTTGTAGATGAGTACAGAAAATAATCCTGATAAAATTTATAAAGATTCGATACGAATATTGACAGATTTGATTGCTTTCAAAACTATTTCTGGAAACGATAATAATAGTCTCATTAATTATTGTGATGATATTTTAAAAAATTTAGGAGCAACTTCATTTAGAATTTTTGATGGAGATAAAAAAAGAGTTAATCTTTTTGCTTCTTTAAAATCTAAAAATGGAAATGGTAAAAAACCTATTATTCTTTCAGGTCATACAGATGTAGTCCCGGTTTCAAAAGGCTGGTCTACTGATCCATTTGTTGCAACTATAAAAAATGAGAAATTATTTGGGAGAGGTTCTTGTGATATGAAAGGTTTTATTGCATGTGCTCTAGCATATGCTCCTGTATTTAGAGAAAATAATTTAGATAGAGACATTCACTTTTCATTTACATTCGATGAAGAAACTGCATGCATTGGTGCACCATTATTAATAAAAGAATTAAAAAAAAGAGATATTAAAGATGGAATTTGTATTATTGGTGAACCAACCAATATGAAAATCATTGATGCCCATAAAGGTATGAATGAATATACAATTCACTTTGGAGGTTTAGCTGGTCATAGTTCTAAACCAGGCCAAGGTGTTAATGCAGTTGAATATGCATCGAGGTATGTAAACAAATTACTAGAAATTAGATCAAAACTAAAAGATAGAGCTCCTAAAGATTGTATATTTAATCCACCATATTCTACATTATCAGTTGGTGGAGTTTCAGGTGGTATAGCTCATAATGTTATCGCTGATAAATGTAAAGTTGAATGGGAAACTAGACCAGTGGTCAGAGAAGATGGAGATTTTGTAAATCAAATAATAGACGATTATGTTGATAAAGAATTATTGCCAGAAATGAAAAAAGTTTTTTCAGATGCTTATATTAAAAAAGAAATTATAGGTGAAGTAGTTGGATTTAATAGATTGAACGATTCCGAAGCTTGTGAATTTGTTTCAAGTATAACTGGTGACAATTCAAGAGAAGCTGTTTCATTTGGAACAGAGGCTGGACTCTTTCAAGAAGTTGGTATTAGCACTGTAGTTTGTGGGCCCGGTTCGATTGAACAGGCTCATAAAATTGATGAATATATAGAACTTAGTGAATTAAAGAAATGTCTAGACTTTTTGAAAGGTGTAAAAGATAAGTCTATAAATTAATTCCAACCACCTACAGATTTAACTTCTAGAAATTCAAGCAATCCTTCTTTACCCGCTTCCCTTCCAATTCCAGAATGTTTGAAACCTCCAAAAGGTGCATCAACTGCAATACCAGCACCATTTACATCAACCATTCCAGATCTAAGTTTTCTGGCAACTCTTTGTACCTTTTCCTTATCTTGAGTTTGAATATAGTTTGTTAATCCATAATCAGTATCATTTGCAATTTTAATTGCTTCTTCTTCAGTTTCAAATGGAATAACAGATAAAACAGGACCAAATATTTCTGTTCTTGCAATTTCCATTTCATTTTTTACATCTGCAAAAACTGTTGGTTTTACATAATAACCATCATTTAATCCGTTTGGTTTTCCAACTCCACCTGCAACTAATTTTGCTCCTTCATCTATTCCTTTTTGAATTAAACCTTGAATTTTATTGAATTGAGTTTCAGAAATTACAGGACCAATATGCTCTCCATTTTTATTTGGATCGTCTACTTTAAATTCATTTGCATATTTTCTTAGTCTTTCTATCGCTTCATTATAAATTGATTTTTCAACAAGCATTCTTGTAGGGGCATTACATGATTGTCCTGAATTTCTAAAACATCTAAATGCACCTCTTTCTATTGCTTCAGCATCAGCATCTTCAAATATAATATTTGCACCTTTTCCTCCTAGCTCCAGACTTACTCTTTTAAAGTCCTTTGCGGCATTTTGAGAAATTAAAGCCCCTGCTCTTGTAGAGCCAGTGAATGAAATCATATTTACATCTGGATGACTTGTTAATGCATCTCCAGTTATTTCCCCATCTCCATTTACTAAATTAAAAACACCTTTCGGAAATTTTGCTTCATCTATTAACTCCGCTATGATCATTGCCGATAAAGGTGCTAGTTCCGAAGGTTTTAAAATCATAGTACAACCAGAGGCCAATGCAGGAATGACTTTTAAAGTAACTTGATTTATTGGCCAGTTCCATGGTGTTATTAATGCACACACACCTTTAGGCTCGTATATTATTCTTTGATTTTTTGCATGATCTCCCAAAGGTTTTTCGAATTCAAATTCTTTTAGATAACGAATAAATGATTTTGTATGACTCGCACCAGTTCCTGTTTGTAGTTTTGACGCAAAGTCTTTTGGTGCTCCCATCTCTTGAATAATTGCATCTGTAATATCATTCCATCTTTTTTTATATAATGAATAAAAAACTTCTAATAATGACAATCTTTCTTCTTTAGAGGTAAATCCCCAGGTTTTAAAAGCTTCTTTAGCTGCTAAAACTGCATCATTGATATCATCCTTACTGCCTAAAGAAATTACTGCACAATTTTTTTCTGTTGCTGGATTTATGACCTCAATGTCTTTTGGGTTTTTTGGGGGAACCCATGAACCATTAATATAAAAATTTCTCTTTTCAATCATGCGCGCAAATTATCCTTTCTTCATGATTTTGCAAATAAATTTGTTAATTCATAAACAATTGTTGCTGCAGCTAGAGAGGTTACTTCTGCATGGTCATAAGCAGGCGCAACTTCAACTACATCTGCAGAAATCAAATTTAAGCCTGATAAACCTCTGAGGACGTTTACCATTTCTCTTGTGGTCATCCCTGCAATTTCAGGTGTTCCTGTGCCTGGTGCAAATGCTGGATCTAATACATCAATATCAATGGACAAATATAATCCATTATCACCTACTCTATTTTTTATTCTTTCAACGATTTTATCAATTCCTTCTGTTTGAAATTCATCACAATGAATAATTTTAAATCCAAAGCTTTCATCATTTTTTATATCATCTCTGCTATAAAGTGGACCTCTTATACCTACATGCATAGAGGCATCATCTAAAAATAAATTTTCCTCACGAGCTCTTCTAAATGGAGTGCCATGCGTATATGGTGCTCCAAAGTAGGTATCCCAGGTATCTAAATGGGCATCAAAATGAACAAGTGATACGGGTCCATTATTCTTTTTATTGGCTGCTCTAAGTAAAGGCACAGCAATTGTGTGATCTCCTCCAAGGCTTATTATTCCTCCAACTTTATTTAATAAATCGGTTGCTACTACTTCAATTTGTTTGATGGCTTCATCAATATTAAATGGATTGCAAGTAATGTCACCTGCATCTGCAACTTGTTGTACTTTGAATGGTTCCACATCATAATTAGGATGATAATTAGTCCTTAAATGTCTAGATGCTTGTCTAATACTTTGTGGGCCAAATCTTGCACCTGGTCTATAACTAGTTCCTGAATCAAATGGAACTCCGACAATAGCAACATCACAACTTTCTACATCTCTTAGCTCAGGTAATCTTGCAAATGTAGAAGGGCCCGCATATCTTGGGACTTCTGTGCCACTAACAGGCTGAATAGGTTTTTTAGACTTTGTCATTTTAGTAATAAGAATATTATTAGAATGATCCAGAAAAAGGGATAATAGAAATATATGTATTTTTTTGCAAACATCTTAGGCACTGACTCATGATCTCTATTAATATTTTTTTTCCTTTTTCTTTTTTTCATTAAATAAATCCTATCACATTCATATTATATCTAATATCATCAAAATTATTAAAATGAGATATATTATATTAATATTTCTATTATTTTTTAATTTTTCTTATGTAAATGCAGATGCAATATATAATTTGATTAAAATTCCTAATTTAGAAGTTCATAGGGTTGATAATATAAATGGTATCAAATATTTGGTATCGAAAAGAGGTTTTGTAATAGGTGATACAAATAATATTAAATGTAACGGCATAAATACTAGTGATTTGGATCGTGAATTTAATACAATTCAAAATAATCTAAGGGATTATAACTCAAATTTTTTAAGGAAAATAAATTTGAAATTTGTAGTTCTATGCAAAAACTTACAAATTTCAGGCATTAATACAGGAGGTATACCAGATAATAAATTCAGAACTTTAATCTTAGACTTAACATTTAACCAAAACCATTTCGAAAGAATGATCCATCATGAAATATTTCATATGATTGACAACAGTTTTCCAGAGCTTTTTAAAAAAAATAAATGGAGTGAACTTAATAATAAAGATTTTTCTTACGCATCATGTTCTACATGTACTGATTTATTAGGTTTAGATTTAGAAATTACGAAAGGCTTTTTAACAGAATATTCAATGAGCACAGCTGAAGAAGATATGGCTGAAATTTATTCATTATTAAAAACAAACTTTAAAGAAATAGATTTATTAATTAAAAAAGATAATATTTTAACTAAGAAGAAAAATTTCTTAATTAATGGTCTTAAAGAAATAGATGAAAAGTTTATTTTTTGAATGATAAAAAAAATTAAACCATCGCTATCTGAAAAAATATTATTTATTTTTCTTATTCTGCTTATTATTTTAACTTTAGGTTCATTTTATATATTAAGTAATAAATGTCTTTTTGTAAAAAAAATCGATTTAAATAACATTGATTTTAAAGATAAGCAGAATATTGCAATTATGGAGGTTGAATGCGGTAACGTTCTAATAGAATTATATCCTAAAATTGCACCTAAAGCTGTAAATCGATTTAAGAAGTTAATAAATAGAGGTTCCTATAATGGTTCAACTTTTTATCGAGTAATAGAAAATACTTTAATACAAGCTGGAGATATTGAATATGGAAATGTATCTAATCTAAATTATTCTAAAGTAGGAACTGGTAAATCTGGTTTAGGAACAATTAAATCTGAGCTTAGTAGTAATTTTTTATTTAATGCTGGCTCTGTGGCTTTTGCAAGGAAAGATCAATTCGACACAGAAGATAGTGAATTTTTTATTACTTTAATAGATATACCAATATATCAAGGTGAATATACTCCAATTGGAAGAGTAATTGCAGGGATGGACTCTTTAAAAAAAATTAAAGCGGGAAATAAATCAACCTATGTATTAAAACCTGATTATATTAAAAATCTAAAGTTATTAGTTAACTAGAGGTTTTCCAGTTGATAATGTGTGTTTAATTCTATCTTGGGTTTTACTTGTCTCAATTAATTTCATGAAAGCATCTAACTCTAATTTAAACAACTGATCTTCTGTAAGCGTTTTATCTATAGTTGTATCACCACCACTTAGAACATTTGCTAGCTCTGTTCCAACCATCATTCCATGATCTAATATAATTTTATCGTTATACAGTTTTTCTAACATACCAACCATTTTGTCTTTTAAAGATTTACCAGATAAATTAAATGTGCATTCTTTTGGAGGAGTAAATTCTTTATTTTGATCCAAAAATTTTCTAGCTTCATTTAATAAACTATTTCTGCTCATAATTTTTTTATTTTCAGGGATTAAATACTTTAGAGGTTCAGCTTCTACTGGAGATGTTGCAGTTTTTGCATAACCAATGATATCAAAAACTTTTAAAGGTGCAAAATCTGGATCATTTTTTGCCTCGTCTGTTTGAGACCATCTCCATAACATTTCTTTACATCCTCCTCCAGCTGGAACTAGACCAACCAATGTTTCAACTAATCCAACAACAATATTTGTATGCGAAGCAACAAAGTTACTTTGAACTAAAACTTCAAAACCTCCTCCAAGTGTAAGACCTGATGGTGCTGAAACTACTGGAAATTTTGAGTATTTTAAGTGTTTGCATGTTTCTTGAAAATAACCGACAAATTTTTCTATTGATTTAAAGTCACCTTTATCTGCAAAATTCATAGTATATGTTAAATTAACACCGGCAGAAAACTGCATACTTTCATTAATAATTATCAATGGTTTGTCTGTAGCGTTTTTTAAAGAGTCCATTGAGTCATAATCCAAAGCGTTTGCTTTAGTTGTAAATTCGACAATGTTAAATTCAGGAAATCTGTAAATTTCAGCAGAATTATTTTTATCAAGTTTAAGGGCTCTTGGTTTAATTTTTCCTAAAGTTTCAATTTCAGTATATTGTTGTCTCTCACCATAAAAATTTTCATCTTTGGATTTGGATAAATTTTCTAAAAATTTATTTCCCTCAAAATTATCAATTTTTTGAAAAAAATTATTCACTCCAATTTCTTTTAACATTTCAAAAGGCCCTCTAGACCAATTGAAGCCAAGTCTCATTGCTTCATCGATGTCGTTAAACTTATCTGTAATACCTGGAACTAATGAAGAAGAATATTTTATTATTTTAGAAATTACTGACCAAGCATAATCTCCATATTTATCTCCACGATTAATTAATTTTTTTAAATCAACTTTTTCAGATTTAATATCTATTTTTTTTGAGGGAGAATATTCCCCAGTTTCAAGATTGATGGCCTCTAAAATTTTCTTACCACCCTCCTTATTCATTCTATAAAATCCACCTTTTCCTTTTCTACCAGTATATCCAGTTTCTATTAATTTTTTTACAAGTGGCATTTCCCTTGCTACAGATTGAAATGGATCGCTTTCAGGTAATTCTTTAATAAAACTTTTTAATACATCTGCCATTAAATCAATACCAATTAGGTCATACAATCCAAATACTCCGGTTTTAGGTATACCCATTGGTCTACCAAAGACAGCGTCAGCCTCTTCTATACTGAGTTTCATTTTAAATGCTTCCGTCATAGCAATTTGCATTGCATAAACTCCAATTCTATTACCTAAAAATCCTGGAGTGTCATTACAGATAATTGCACCTTTACCTAAGTCTATTTCACAAAAGTCTTTTAAAAGTTTAACTTTATCTAAATCACTTTCATTACTTTTTACTATTTCCAGTAAATCCATGTATCTAACAGGATTAAAGAAGTGAGTTATGCAGAAATCCTTTTTGTCTTGATCAGATAATTTTTCTGATAGAACACTTATTGGAATAGATGAAGTATTAGATGAAACAACAGATTCTTTTTTTCTATGTTTGAAAATTTTTTCATAAATATTATGTTTTATATCTATTCTTTCTACAACAGCTTCTACAATCCAATCCGCATTCGAAACCACATCAAAGTTTTCCTCAATGTTTCCTACATGTATATTATCTAATTTTGATTTATCTATTAATAAAGGAGGTCTAGATTTTCCTATTCTCTCTTTAGCCTTTTGACTAATTTCTGTAGTTAAATCCAACAAAGTGACAGGAATATTTGCGTTACACAAATGTGCAGCTATACCGCTCCCCATTGTTCCAGAACCAATTACAACTACATTATTTATTTTCATAAAGAAGGTTTCTTATATTAAATTGAGACTGAGTAGGAAATAAAATAAATGTCATAACTACTGCTGTAAACTTGCTAATTCTTCAATATTAATATGACATCTAATAGCGTTACCATTTTCACCTATTTGCCATGGTGGAACTTCTGAATTACAAATATCACCTATTTTCCTAGGGCATCTTCCTTGAAAAGAACAGCCTTTCTCAGGGGGTTTTTCCTCTACTATATCCTCAGCTACTAATTTTGGTTTTATATCTGGATCTGGTTCCAAAACAGCACCTAGCAATACTTCAGTATAAGGATGTGATGGAAATTTATAAACATTTTGAGAAGGACCAATTTCACATAACCTTCCTTGATATAAAACTGCAACTCTATCACTAATTGCTCTAACAACAGCCAGATCATGAGAAACAAATACATAGGTTGTTCCTAGATCTTCTTTTAATTGTTGTAATAAGTTTAAAACTGCTGCTTGAACCGAAACATCTAAAGCTGATGTAACCTCATCACACAAAATTATATCTGGCTTAGCAGCAAATGCTCTTGCAACTGCAACTCTTTGTTTCTCACCACCTGATAATTGTCTAGGATATCTTGACATATAAAATTCTCCTAACCTTACTTTTTTTAGTAGATCGATTATATTTTTTTTTAATTCTTCTCCTGATAAATTAAAATACAACTTTAAAGGTTGAGAAAGTATTTGTTCAACTGTGTGGTTTGGATTTAATGACTCGTCTGGATTTTGAAATATAAGTTGTATTGCTCGCAGATCGTTTGGATTTCTCATTTTTAAATCAGAAGATAAAATACGATCATTTTCAAATTTAATTTGACCATCTTTTGTTTTGAGTAAGCCAGCAATTGATTTTAAGATGGTAGACTTGCCACTTCCAGACTCACCAACCAGGGCAATAGTCTCTCCTTTTTTTATATCTATATTTATATCTTTAACTGTTGGGTTTTGATCAGAAATTTTATTTAATAATTGATCAAAAAATTTCTGCTTTGCATAACTAATTGAAACATCCTTTAATTTTAAAACTTCATTTGCTTCACTATTATTTGATTTTTTTGTTATTGAAGTTTGTAAATTATTATTTTGGTTTATTAATTCTTTATAATTAAAACATCTGACATTGGTATCTAATTCTTTAATATGTTCTAGATCTGGTGAATTTTTTTTACAATTATCAGTTGCTAAGTTACATCTATCATAAAAACTACAACCTTCATTTATGCTTCCAGGCTGAGGTTGGCTTCCTGGCATAGAAGCTGGAAGTCCAGCTAGTGAAAGTTTAGGTATCGATTTTAACAATCCATAAGTATAAGGATGAATAGGTTCCTTTAATATTTTTCTTGCTGGTCCTTCTAAAACAATTTCTCCCGCATACATTACAACTATTCTATCACTAACCTGTGCTATGGCTCCAAGATCATGACTAACATAGATCATAGATGTTCCGGTATCTTTTGCTATAAATCTTAGTAGTTCTAATACATGAGCTTGTGTTGTAACGTCTAATCCAGTAGTTGGCTCATCTAATAAAAGTAAATCTGGTTTGCCAGCCAATGCCATTGCAACAGCCACTCTTTGTTGCTGTCCTCCAGAAAGCTCGTGAGGATAACGAAAAGCCATAGTCTCTGGTGAAGGAAGTCTAACTTTATTTAGTAACTCAGAAATTTTTTTATCTCTCTCTGTTTTATTTAGATCTGTATGTAATCTTAATGCCTCATCAATTTGGTATCCAATTTTTAAATTTGGTGTTAGTGCTTGTCCTGCATTTTGAGGTATCATGGCTATTTTTCTACCTCTAATTTTTTCTAGCTGTCTACTGCTCATCTTCAATAAATCCTCAGATTTAAAGAGGCATTCACCCTTAAGAGGAAATAAGCCTTGTTTTATATAGCCCATCATAGCAAGTGCTAATGTACTTTTTCCAGAGCCCGACTCCCCTACGATCCCTACAGTCTCTCCTTTTTTTATATTAGTTGAAACATTTCTAAGTATTGAAATTTGTTTGCCCTTCTGACTGTTAAATCCAATTGATAAATTTTTAACACTTTCAATTATTTCATTCATTTAAACAGGTGCCTTGGTTGAACGATCAATTCCTAAAGCTTTTGCAAATGCATCAGCAGTTAAATTTATTCCAATAATTAACGAACTTAATCCTACTATTGGAGCAATTACAGACCAGTATGCAAACGACATCAATCCTCTAGCATTGGATATCATTAAACCCCAATCAGGCGTTGGCGGACTTACACCAAAGCCTAAGAATGACAATGAGCTAAATCCTAATAACATCCAAGACCATCTCATTGCTCCTTCTACTAATATAGCATCTCTAACATTTGGAATAATTTCATTCCAAATAATAGACATGTTGCTATGACCTCTAGCTCTGGCTGAAACGATAAAGTCTTTAGCAATAACATCATGAGTAGCAGCTCTAGCAACTCTTACTATTCCTTTACCGTAAAAAAAACCTAATGCAGGAATTAAAACCTCTGTTGATGTACCTAAAAGAGAAACAATTAATAACATTGCAAGTATCCAAGGTATAGATAGAAACGCATCAACAACTCTCATTACAACATCGTCAATTTTACCTCCAACTAAACCACAAAAAATTCCAAGTAAACCTCCCCACAGAAGAGCTATAAGTGATCCAAAAAAAGTTACCGTAAGAGCTGTCCGTCCTCCAAGTATTGTTCTTGTAAAAACATCTCTACCCAAGCTATCTGTTCCAAACCAATGTT
>CACMYV010000003.1 GCA_902617975.1 uncultured Pelagibacteraceae bacterium
TTGACTCATATCAATGTTGTATTTTTCACTAATATTAAAATACTCATCAACAGCTTCGTTAGTATTTGGTTTTCGATATCTTGTCCAAAAATCCCAATCTCTTTCCATCCGAGATCCTTTTGGAAATTGCTTATTTCTATATTTACCACTTAAAAAACCACTGGCTAAAGGAGAATAAGATAAACAGCCAATATTTTCTCTTATAGACACCTCAGCTAATCCAACTTCATATGACCTATTTAATAAACTATAGGGATTTTGTATGGACATCATTCTTGGCAAACTCTTTTCCTTTGAGAGTTTGAGATAATTCATAACACCCCAAGGAGTTTCATTAGATAAACCTACATGTCTAATTTTACCTTGCTCAATATACTTTTGTAATTCAACCAACACGTCTTCGAATTTATTCCATTCATTTTCTTTATGCACATAACCAAGTCTTCCAAAATTGTTTACATTTCTTTCTGGCCAATGAAGCTGATATAAATCTATATAATCAGTTTTAAGTCTTTTAAGACTGTTATGAAGTGCAGTTTCGAGATTCTTCCCTACAAAACTATTTTCACCATTTCTAATATAATCTCTTGCGGGACCACAAACTTTAGTTGCAAGTATCACATCTTTTCTTTTTTTTGTTTTTTCAAACCAATTTCCAATGATCGTCTCTGTATGACCAAAAGTTTCAGCTTTAGGAGGTACCGCATAAAGTTCTGCTGTATCCCAAAAATTAACCCCATTTTCTAGTGAGAAATCCATTTGTTCGAAGGCCTCTTCTTGGCTATTTTGTTCACCCCAAGTCATGGTGCCGAGACAAATTGTACTAATATCTATGTCAGTTGTTCCTAATTTTTTATAATTCATTAAATATTAAGTATTTGTTACCTATATTTTGACTGCTTGAAAAATTTTAAATTTATTACTATATATTTAATTATGGAATTCAATAGAGACAATATCTTAAGTAGATCAACGACAGCAAAAAAAGCTGTTGTAATGGATGAAGGCCTTAGAGCCTACATGCTTAAAGTTTACAACTACATGGCAACTGGAGTTTTGCTAACGGGTATCATTGCATTGCTATCTTTTAAAATGTCAGTAGTTACAGATGCAAGTGGATCAATAGTTGCTTTAACTGAGTTCGGAAATGCAATTTATCTATCAGGATTGAAATGGGTGGTTATGTTAGCTCCTCTCGGAATTGTTTTTTATATGAGTTTTGGGATAAATAAAATGAGTTCTTCAAAAGCTCAAACTACTTTTTGGATTTTTGCAGCCTTGATGGGTTTATCACTATCATCAATTTTATTAGTTTACACAGGACTTAGTGTGACGAGAGTATTTTTCATATCTTCAGCAACATTTGGAGCTATGAGTATATACGGTTACACAACTAAAAGAGACCTCACAAAATTTGGATCATTCTTAATGATGGGTTTGATCGGTATTATAATCGCATCTTTAGTAAATATTTTCTTAAAATCTTCAATGATGTACTTTGCTATTTCAATCATTGGAGTTCTTATATTTGTTGGATTAACTGCATACGATACACAAAAAATTAAGAATATGTACGTAGCATCAGATTCAGGTGAAGTAATTGGCAAGAAAGCTGTTATGGGAGCTTTAACATTATACTTAGATTTTATAAATTTATTTATAATGCTTTTAAGATTGTTCGGTCAAAGAAGATAATCAAAAACTATAGTTTTTTCCAATTTGTTTTTTTTAGAAGTATTTCTAAATCATAAGCATTATTTAAAATTTTACCATTTCTGTCAGTTATTAAATATTTCAAATTCTTATTAGATGGTTTAAAATTTTTACAAATGTTGTAGATAGCCTTTTCTGCTGCATTTTTAAAAATACTAAAACTTACTCTTTTACTTGATATTGAGAGGCCATAGTCTTTCCAAGATCCTTCAGATACCATTTTAGCATATAGGTCTAATATAATTTTTAGTTCTTTTTTTTCAAAAAAATACCTTTGGTTTTGTTCTTTATTTGAATTATTTATTACTAATTTTAAATTACTCATTTAATTTGTGTTTATTAATCAACCCAACTTGTGATGCTGTAAAGATGAATGTAATTGGTAGCATTCCCCAAACTTTAAAGTTAACCCAAAATTCTTCTGTTTGAGTTCTCCAAACAATTTCATTTAATATAGCTAAAAAAATAAAAAAATAAGTCCATCTGTTATTCAAAATTTTCCAACCTTCATCAGACATTGGTAGTGTTTTTCCAAGTATTAATTTTAAAACTGGTTCATTGGTGAAGTATTTTCCAAAGAATAAAGCTAAGGCAAATAAAATATTTATAATAGTGGGTTTCATATAAATAAAAATTGGATTATCAAAATAAATTGTTAAACCTCCAAATAGAGTAATTAAAATTCCTCCTAACAAAGGAACCATCGGAACTTTTTTTTCCAGTATCCAAACCAATAGAACAGAAATTATTGTTGCGACAATTAGAGGTGGTATTGCAACTTTTAAATTTTTATCACTGTTATAATAAAAGAAGAAAAAAATAGCTAAAGGCCCAACGTCTGTAATGAATTTTAGAAGTGATTTATTCACTGCTACATATTAACAGATTAATAAAACATTTATATTTTTTTTATTGATTTTTTTCATCAAATATCCATATTTAATATTGTGAGTACTCAAAAAGCTAAATTTTCAATTGGAGACGTTGTAAAACATAGACACTTCGATTTTAGAGGTGTGATTTACGATGTTGACTTTGAATTTAATAACTCAGAGGAGTGGTATCAATCGATTCCAAAAAACGTGAGACCTAGAAAGGATCAGCCATTTTATCATTTACTAGCAGAGAATGACGAAATTACTTACGAGGCTTATGTGTCTGAGCAAAATCTATTATTTGATGACTCTGAAGAGCCTATAAAACACCCTCTAATTAATGAAATTTTTTCAGGTAAGCGTGGATCAAGCTACTTCAAGCCTTCGAATTAACTAATAGCCAATATTTAAACACAATTGTCCCAAATCTCTGTCATATCTGTTTGTTATAAAATATTTAATTCTGATCAAGAGTACTGTTTTTCCTCTATCTCCCTCTGTATTCTTGGTCAGAAAATTTTGAACAATTTTAATCTAAAATTTATGTGTTATAAAAAATTATGATTAATTATTTCAATCCAAATAATACTTTAAAGATAATTAATAAAATACAAAAGTTTGTATTTGCGCTATTTATAATTGTATTGTTGCTTGGATTAGTTGAAGCTTTAGTTCTTTCTCCCGAGGATTATAAGCAGAGTGACTCAGTTAGGATTATGTATGTCCATGTTCCATCAGCTTGGATATCACTCGGAATATTTTCATTTATTTCCATTCTTTCTTTTGGAGTTTTTGTTTTTAAAAATAAAAATTTCTCTTTAATAACAAAAAGTTTAGCACCTTCTGGTTTTGTTTTTAGCATAATAGCTTTAGTTACAGGATCAATTTGGGGAAAACCAACCTGGGGAACTTGGTGGGCTTGGGATGCAAGAATAACTTCAATGCTCTTACTTTCAATTTTTTATTTATTGTTCATTACTTCTTGGAAGATTACGACAGACACTAGTAAAGCAGAAAAAGTTAGCTCAATAATAGCAATTATTGGTCTTATAAATATTCCAGTTATAAAATTTTCAGTAGAATGGTGGAATACTTTACACCAACCTGCGTCAGTAAAAATTTTGGAAGAAACAACAATTCATTCTTCAATGTTGACACCATTAGCTATAATGACTGCGGCATTTGCTCTATTTTCACTTTTGATATTTTTAATGAAATATAATACAGAACTGTTAAAGATTAAAAATAAAGGCCTTAATAGATTATGATTAGTGAACTACTAAATATGAATGGATACGGTGTATACGTTTGGTCATCATTTATATTTACTCTATTTTCTTTTAGCTTCTTGTACGCGGTAGTAAAATTAAATTTAATTAAAGAGAAAAAGAAATTTGAGGAAAATTATAAATCACTAGATGAAAAGAAACTTGCATCAGTAGCTAAGCAAAAAACGTACAGAGAGATATTAGCAAACACTTCCACATCTAAAGTTTAACTAAAATTCACATGTACGGAAAAAAAGTTAAATTTAGAGCTCTTTTTATTTTTTTAATTTTAATTTCATTAGTTCTTACAATTTTTTTGGCTGTTAAATCTCTTGAGGAAAACGTAGTATATTTTAAGTCTCCAACAGACATTAAAAACCTTAATGAAATCAAAAATGCTCAAAAAATAAGAGTTGGTGGAATGGTGAAAAAAAATTCTATTAAAATAAATGATAAAGAAATTTTTTTCGTAATTACGGATTTCAAAAATGAATTATTAGTTAACTTTAATGGATCGGTACCTAATTTGTTTGAAGAGGGTAAGGGTGTAGTTGCTGAAGGTTTCTTAAAGGATAAAAGTTTTCTAAATGCTGACAAGATTTTAGCAAAACATGATGAAAATTATATGCCTCCTGAAGTTAGCGAAGCTATGAAAAATAATTAATTTGTATGTCTAATTATTTAGGAAATTATTCTTTATATATAGCTTTAATTGCATCTGTTTATTTAATTTTTAAGTCATACTTGGATGCAAATTCAGAAAATAAATATTTAGATAAAAACTATATTTTAATTACTTCAATACAAACTATAATGATTACAGTAAGTTTTTTTAGTCTAGTTGCAGCTTTTGTAATTTCAGATTTTAGTAATGAAACTGTTTTTAACAATTCTCATACTTTAAAACCTTTATTTTATAAAGTTTCAGGTACTTGGGGAAATCATGAGGGAAGTTTATTATTGTGGTTATTAGTTCTTTCAATTTTTCTATTTATTTTTTTATTAAATTCAAGATCACAAGATACTAAATACAAACTTCTAACGATACTATTTCAACAAATTATTATTTCAGGTTTTCTAATTTTTATTTTATTAACTTCCAACCCATTCAAAACGCTATATCCAATTCCTAGCGAGGGATTAGGTTTGAATCCTATTTTACAAGACCCTGCTTTAGCTATTCATCCTCCAATTTTATATTTAGGTTATGTCGGAACATCTATTATCTTTTCAGCTTCACTTGCCTCAATGATTAGCGGAAATATTGGAGATAAGTGGGCAAGGCATATTAAAAAATGGGTTTTGCTATCTTGGGTATTTTTAACAATTGGTATTTTGCTTGGATCTATATGGGCATATTATGAGCTGGGCTGGGGAGGTTTTTGGTTTTGGGATCCTGTAGAAAATGTTTCATTGATGCCATGGTTTTGCTTAACAGCACTCCTGCATACAGTAATTGTATTACAGAAAAGAAATTCATTTAAAGAGTGGACTATTATTTTGTCAATTACAACTTTTTCACTGAGTATGAGTGGTACTTTTCTTGTTAGGTCTGGAATTTTAAATTCAATTCATACTTTTGCAAACGATCCATCAAGAGGGTTATTTATATTAAGTTTTCTCTTTATCCTAATATTGATGTCTATATTAATTTTCTTTTTTAATCAGAATAAAATATCAAACACAGCAAAAGAGAATTTTATTTTAAGTAAAGAGACCGCAATATTAGTGAATAACTGGTTTATGATGTTTTTTTTATCTGTTGTTCTTGTTGGTACAATTTATCCAATTTTTCTTGAAGTTTTAAATGGTTCAAAAATTTCTGTTGGTCCACCTTTTTATCATAATCTTTTAATACCTTTCTTAATTCCTTTTTTAATCTTTATGAGCTTTGGCCCAAGTTTGAAATGGATTAAAGATAAATTAAAAAAGTTTAACTATAATGTTTTAATTATTTTTTTAGTTTCATTGCTTATTTCATATGTCATTTTAACAAAAACAGAAAATTCATTTTTGTTATCTATTCCTCTGATAGTTTTGAGCATCTATCTCTTATTAGTAACAATTAAGGATTTTTTTGTTAGTAGGTCCTCGATTAGCCAAAAAATTTCACATTTTGGTTTTAGTTTATTAATCACAAGTATCTTATTGAATGGCCTTTTTTCTAATGAATTCAATTCAAATATGAAAGTAGGAGATGAAAGAATATTCGACGAAAAAGTTGTAAAATTAAAAGAAGTTAATGTTAAAGATGTGGACAATTATAAATCTCTTAAAGCTAGTTTTGAAGTTACAAATAAAAATTCCTCTTTTGCTTTATACCCAGAAGTTAGGATTTACCAGCAGCCTTTAACTATTACGAGTGAAGCAGATATTAAGACAACATTATTTTCAGATAATTTTTTAGTATTTAATATTTTAAAAGACGATGGATATTATAACGTAAGATATCAATATAAACCCTTAATGATTTGGATATGGATCTCAACTATATTTATTGGTTTTGGTGGTTTATTAAGTGTTATTAGAAAAAATGAGCAAAAATATTAAATTTTTAGGATTACTACTAACATTAATAATAATTTTTATAATCTTGCTCAAGGGATTGAACGTATCGAAAGATTACTCTAACGAGAAATTAAAAAGTAAAATAGATTTTTCACTTAATGCAAAAAAACTATTTTCAGATGAAATAATTAATATTTCAGACTTATTTGATAAAAATAGTCCTTCTGTAGTAAATATTTGGGCATCTTGGTGCGCACCATGCAGAGAAGAGCATCAGTTTTTAATGAAATTAAAAGATATGAACATAAATATAATTGGAATTAATTATAAAGACAGTCCAAAAAATGCGAAAAATTTTTTAAACTCACTTGGAAATCCTTATTCAGAAGTTATTACTGATAATGATGGAACAAAATCAATAGAATTCGGAGCCATTGGTGTTCCTGAAACTTTTATTATAAGTGGTAAAACAAATGAGATAATAAAAAAGTATATTGGTCCATTGACAAGCGAAAATTTAATAGAAATAAAAAATTTATTAGAAGAAAATGCTTAAAATTTTAAAATTAATATTGCTGCTATATTTTAGTTTTAATTTTTCCTATGCTAATGAAATAAATACCAAAGTAGATCAAATTACAAAAAACTTAAGGTGTTTGATATGCCAAGGTCAATCTGTTTACGACTCTCAGTCCGATTTTGCTGTTAGTATGAAGCTTGTTGTAAAAAATAAGATTGATGAAGGTAAAGAAGAAGAAGAAATATATGATTATTTAAAAAATAAATATGGAGAGTGGATTGTATATGAACCAGAATTAAACCAAAATACATTTTTACTCTGGTCAATACCTTTGATTTTGTTCGCTTTTGGCGGCCTTTTAATTATTAGAAAAGTATCTATAAAGTAACCAGGATTTTTAATATGAAGATTTTAATTAAAACTTTGATAATTTCATTTCTTACTGTCTCATTTTCTAACGCAGAAAATAAATGGAGTTTTTACACTGGCATGTTCGATTTCAGTGATGATGGTAAGAGAGCAAATCTATTTGGTGCCGAATATATAAATTTTAATGCTAGCAAAGATATTTTTTTAGGAAATATTCAGCCTGTGACAGGAGCAATGATAACAGCTGATGATGCATTATATATTTATACAGGTTATCAATTAAATCAAAAATCTAATTCAACTACTTTCTCTCCTAGTTTTGCAATTGGATATTATGACGAAGGAGATGGCAAGGACTTAGGTCACGAAATTGAATTTAAGACACAAATACAGATATTATTTGATATCTCATCTAATTCTGAATTAGGTATTTCTTATAATCATATTTCTAATGCGAGTCTTGGAGATAAAAATCCTGGGGCAAATAGTTATATGTTTAATTTTACAAAAAAATTTTAACTTAAGATATGAGATTAAAAGATTGTCATAACTTTTATGACTTTAGAAAATTGGCAAAACAAAAGCTTCCATCTCCAATATTTCATTATATTGATGGGGCTGCGGATGATGAAATAACTTATGCAAGAAATAGTAGTGCATTTAATGATGTTGACTTAGTTCCAAATGTCTTAAGAGGTGTTGAAAATGTGGATTTGTCGACAACTATTTTTGGAAAAAAATTAGATTTGCCTTTTTATTGTTCTCCAACAGCTTTGCAAAGGTTATTCCATTACGAAGGAGAAAGAGCGGTTGGAAAAGCTGCAAAGAAGTTTAATACGATGTTTGGTGTTTCGGCATTGGCTACAGTTAGTGTTGAGGAAATTTCATCTTTAATAGACACACCAAAAATGTTTCAATTTTATTTCCATAAAGACAGAGGATTAAATGACTCTTGTTTAGAACGAGCAAAAGCAGCAAAATTTGATGTGATGGCTTTAACTGTTGATACGATAACAGGAGGAAATCGTGAAAGAGATTTAAGAACTGGATTTACATCACCTCCAAAATTAACACTTTCGAGTTTGTTTAGTTTTGCCACAAAACCAATGTGGGGAATAAATTATTTAACCAAAGGAAAATTTGAACTACCACATCTTCAAGATTTCGTTAAAGAAGGAACTGACACAAATACTTCAATTGGTAATTATTTTTCTACTATGTTGGATCAATCTATGAACTGGGACGACGCTGAAAAATTGTGCTCTCAGTGGGGTGGCCATTTTGCGCTTAAGGGAGTTATGAGTGTTGAAGATGCTAAAAGGGCAGTTGATATCGGATGCACTGGTATAATGGTATCAAATCATGGAGGAAGACAACTTGATGGATCTAGATCACCTTTCGATCAATTAGCTGAAATTGTTGATGCAGTTGGTGATAAGTTAGATGTTATTTGTGAAGGTGGATTTCAAAGAGGAACTCATATGTTAAAAGCTTTATCTATGGGTGCAAAAGCTTGTGCTGGTGGAAGATTATATCTTTATGCTTTAGCTGCAGCAGGTCAAGAAGGTGTTGAGAGAGCACTTAACTTATATAAAACTGAATTAGTAAGAGACATGAAATTAATGGGCTGCACAAAGATTAGTGATCTTAATCGAAATAATTTAAGATTCCGAAATGCATGAGCTTAAAGAATTGTTATAATTTTGAAGATTTTAGAAAGCTAGCCAAAAAAAAACTTCCAGCTCCAATTTTTCATTACATTGATGGTGGTGCAGATGATGAAACCACTTTAAAAAGAAATACAAATTCATTTGATGATTGTGACTTAATCCCTAATATTCTTAGAAGCGTAGGAGAACCAGATTTATCAACCACAGTTTTTGGTAGAAAAATAGATATGCCAATTTTTTTATCACCTACTGCTATGCAAAGTTTATATCATCCTGATGGAGATAAAGCTTCAGCTAGAGCTGCAGAAAAATTTGGTACCATGTATAGCATGTCGACAATGGCTTCATTTTCGATTGAAGAAATTGCTAACATATCAAGTGGACCAAAATTATTTCAACTTTATATCCATAAAGATAAATCATTTACTGATGATTTGATTGATAGGTGTAAAAGAGCAAACTTTGACGGTTTGTGCTTAACTGTTGATACTTTGGTTGCAGGAAATAGAGAAAGAGATCACAGAACTGGTTTTACAACTCCTCCTAAATTCACATTAGAAAGTATAATGAATTTCGCGATGAGACCAGGATGGTTATTCAGATATTTTACGAATAAGAAATTTGAACTTGCAAATATTAAACACAAAACTGACAAGGGAACTAACATTACAAAATCCGTAATAGATTATGTTAATGAACAGTATGATCCACAAATGAATTGGGAAGATGCAGAATACTGTATAAAAAAGTGGGACGGACCTTTTGCCTTGAAGGGTGTAATGTCTGTAGAGGATGCAAAGAGAGCAGTTGATATTGGTTGTACAGCAATAATAATATCAAATCATGGAGGAAGACAACTTGATGGATCTAGAACTCCTTTTGATCAACTAAAGGCTATTTCAGATGCTGTGGGTGATAAACTTGAGATAATTTTAGATGGAGGTGTTAGACGGGGAACTCATGTTCTCAAGGCTTTAGCTGCAGGTGCTACTGCTTGTAGTTTTGGTAAAGCTTTTTTGTTCAGTTTAGGAGCAGGTGGTCAACAAGGAGTAGAGAGGCTGCTTCAAAATATGCACGATGAAATTAGAAGAAATATGATCCTTATGGGCTGCAAAAGTGTAAAAGAGTTAGATAGATCAAAGATAATTTACCGAAATTAAATATTTTTTATAAATAATTTTTATTATTATTTTCACTTTAAATAAATAGACATGAAGTTGCTTTTCAGTTAGTTTGTCGACGAAAAATTATGATTGAATTAGCAAAAGCATTAGATCGTTTAGGAACTGAAAGTGCATTTTCTGTTCTAGCAGAAGCAAAAAAATTAGAAGCACAAGGCAAACCTATGATCCATTTAGGTCTAGGACAACCTGACTTTAAAACTCCAAAACATGTTGTTGAAGCTGCAAAAAAAGCTCTAGATGACGGTCATCATGGTTATGTTTTATCAAATGGAATTCCAGAATGTCGAGAAGCTGTCGCAAGATGGGTCAAGAGACTTTACAATGCTGATATTGATCCAAATAGAGTTTTAATAATGCCAGGTGGTAAACCTACAATGTATTATGCAATTACTTGTTATGGTGAACCAGGTGTTGAAATAATTCATCCAACTCCAGCTTTTCCAATTTATGAGTCAATGATTAATTATTCTGGAGCAAAAGCTGTTCCATATGATTTAACTGAGGATAAAGATTTAAAATTTGATCCAGACAAAATTCTGTCTTTAATAACTGACAAAACTAGACTTTTAATTCTAATAAATCCAAACAACCCAACTGGAAGCTTTGTTGAAAAACCTGCAATTGACTACTTAGCAAAAGAATTAGAAAAACATCCGCAGGTCACAATTTTAAGTGATGAAATTTATAGTAGACAAATTTTTGATTATAAAGAAATGCCGACTTTCTTTAATTATCCTAACCTAAGAGATAGATTAATTGTTCTTGAGGGTTGGAGTAAAGCATATTCTATGACTGGATGGAGACTTGGTTGGAGTTACTGGCCAGAGCATTTAGTTGAACATGTAAACAAACTTTTGATTAATAGTGTATCATGTGTTAATGCAGCAGCCCAATATGCTGGTATAGCCGCATTAGATGGTCCTGAAGACTCAATTAAAGATATGTTAGATAAATTTACATTAAGAAGAAATTTAATTCATAAAGGATTAAATGATTTACCAGGAGTTGAGTGTAGTTTGCCGGGAGGAGCTTTTTATGCTTTTCCAAATATAAAAGGGACTGGCATGAATGGATCTGAGTTTTGCAAAAAAGCTATGCATGAAGCAGGTGTTGCAATTGTTCCTGGTACTGCATTCGGTAAAACTTGTAATGATTACGTTAGATTTAGTTTTGCCGCATCTAGAGATAATATTATGCAAGCCTTAGAAAATATAGGCAAGATGCTTTCTAAATAAACTGTATTTTTAATTAATATTTTTGTATTATTAAAGAATGAACGAAACTGTCCAAGCAGAATTAAAAAAGATATTTAACGGAAGATTTTCTACCTCAGAGTCTACTCGTGCAAATTATGCAAGAGGGGAAGATACCTATAACCCAATATTATCAAAGGCAGTTGTATTTCCAGAAACTAATGAAGAAGTTTCAAAAATTCTAAAAATTTGTAACGAGCATAAAATTCCAGTGGTTCCATTTGGAACCGGCACATCTCTTGAAGGCCATGTTGTTGGAAATCAAAATGGTATTACGATTTCTTTAGAAAAAATGAATAAAGTTTTAAGTGTAAATGCTGAGGATTTTGACTGCAGAGTGCAAGCAAATGTAACAAGAAAGCAATTAAATGAATATTTAAGAGAAGATGGAGTATTTTTTCCAATAGATCCTGGTGCGGATGCTGCACTCGGTGGGATGGCATCTACTTCAGCTTCAGGAACAATGGCAGTGAAATATGGAACAATGAGAACAGTTATTTCTGGCTTAACAGTTGTTTTACCAAATGGAGACATAATTAAAACTGGTGCAAGAACTAAAAAAACTTCTGCGGGATATAACTTAACTAATTTGTTTATTGGATCTGAGGGAACATTAGGAATTATTACAGAAGTTCAATTAAGACTATCACCAATACCTGAAAGCATAATGAGTGCAGTTTGCTATTTTCCAGATTTAGACTCAGCAGTAAAGACAGCGCAAGAAGTTATTCAGTACGGTGTTCCAATTGCAAGAATTGAAATGTTAAACAAAGACCAAATGGAAATTAGCATTAAATATTCAAAGCTAGAAAACATCAAAGCATCACCAACTTTATTCTTTGAATTCCATGGAAGTGAACTATCAAATAATGAGTCTATAAAAATTGTTGAAGAATTATCAAAAAATAATGGTGGAAGTGATTTTCAATGGGCATCTTCTCCTGAAGAACAAAAAATATTATGGAAAGCAAGGCATGATGTTTACTATTCAGTAAAAGCTTTAGGTCATGATATGAAAGTGTATTCTACAGATGTTTGTGTACCAATTTCCAAGTTAGTTGAGTGCATTTCATGGGCGGAAAAAGAAGTAAAAAAATTAGGTCTAACTGCACCAATGGTTGGTCATGTTGGAGATGGAAATTTTCACTCCATAATATTGTATGATCCTGATGATGAAGAAAAACAAAAAAAAATTAGACAGTATAGCGATGATCTAATTAACAAAGCTTTAGAATTAGAGGGAACAATTACAGGAGAACATGGAATTGGTCTTCAAAAGAAACATTACCTATTAAGAGAGCATCCAGATAATTTGCCAGTGATGAAAGCTATTAAAAGAAGTATTGATGTAAACAATATCATGAATCCTGGTAAGGTTTTTGATCTAAATTAATCCAATACAAAATGAAAAAAATTTTAATCACGAGAAGGCTTTTAAGATCTTGTGAGGATAAAGCTAAAGAATTATTTGATGCTAATTTTAATTTAAATGATGAACTCTACTCTCAAAAAAAGCTAATAGAGATGAGTGCAGGCTGTGATGGTATTTTATCTGCTCTAACAGATAAGCTTGATGCAGAAACAATTAGTCAATTACCTGATAGTGTTAAAATTATATCAAATTTTGCTGTAGGTTTTGGAAATATAGATTTAGAAGCTGCAAAGAAAAGAGGGATTGCAGTAACAAACACGCCAGATGTTTTAACTGATGCTACTGCAGAAATTGGGGTTTTGTTGATATTAGGTGCATGCAGAAGAGCATCTGAAGGAATTGAGAAAGCTAGAGAAGGCGGCTGGGTTTGGTCAGCAGATATGTTGATTGGTAAACAATTAACAGGCACTAGACTTGGAATACTTGGCATGGGTAGAATTGGTCAAAAAATAGCTAAAATAGCTAAATCTTTAGGTATGATAATTCATTATCACAATCGTTCAAAATTAAGCGAAGAAAAAGAACAAGGCGCAACTTACCACGATAACTTAAATGATTTGATGAAAGTCTCTGATGTCCTTTCGGTATGTTGTCCTGCATCTAAAGAGACAATAAATTTAATCAATAAAGATACACTAGAACTATTACCAAAAGGTGCAGTCGTGACCAATGTTGCAAGAGGAGATATTATTGAAGACGAAGCTTTAATAGATGCTTTGGAAAGAAGAAAAGTTTATGCAGTTGGGCTAGATGTATACAAAAATGAACCAAATTTAAATCCAGGATATCTTAAACACAAAAGTGCTTTTATTCTTCCTCATTTGGGTAGCGCAACTAAAGAAACTAGAACCGCAATGGCTAATCTAGCTATAGATAATATTGATGAGTTTTTTAAAACAGGCGGATGCAAAAACAAAGTTAATTAACAATCTCAAGTTGTAATTGGTAATTAAAATTATTCTAACTTTCTAGACATATTTTTTATTTCAATTTAAAATTTATTTATAAAAAATAAATTTAGAGAGGATAATAATGAAAGCACAGGTTTTACATAAGTACGACCCAGAAATGAAAGAGGGAACTTGGGTCACAAATCAAGAAATGCCTGATCCAAAAATAGAAAAGGCATCTGATGTAATAGTTAAAATTGGTGCAGCTGGTGTTTGTAGAACTGATCTACACATAATTGAAGGAGTTTGGAAACATATTCAAGATCCAGACGGAAAACTACTTCCTTGCGTTATGGGTCATGAAAATGCTGGTTGGATAGAAGATGTTGGAAAAGACGTTACAGAATTTAAAAAGGGAGATCCAGTAATTTTGCACCCACTTATATCTGGAACTGATGGGACGTGTCTTGACTGTAGACGAGGTAACGATATGCATGCTGCCGCTGGAGCTTTCCCAGGGTTAAGTATTAAAGAAGGTGGATATTCAGAACTTTTAAAAACAAGTGTGAGAAATTTAATTAAATTGCCAACAGTATTGGCACCTAAAGATGTAGCTCCATTTTCTGATGCTGGTTTAACAGCTTATAGAGTTGTGAAAAAAGCCACTAGACATTTACTTCCTGGTCAAAGTTGTACAATCATAGGTGCAGGAGGTTTAGGACATATTGCTATTCAATGTTTAAAAGCAATGTGTGCAGCAGATATAATTATTGTAGAGAAATCAGAAAAAGCTCTTAAACATGCAATGGAGTTGGGCGGAGATCACGGAGTTTTGATTGATGGAAACGAAATTGAAAAAGTTCAAGAGTTAACCAAGGGAAAAGGTTCTGAGGCTGTAATAGATTTTGTTGGTGAAAAAGGATCGACTGCAATGGGAATTCAAATGACTTCAAATGGAGGTTTTTATTATATTGTGGGTTATGGAGAAGAGATCAAATCTTTAGCCGTAGATTTAATAATATCTGAAAAAACAATAGTCGGAAATTTAGTAGGAACGTGGTCTGAATTATATGAACTCATGGAATTAGCTGATAGAGGAAAAGTCAAGCTATCTATGCAGGAATATAAATTAGATGATGCTAACAAAGCGCTACATGATCTTAATGATGGAAAAGTCAAAGGTCGTGCAGTGTTAGTTCCATAATTAACAACAAAGAGAGGAAAAAAGATGAAGAC
Source organism: uncultured Pelagibacteraceae bacterium (assembly GCA_902617975.1). Classification (GTDB taxonomy): domain Bacteria; phylum Pseudomonadota; class Alphaproteobacteria; order Pelagibacterales; family Pelagibacteraceae; genus Pelagibacter. Next base: position 14,919 of record CACMYV010000003.1, read on the forward strand.
AATAAAAACTTGCGTAACCGCTCTAATATCAGCTTTGTTGGTATTTAGTCCTGTTGCGTATGCTGATAAGTGGAGTGATCAGTTTCCACATATCAAAGCAACTGGGGATATTCCTGGTGATTGTTCTTACGAGTCTATGTCTAAGAAAAACTATAAAGGCAAGACGCTTAAGATTAATACACATGCTGTACCAGTCATGGGAGAGCCAACAGCTCTACATGCTGAGCAGTTCGCTAAACTTACTGGAGCAAAAGTTGATGTTACTCATACACCGGCAGGTGACTTGTATGCGAAAGCAATGGTACCATTTCAAGCTGGACAAGCTCCATATGACATCGTTTTTGGATTTTCAAACTTCATTAACGATTGGAGAAGATACTTAGAGCCAGTTCCAAAGAAATACGTTGAGATGAAACAAATGAAAGACGTTACTCCGTCTCACATTGGTGTAGCATCTTGGGATGGTGTTATGTATCAGTTTCCGGTTGATGGTGACAGACATTATCTGAAATATAGAAAAGATGTAATTGATAATCCTGAGTACCAAAAACAATATAAGGAAGCTACTGGTAAAGAACTAAGAGTTCCTCAAACTTGGAAAGAGTATGGAGAAATGGCAGCTTACTTTAATAATTGGGACTGGGATGGAGATGGCGAGAAAGAATACGGATCCGCTGAAGTAATGAAAAAAGACGATCTAATGTATGCTGCTTTCTATTCAAGATCTGCTGCTTACTCAAAAAATCCTAAAACACCTGGTGGTTTTTTCTTTGATTTAGAAACTATGAAACCACTAATTAACAATCCAGGTTTTGTTGAAGCTTTAACTGACTGGGTTGAGGCAACTAAATATGTTCCTCCAGGAGGAATAAATTTTGGTTTAGGTGATGAAATTGGATCATTTGGTGGAGGACAAACTTTGTTTAGTTTTTCATGGGATGATGCATTTGTTGCTGCTATGCAACCAGATAGTCCAATAAACAATAAAGTTGGTGCTGCACAGTTACCAGGAGCAATGAAAGTTTGGAATAGAAAAACTAACTCTTGGGATGAAGGCTTTAACCAAGCTCCTTTCTTCGTATGGGGATGGGCAGTTGGAGTAGCTAAGAAAAGTAAAGAGAAAGAAATGGCTTTCGATTACCTATGTTTCTTCGCTAACGAAGCTAACCACCAAGCGGACATTGGAATTGGTAGATTTGGTGTAAACCCATTTAGAAATGACGACTTTAAAGTTGATGTATGGACACAAATTGGTTGGGATAAAGATATTGCTCAATCATATGTTGATACTCTTGCACAAATGGAACAAAGTAAAAATAGAGTATTTCCATTAAGAGTTCCTGGAACTTTTGAGTTTAATGCTGCATTGGCTACTGCTGCTGCAAAAGCATTAGCTGGTCAATTATCTCCACAAGCTGCTTTAGACGAAGCTGCTAAACAGTGGGAAGATATACTTAACAGAGTAGGAAAAGATAACGTAAGAAAAGCCTATGCTGTTGGTGTAGCAATGGAAGATAATAAGCAATAATTTTGTAAACTTGTGGCCGTTTTTTAACGGCCACATTTTAAAATAATCCAAAAAAAAAATTATGAATTTTAAACACAAGTTTGTTTTTTTATTCCCAGGATTGTTTGTACTTATTGGAATTTTAATTTTTCCAATTATTTTTACTATTAGATTAAGTCTTTCTGGATGGAATAGTTATACACCAGAAATGAACTTCATAGGCATTACGAATTACATAAGGTTATTTACTGATGACCCGAGGTTTTGGGAGTCTTTTTTTAGGCTAAGTTTTTTATCAGTAACTACAGTTATTCTTCAATATGTTATCGGATTTGCTTTAGCGATGATGGTTTGGAGAGAAATAAAATTTAAAAGATTTTTTAGAGTAATTTTTCTAGTACCAATGATGACAACTCCAGTAATAATGACAGTTATTTGGAGAACATTTTTTCATGAGTCACTAGGTCCTGTAAATGATTTGTTAGGTGGATTAGGAGTAAAACCTATTTTATGGTTGAGTGATCCAGTTATTGCAAAGTTTACTGTTATAATTGTTGAAGTTTGGCAATGGACACCGTTTATGTTTTTACTATTACTAGCTGGACTTTTGTCACTTCCAAAAGAACCCTTTTTGGCAGCCGCTATAGATGGAGCAAGTCCATTTAGAAAATTTGTTTATGTAACCTTTCCTTTGATGGCTCCAATATCAATTGGAGCAATAATAATAAGACTTATCGAGGCTTCAAAAATAATGGATACAGTATTTGTTTTGACCTCAGGAGGACCAGGTACTGCAACTGAGACCTCAAGTTTTTATATTTATATTAAAGGATTAAGAGAATTTCAGATGGGTTATGCAGCAACCTTATCTTTCACTTATCTTGTAATAATGATTATCAGTTTAACGATAATAGCTAAAGTTTTAACCAAATTAATGATCAAAGAATAACTATGAGCAAACTTTACACTTTTCTTAAATATTTCTTTATTACATTTTGGACTGTATTTGTTGTTGCACCTTTTCTCTGGGCTGTATCAACATCTTTTAAAGACTTCCAATCTGTAAATAGTAAAGTAACTTATATACCTTGGTTAGATTTCGAACCAACACTGGAGGGTTGGAGAGTTTTAATTAAGTCTCCAGCTAAAGGTGGAGTAGATATTGTCGAGCCTTATTTTAACAGTATTTTTGTAACCTGTACTGCTAGTTTAATAAGTATTGTTCTTGGAACACTTGCTGCTTATGCACTATCAAGATTTACCTTTAAAGCCGGATTTGTTAGAAACAACGATATTACTTTTTTCTTCATTTCCCAAAGAATCATGCCTCCAATTGTATTATCAATTCCTTTCTTTATTTTTCTAAGCACAATAGGATTGCTTGATAGTTTATTAGGTCTAGTGGTCGTATATATCGTTTTATTAATGCCAATTGCTGTTTGGATTATGGTAGATTTTTTTAATAGAGTTCCAAAAGAATTAGATGAGACTGCATTAATTGATGGGTGTAATCCTTATCAAGCTTTCTATAAAGTTGTTTTACCAAATTCAATACCTGGATTAATTGTTGCGGGAATGTTTTGTATTATTTTTGGATGGATAGATTTCTTTTTTGCATTTATTTTGACATTTACTGAAGTACAATTGTTACCTGTAAAAGTTGTTGCACTTAATTCATCAATAACACCATGGTGGAGCCTTTCAGCATCAGCTTTAGTCTCAGTTGCACCATTAATAATCGTCGCATTTATAGTTGAGAGATATCTATCAAAAGGAAATTTATCAGGAGCATTAAAATAATGAATTTAATTGGAGAGAAAATTTCTTATAAACCTGATGAGCAATTTCATTTAAACGATGTCTCGTTTAATTTTAAAAAAGGTAATTTGTATACCATTTTAGGCAGAACATTATCTGGCAAAACGACTCTTTTAAAAACAATTGCAGGATTATTAAATCCAGATCAAGGCTCAATTTCTTTTGAGGAAAAAGACTTTATTAAAATACCAGTTTGGGAAAGAAATGTTGCTATGGTCTATCAACAATTTATTAATTACCCTCATTTAAATGTTTATGAAAATATAACTTTTCCATTAGAACAAAGAAAATTAAGTCCTGAGCAAATAAAAAAAGATGTAGATGAAGCTCTAAAAACTGTTGGATTAGTTGGATTTGAAAATAGAAAAATTCAGGAATTATCTGGCGGACAACAACAAAGGGTTGCACTTGCAAGATCACTTGCAAAAAAAGCAAAAATTTTGTTGCTAGACGAACCGTTAGTTAATTTAGATTACAAACTTAGAGAACAATTAAGAGAAGAATTTAAAAGAATTTTCTCAGAAGGACTGTCCCAAGATACAATTTTAATTTACTCAACAACAGATCCTCAAGAAGTAATGGAACTAAATGGAGAAGTAATTGTTTTAGATGAAGGGAGGGTATTACAAAAAGGGCCTGCCAAAGAGATTTTTGAAAATCCATCTAATTTAAAAGTTGCAGAAATATCAAATGATCCACCAATGAATGTTCTGAAGGGTTCAAAAAATTCAAAAAATCTGAACTTTGAGAATATTTCTCTAGAAATTCCAAATCATTTTAAGAATTTAGAAGATAAAGATTATAATTTTGGAATTAGAGCTTCAGAAATAAAACTTGATGAAAATGGTGAAGAATTCGAAATAGAATTGGCAGAGATTAGTGGTTCAGAAACATTGCTCCACCTAAAAAGAGGAAATTCAAAAATAATTGCTTTAATCGAGGAAGTAATGAATTTTAAAATTCATGAGAAAGTAAAAATAAATTTTAATGCAAATAAGTTTTATGCTTTTGGAGAAGATGAAAAATTAGTTTCGTCGCCATATGGAGGAACAAATGGCTAAAATTGATTTATCAAATATCTCTCATACTTATAATCCTCTAGATCCAAAACCAACATATGCTCTTAATCCGTTTTCAATGACTTGGGAAAATGGCAAGCGGTATGCAATTTTGGGACCTTCTGGGTGTGGAAAAACCACAATGTTAAACATTGTTTCTGGATTAGTGAGACCATCCAAAGGTGAAATATTATTCGATGAAACACCTGTGACTGATTTAAAAACAGAAGATAGAAATATTGCCCAGGTTTTCCAGTTCCCAGTAATTTACAATACAATGACTGTTTATGATAATTTAGCGTTTCCACTAAGATGCAGGGAATTTACAAAAGAAAAAATTGAAGAAAGAGTAAAAGCAGTTTCAGATACTTTAAATTTATCTTCATTTTTAAACTCACCAGCAAGAAAATTAACGGCTGATCAAAAACAACTTATCTCTTTAGGTAGAGGGTTGGTTCGAGAAGACGTTGCAGCTGTTTTAATGGACGAACCTCTTACGGTTATAGACCCAGATTTAAAATTTAGACTTCGAAGGAACTTAAAAGAAATCAATGAACAATATAAAACAACATTGGTTTATGTAACTCATGATCAAAACGAAGCTATGACTTTTGCAGAAAATATAATTGTTATGGATCAAGGTGAAATCGTACAAGTTGGATTGCCAAAAGATTTATTTGAAAAACCGAAAACAACTTTTGTAGGTTATTTTATTGGCTCCCCTGCAATGAATATCTTTCATTCAACTGTATCCTCTGATCATGAAGTAAAAATTAATGATACCACTATTAAGACAAATTCAAATTTAGGAAATTTAAAAGATAAAAATGTTAAACTGGGTATTAGATCCGAGTTCATAGAATTGGCTGAAAAAGAAAGAAGTAATACAGTGAAAATTAAACTTACAAGAGTTGAGGACTTTGGTAATTTCAAGCTCCTTACAGGAAAAATGGGTGATTTAGTGATTAAGTCAAAAGTAGAAAGAGAAAAACCTATTCCAGATGGAGAATTAAATTTATATTTTCCACCAGAGAAATGTTGTGTTTATTCTGATGAAAAATTAGTTTAAGGGATAAATGAAACTACTAAATTTATCAGCACAACAACTTTTAAAAAAACTTAAAAATAAACAATTAACTTCCGTTGAACTTTGTAAAGCCTATATCAATCAAAAAAAAAAATATGATATGAATATTCAGGCTTGGGAATATTTTAATGAAAAAAAACTACTAAGTGATGCAAAAAAATCTGACAATCAAAGAAAAAAATTAAAATCTTTAGGAGTTTTGCATGGTCTACCAGTAGCACTTAAAGATATTATCTCAACATCTGAAATGCCAACAAAATATGGCGCAAGAATAAAATTAAAAAAAAAAAATAATTTAGATGCTAAAATTGTTGAGCTCTTAAAAAAAGCTGGAGCAATAATTATGGGTAAAACGGTAACTTGTGAATTAGCATTCTTATCGCCATCGAAAACTAAAAACCCACATGATTATTCAAGAACACCAGGGGGTTCATCTAGTGGCTCTGCAGCCGTTATTGCATCTGATATGGCACCATTATCAATTGGAACTCAAACGGGTGGATCTGTAATTAGGCCAGCCTCTTATTGTGGAGTTGTTGGTTATAAACCTACTTATGGATTAATTTCTAGAAATGGTATTTTGCAAACATCATATAATTTAGATCAAGTCGGAGTATTTGGAAAAACAATTGGTGATGTAGAACTTTTATCGAAAGTTTTGTTTGCTAGAGACGATGCAGATGAAACAACAACAAATATTAATTTTCTTAATAAAAAAATTAAAATAAAAAAATCAAAATTTGTTTTTTATAAAACCAAACGCTGGAGAAATGTTGACAGTATTTCAAAAAAATCATTTAACAAATTTATTTTAAATAATAAAAAAATAGTAAAGGTTGAAACTGCTCCTAAATATTTTGAAGATATGATTGATTGTCATACAATTATATATGAGACAGAGATGGCTCAAAATTTCCATCATTATTACAAAACTTCAAAAGGAAAACTTTCTATAGAAATTAAGAGAGCAATTATTAACGGACTAAAACATTCGGCAAAAGATTATGCTTTAGCTTTAGATGCTATGAGAACATACTCAAAAAACTTAGATAGTATATTTGAAAGGTTTGATGCAATTATAACGCCAAGTAGTTGTGGAATTGCTGACAAAGGATTTAAGACAACTGGGAGTCCAGAATTTAATAAGATTTGGTCTCTTGCACACGTGCCCTGCATTTCACTGCCAATTTTAAAAGGCGAAAAAAATTTGCCTTTAGGAGTTCAAATTATAGGCAAACAATTTGAAGATCTAAGCATGTTAAACCATGCCAAAATATTCAATAATTAAAGATAATTCATAAACATTTACAATCATAGATTGTAATTAAGTGAAAAATCCTCACTTTTTTAAAATGACTCTAAGAAACATATGTGCTTTAAATGCGTCAGTTAATTAACTTAAAGAGGAGAAATAATGATTAAAGAAAAAAAACTATTGAAGGGTAAAACTCCTTCAAGACGTAAATTCTTTAAGGCTGCTGCTGCGACTGGTGTTGCTGCTGTAGCTGCATCATCTTTAGCTGCTCCAGCCGTTGCCAAAGAAAGAATTGAAGCTTCTATGGTAGCTACATGGGGAAGAGATTTCCCAGGTTTAGGAACTGGTGCGCAAAGATTTGCTCAAAGAATTACAGACATGAGTGATGGAAGAATTCAAGTCACTTACTATGCAGCAAACGAGAGGGTTAAAGCGTTTGACTCATTTGATGAAGTTGCTTCAGGTAACTCGCAAATGTATCACGCTGCTGACTACTACTGGGTTAAAAAAGATCCAGCTTGGGGTTACTTTACAGCTGTACCTTTCGGTTTCACTTACACTGAAATGAACGCATGGATTAGATTTGCTGGTGGTCAACAATTATGGGATGAACTATCAGACAAATTCGGTCTAAAAAACTTTATGTGTGGAAGCACAGGAGTTCAAATGGGTGGATGGTTTAACAAGAAAATTAGAAGCCCTAATGACTTCAAAGGTCTTAAAATGCGTATGCCTGGATTAGGTGGACAAGTTATCGGTAAACTTGGAGGATCTCCAGTTTCACTTCCTGGTGGACAAATTTACGAAAACCTTGTTTCTGGTGCAATTGATGCAACAGAGTGGGTAGGTCCATGGAATGATGAAGCTATGAAATTCCAAGAAGCTGCTAAATACTACTACTATCCTGGAATGCACGAGCCAGGATCTATGTTAGCATGTGGTACTAACAAATCTTGGTTTACAAGCTTATCAAAATCAGATCAGCTATTAATTGAAGCTGCAGCTGCGATGGAAAATGACGTTATGATGTCAGAGTACAACGCTAAAAATGGTGCTGCGCTTGCAAGATTAATAAACGATCATGGTGTTAAACTAGAGAAGTTTAGCGACAAAGTTTATGATGGTTTTGCTAAAGCTGCTAATGAAGTATTTGAGGAAACAAGAGCAAGCAGTGGTCTCGCTGAGAGAATCCACTCTAGTTTCTTACAGGCTAGAAAAGACATTGGTTCTTGGACCAACTTGTCTGACTCACCTTACATTTCTCAAAGAAACAGAGCATTAGGAATGTAATCAAACTAAATTTAGTTATTAAAGGGCCCTTAATTGGGCCCTTTTTTTTTAAACAAAAACGAGTATTACTTAGGTATTTTAAAATACTATGGTGACAAAAAATTCAAATCTTTCTCTATATCTTAGAATAATCAGTTATTCAGTTTTAGCTTTTACTTTAGCATTTCTTATTAATAATGTTTTAACAGTTTGGAGTGATTGGCCAGGAATAAAAAAAATTTTTTCGCATCATGAGATGTTTGGATATAAGAAAAAAGCTCTAGAGGGATCTGATTTAAATTATGGTTATATGCAAATTGGATTGTATTTGATTTGTATTGCTGCAGTCGTTTTTTATGTTTTTAAAACATATAGCCAAACTTTGGAGCAAGATTCAAAAATTTTATCAAGATTTTCAGCATATCTTGTTAGATCATCATTTTGGGCAGTATTTTTAGTTGGCGTAGCTGACTTTGTTATATCTTTTATGGTTGTTGAAAGATTATGGGAAGCAATCTTCAGTCCTGAAGTAAAAGCATTGATGGTTAAAGCCCCAGTCAGAATTACTTATATTCACTTTCCAATAATATTAATTTCTTTCGTGATTGGATATTTTACGAAATCAGTTGGCTTTATTTGGCTAGCAGTATTGGTTGTAGTAAGTGAATTCGTAATCGTATTATCAAGATTTATATTTTCATACGAACAAGCATTTCAAGGGGATCTAGTTAGATTTTGGTATGCTGCACTTTATTTGTTTGCTAGTGCATACGCCTTAATTCATGAAGGGCACGTAAGAGTTGATGTACTCTATTCTTCCTTTAGTGAAAAAAAGAAGGCATGGACAAATATGGTTGGATCGGCAGTTCTAGGAGTACCACTTACATTAATAGTTATATTTTTAGGTCTTAACGGAAAAGCCAGCATAATAAATGGTCCTGTTGTAGCTTTTGAAGTTACGCAACAAGGATCTAATGGTCTTTATCTTTTATATTTGATGGCTGTTTATCTAGCTGTTTTTGCTGTTACGATGCTAATTCAATTTACTAGTTATTTTATGGAAAGTAGTCACAAAATTTTAAAAGGTGTCAAAAATTAAATTATGGAAACATTCTTTTTAGCTATTCTAGTTGTGATAATGATTGTTGCTCTTGCATCGGGTTACCCGGTTGCTTTTGCACTTCCTGGTTCAGCTATAATTGCAATTGGTTTAGCTGCATTTTTTGGCTACATCTTCGAGGGAGACTCCAGTGCCTTTTTTGCTGTAGATGGACCCATAGAATGGCTCGTTGCTGGTATTACAAATTTTAGGAGTAATTACTGGGATGTAGAGACAGATACTTTGATAGCAATTCCTTTATTTATATTCATGGGAATTATGCTTCAAAAATCAAAAATTGCTGAAGACTTATTAATAACAATGGGCCAATTATTTGGACCAATTCCTGGTGGTTTAGGAATTTCAGTTATATTTGTTGGAGCTCTATTAGCAGCAACGACTGGTATCGTTGGAGCAACTGTAATTGCGATGGGACTAATTTCGTTACCAACAATGTTAAATAACAAGTATGACAGACAACTTGCTAGTGGAATAGTTTGTTCATCAGGAACATTAGGTCAAATTATTCCTCCATCAATTGTTTTAATTATTATTGCTGACCAGTTGGCAAGTGCATCTGATGTTGCAAACAACTTAAGACAAAATGATTATAAAGCCTTAACTGGTGAATTTAATATGCCAGGTGAATTTAGAGTAGGTTCATCAAGTGCAGGTGATATGTTTTTAGGAGCACTTTTACCAGGTCTTGTTTTAGTTGCTCTTTATATGATCTATGTGTTTATTTTTGCTAGAATAAAGAAAGGTGTTGCACCACCAGTTCCATTTAAAGGAAATTTTGATTTAAAATTTTGGTTAAGAGTAGTTGTAATTATCATACCACCACTTGCATTAATATTCGCTGTATTAGGTTCAATTTTAATGGGTATTGCTACTGTAAACCAAGCAGGTTCAATTGGAGCAATTGGTGCCACTTTGATGGCTGGTTATAGATTATATGAAGGAAAGAAAAGTGCTTTCTATCCCTTAATTTTAATTATTGGATCTCTAATTCCAATTACATTCTTTGCATCAAATTATGAATTAAATGTAAAAAATTTGGAGGAAAGAGATTTAAGTGCAATCTTTATAACCGCTTTCTTCGTGGTCATACTTGTATACGGAATAGGTTGGAGTTTTTGGAGAACTTTTAAAACAGAAAATGTTTTAAAAGAAGTTGTAACAGAAACTTGTGTGACTACTTCAATGGTATTTATTATCCTTTTAGGAGCAGCAATGCTTACTTCAGGATTTAGAGCTTTTGGGGGAGAAGAATTAGTAAGAGACTTTTTACAAGATTTACCGGGTGGTTTTTGGACACAATTTGTTGTTGTGATGATTGTAATTTTCTTGCTAGGATTTTTCTTAGACTTTATTGAAATTGCAGTTGTTGTTGTTCCAATAATTGCACCAATATTATTAGCTGAAACAGGGGCTAACGTCACAGCCGTTTGGTTGGGAGTTATGATTGGTGTTAACTTGCAGACTTCCTTCTTAACGCCGCCATTTGGATTTGCACTCTTTTATTTGAAAGGTGTAGCTCCTAAAATTGTTAAAACACTTGATATTTGGAAAGGTGTTGTGCCTTTTATAATTCTTCAGCTTATAGGATTGGGAATAGTCGGTGCATACCCTAGCTTAGTAAATTATCTACCAAATAGAGTATATTTAACTTCGAATGTTGCTCCTCCACCAATGAATCCTAAATTACAGTACTGTTTGCAAGAGTACAAATTTGCAAGATTTGATTCAAACGGTGAGACAATTAAAAATGCAATATTAAAATTCCAATCTGAGGCTCCAACTAATCTGCCAGATGATAAAATGGAAATTTTAGAAGATCATTTTGATAGTGCACTAGGAACTTTTGCTCTAGTCGATAAATTAAAAAAAGTTGAGGTCGAATACAATGCATATGCTGTTGATTATAGGGATCTGCATTTCACTGTTAGAAAGAAGCAAAAGAAAATACTTAAATTAAATAAAAAAATAGAAAAATATAAAGCAGAGATTAGAAATTTAGATGATGACGAATTAGATGAGAAAAACAAAATAGAATTAAGAATTGAGGATGTAAAACTTGAAATTGAGGAAATTCAAAACTCAATTCCAGATACTTGGCAAGCTAAGAATTCAGAATTCGACAAAATAAATAAAGCTAAAAATACAACAACAAAAAGATATAGAAAGAATGTAGATGAAGCCTACGATCTACTTGATCAGTTCGCAATGTTCATAAACGATGGAGTAAAACTTCAAGAAGTATCAAAAGATATTAAACAGTTAGATTATTTTATAGCTATGGAAAGCAATACAAAAGTATATGAAAGATCAGTTACAATTATGGATGGATTGTTTGACAAGTTGAGTGAGATCTCTGGAATGGATGAATTTTTAAATAGTGTAGATGATTTATTATCAATGGTTGACTCAGACGAACTTGATCCAATGGCGATTAGAACAAAATCAAAAGAAGTTGTTGAGTTATTCAATAAAGAAGTTAGCTGGAGAGCAAATGCTAAAGAAAACTTAATGCCAAAACTTGAGGAATATAATAATGCAATCAAAGAAACAATTGGACTAAGGTTGCAGTCTAAACTAACAAAAGAGCAAGCTATCTATGTATCTAAATGTAATTCAATACATAGAGATATTTCACTAAATTTTTAAACTGTTAATTTATCAATTAATTCTGATCTTGTATAAAGACCCAAGTCTTCTGCCTTGGACTTTAATTTTTCATTAATCTCTTTTAATTTTGGAACATTTAAATCAAGCTTATTTGCAATTTCTATAATTGAACCAATTATTGGATCTATTTCTAGTGGTTTGCCAGCATTTAAATCTTGAGCGGTCGAAGGTCTATGTCCTATAATTGAGACTCCACCCTTAATTCGATCCTCAATTGATATATTGAATTTAACTCCGATTTTTTCTCCAACTTGTTGGCACTCCTGCATTAAAACTTTTATTAAATTGTAAGTTTCAGGATCATTACCCATTTCATCCATAGTTTTATTTGTTAGAGCACTTACTGGGTTGAATGAACAATTCCCCCATAGTTTCACCCAAATTTCGTCTCTTAAATTTTTCTTCTGAGGAGCTTTTAAACCGCCTTCTATGAATAAACTTGAAATTATTTTTAGTCTTTCTGATCTGGTTCCATCTGGTTCACCTAAAGAAAATCGTTCACCATTACCATTATGTTTAATAACACCTGGCTCTAATATCTGACAAGCTGGATAAACTACACAACCAATTGCTCTTTCAGGTCCTAGAGTTTGCCATATTTTTCCACCTGGATCCACACTTTCAACTATTTGATTGTCTAATTTGGTACCCGTATTAGCTTTATGAAAGTACCACCAAGGCAATCCATTAATTGCGCATATAATTGAAGTTTTTTTACCCATAATTGGTTTTAAGCTTTCTGAAATTTTACTAATAGCGTTAGCTTTTACAGAAATAATTATGAAATCTTGTTCATCCAAATCTTTAGGATTGTCTGTTACATCAAATTTAAAATTAACTTTATTATCATCTCTTATAAAAGTTAATCCATTTTGCTCTATTGCTTTTTTATGTTCTCCTCTTGCAATTAAAGAGACTTGTGCGTTTGTTTTTTTTAAACTTGTAGCAATAAATCCACCAATAGACCCAGCTCCAAATATACAAATTTTAGTCATTAGTTCACTAATCCAAACTTTTTAGCTAAAGTATTTCTTTGTAGTTTACCTGTTGCACCTTTAGGAATTTCATTTACAAAAAATATTTTCTTTGGAATTTTAAATTTTGCAAGTTTTTCATTTGCATACATTTTTATATCATCTTCAGTACACTTCATGCCCTCTTTTATGATTATTGCGGTAGCTATATCTTCCCCAAGCATTTTATCTTCATATCCAAAGCAAACAGCTTGCTCAATATTTGGATGATCTATAAGAATGTTATCGACTTCTAAAGGTGAAATCTTTTCACCACCTTTATTAATTATTTCCTTCAATCTTCCTGAGATTTTTAGATAACCATCTTTATCAAAATATCCCTGATCTCCTGTTCTAAACCAACCATTTGAAAAGCTATTTTTATTTGCATCTGGATTATTTTCATATCCGGAAGTAACATTTTCACCCCTAATGCAAACTTCTCCCTCTTCTCCTTGATTTAAAATCTTGTTATTAGTATCCATAATACAAACATCTGGCCCAGCAGGAATTCCTACAAAGCCAGGTTTTTGGGACTTAGGCGGTAAAGGATTTGAGGTCATTTGATGAGTAGCTTCCGTCATCCCATATGCTTCTATTACTGGACAATTAAATACCTCATTTAGTTTTTCAAATACAGCTGGAGGTAGAGATGCTGATGATGATCTTAAAAATCTAAGATTTAATTGTTTAGCAGTTTCTAGATTTTTATCTGCTCTCATCAATATTGCTTGATGCATTGTTGGTACTCCAGAATACCAAGTTATTTTCTCTCTTTTTGCATTATCTAAAAATTTTAATGCATTAAATCCACTACTTGCACATACAGATGCCCCTACCTTCATAGAGGCTGCAAGAACTGCAATTAAGCCATGTATATGAAATAATGGCATAATATTTAGACAATGATCTTTATCAGTTAAATTAAGACTTTTGGAGATATTATCTGCTGAAGAAAAAATATTTTTATTTGTTAATGGAACAATCTTAGGTCTTGATGTAGTGCCCGAAGTATGCAGCACAAGAGCTTCATGATCTTCGCCTGGCAAAACATAATCACTGCTTTTTTCAAAAAGATTGAAATCTCCGCTTAAAGTATTTCCGTCTGATTTTATTTCGCAAACAGGAATTTTTAATTTATTTGCGACTTCTACTACTGGATTTTTAGAATTTTTCTCTACAATCACTATCTTTGGTTTTAAATCCTCTAGGTAAAATTCGAATTCTTCAGATTTATAGTTAGGGTTTAAAGGTGCAGCAGACATGTAGCTTGAAATCGCCAAAAAACTAGTTGCCATGTAAGGACCGTTTGGCAAAACTATTGCTGCACGATCTTTATTATTAATACCATTACCTGATAATTGTTTTGAAATTCTTTCTATTAATGATTTTAAATCAACAAATTTTAGTGGAGAACTACTTTCAGATGTTATTGCAATTCGATTATCATTTTGTGTTTCTATAATATTTCTAACAATTCTAGAGTTCATTTAAATTAATAACCTTTTGCGTATCCATCTTTTCTTGGATCTGAACCGCCAACTAAATTTCCTTTTTCTCTATCTATTTGAATTGCTTGTCCACCTCCATGAGTACCATCTATATACTCAACATTATGACCGACTTCTTTTAAATTATTAAAAATTTTTTCATCAATACTTTTCTCTAATTTATAAATGTTATTGAAATGGAAAGCTCTAGGAAATGAAATGGCTTGTTGAGGAGTTAAGTTATAATCAATAATGCTATTTAAAACATGAACTTGTCCAACAGGTTGATATTGTCCCCCCATTACTCCATAAGATAATTCACATTCTCCTTTGTTGTTCATAACTATTCCAGGAATTATGGTATGTAGTGGTCTTTTTAATCCCTGAATACAATTAGGATGACCTTCCTCAACTCTAAAATTAGTTCCTCTATTGTGAAGAACCACTCCAGATTTATCACCTGTTATTCCAGATCCAAAAGCATAGCAAACAGAATTTATTATTGAAACTACATTTAAATCTCTGTCTACCACGCTTAAATAAACTGTTTCAGGATGGTTTGGAATATTTAGATCTCCTACATCTGCGCAGCCATTAATAGATATATTTTTTGAAATATTATCTATATTTTGTTCACTTAATATTTTTTTCAAATCTAAATCTACAAATTCTGGATCACCAATATTTTCCTCTTTAAGTTTATATGCCTGCTTTGTAACTTCTGCTTCAAGATGAAATCTTTCAAATGAATTCACATCATATTTTTCAATACCTAACTTTTCTAATAACTTCATCATTATTAAAACTGTTATTCCAGGTCCGCTCGGAGGACATTGATGTATGATAATATCTCTATATCTATCTGATAAAGTGTCTGATTTAATAGTTTTTTGCTTATGGAAATCTTCAATTGTATGTAAGCCTCCAAACTCTTTTAAAGTTTTAACTAAATCTTCAGCAATTGATCCTTCATAAAATTCTTTAACTCCATTTTTTGAAATTTTTTCGAGAGTCTCTCCAAGTGCAGGATTTTTATTTACCTCATTAAATTGATAACTTTTACCATTATTTAGCATATGTTTTCTAGAATATGGGTTATCGTTTAATTTATTAAATACGTTGCTCCAGGCGTTAGCAACAACTTTAGTCACTTTAAAACCATTCTTTGCAATATCTATACCTTTGTGAAACAACTCCTCAAAATCGAGTTTTCCAAAATCATTATGAATTGAATTCCAAGCATCTAATGCACCAGGAATAGTTACTGCGTGAGGACTTGTTAATCCAATTTTATCTATATTCTTTTCCTTGAAATAATCAAAATTCGCTTTTGCTGGAGCAATACCTGATCCATTATATGAAACAGGGCCTTTTCCATTCATTTTTATTATTGCAAAACAATCTCCACCTATACTTGTGGCATTAGGCTCTGCAACAGACAGAACAACAGAAGCTGCAATAGCTGCATCAACTGAATTTCCACCTTTTTGTAATATTCTAAGAGCTTCTTCTGTAGCTAATGGATGTGATGTTGCGGCCATACCATTTGAAGAAATGGCATCTTTATCTTTTGTTGAATGATTATTCATAATAGAACTGTAATTTCATAAAAAATATAAATGATCAATAAAATAAATAAAAGTATTCTAATTTTTTCTGTATTTGCCTTTGGCTTTTTTATATCAAATTTACTGAGATCAATTACCGCAACATTAACACCTGCTCTTTCAACTGAATTCAATTTAAGTGCCGCAAATCTTGGACTTTTAGCTGGAGGATATTTTCTAGGGTTTTCGCTCATGCAAATTCCTACCGGTATGTTATTAGATAGATTTGGTCCAAAAAAAGTTATCGGATATTTATTAATCATTGCTCTTATTGGAACTATTTCATTTGCTTTTGCTAAAAGTTTTGCAGGTTTATTAATTTCTAGAATTTTCATTGGTGTAGGTGTTGCTGCTTGTTTAATGGGTCCTTTAACTGGTTATAGAGTATGGTTTGAAGAAAAATATCAACAACGTGCAAATTCATGGATGTTGATGGTTGCAAATTTTGGATTTGTTGCATCAACTCTACCAGTTCAAATTTTATTACCAATAATTGGTTGGCGATCTATTTTTTTAATTATAGCCTCTTTAATTTTGATAAGCATAATATTAATATCAATTTTAATACCTTCGTGGGAAACTAAGAGGGATGAAGACCAAAATAATAATCTTCAAAATCTTTCCCACATATGGAAAAATAAATTCTTTATTAGCTTAGTACCGCTTGCATTTTTTAATTATGGAGGCGTTCAAGCAATACAAACATTGTGGGCTGGACCATGGATGCTAAATGTAACAGGTTATGATGCAATACAAAGTGCGACAGGTTTATTTTGGATAAATGTAACTATGCTTTTTTCTTTTTTAATATGGGGATATTTTTTGCCAAAACTATCTTCCAAGGGAATTGACAGTATGAGAATTGTAAAATTTACACTTCCTGTAAGTTATATAATTTTATTTTTAATAGTCATAATGGGAGACAAAGCTGGTGCAACCATGTTCACTCTTTATATTTTATCATCAATAGTAATTTCTTTAACCCAACCAGCAATAGCATTAAATTTTCCTACTAAACTAGCAGGAAAATCTTTAACTTCATTCAATGTATTTTTATTTTCTGGTACTTTTTTTGTACAATGGATAATTGGTTTAATAATAGATTTTTCCAGAAATTTAGGTGCTACTATTACAATGAGCTATCAAATTTCTTTTTCAATTTTTTTATTTTTATGCATTTTAAGTTACTTATTTTTTTTAATATTAAATAAAAATGAATAAAAATTTTATCGGATATTTTCTATTATTATTTCAGCCACTTTTTATGGCTAGTAATTTAATTGTAGCAAGAGGTGGTGTTGATGATGTTCCTCCCATATCTTTATCTTTTTGGAGATGGTTTATTTTTTTCATTATTTTATTCGTCCTAAATTATAAGTATTTAGTTGATAATTTTCAGACTATTAAAAAAGAGAGTAAAAGAAGTTTTTTTCTAGGTTTGATGGGATGTGGTGTTTGTGGAATATTTCCATATATGGCTGGTTCATCTACAACCATTGTTAATATGGGAATTCTTTATACTTCTTCACCAATATTTATAATTTTAATCTCATATTTTCTTTTTAAAGATAAGATAAATATTTTCCAATTTATTGGCTTACTTTTTTGTCTAGTTGGAGTGTTTGCTGTAATTTTAAAGGGCGATATCAATTTACTTCTTGAATTAAAATTTGCTTCTGGAGATTTTTGGATGTTAGGAGCAGCATTAGGCTGGGCAATTTATACAGTTATGCTTTTTCAATGGAATTCAGAACTTAAATTTTTTCCAAGACTAACAATTATATCTTTCTTTGGTTTTTTATCTATTTTGCCTTTTTATTTTATAGAGCATTTTTATTTTGAAAAAACTTTATTTAATGAAGAATTTTATTATTGGATTTTGTTTGCAGCAATTTCTCCAGGTATAATCGCTTTCTCACTATACACATTAACTATTAAATATTTAGGACCATCAACAACTGGTTTCACGCTATACCTCTATACAATTTATGGAGCTTTTTATGGAATAATATTTTTTTCAGAGATTTTGGAAAATTATCATTTAATAGGTACCATATTTGTGTTTTTTGGTATTTATTTGGTAAGAAGAAAAAGTAAAAATGAAATTAAAGCCTAAAATGTTATTTGCAAAAATTCTGTTTTATATTTTTATTATTTACTTTGTAGTTTCTCTAATAGTTTATTTTTATCAAAGAAAATTATTATACCATCCTGGAGAAAATAATTATTTAGATGAGGGACCTTTATCTCACAAAATCGAAAAAGTAACTATTCAATCTGATAATGATCTAGTTGGATGGTATTACAAAAAAAATAATAACTCTAAAACTTTGCTTTTTTTTCACGGAAATGCTGGAAAATTAGATAATAGAATTTATAAACTAAATGAGTTTGCAGATTTAGATTTAAACTATTTAATTTTTGCATATAGAGGCTTTAGTGGAAACAAAGGCAAACCAACAGAAATTGGACTTTACAAAGATGCAATTAAAGCCAAGGAATGGCTTAATCAAAACAATATAGAAGATAAAGATATTGTTCTCTATGGAGAGTCTCTTGGCACTGCTGTAGCAATAGAGACCGCAAGTAACAATTTATTTGCAGGTATAATATTAGAGTCCCCATTTACATCCATGGAGATTTTGGCACAAAAATATTACCCATATCTTCCTGCAAAAATTATTTTAAAAGATAAATACAAATCCATTGAAAAAATTAACAAAATAAAGTTTCCCATGCATGTGATGCACGGGAAAAAGGATAATATTGTGCCATTTTATATGGGTGAAGAAATATTTAATAAATATGGTGGAGTTAAGTCAAATTATTTTAATGACAACGATGATCATATGATGGAATTTAATAAAGGTTTAATTCAATCAATCGATAATTTTATAAAAAGTTTAAATTAAGACATAATTTAAACAAATCCACATCACTTTTAAATTATAATTTTAGATATGTTTAAATTTCTTTTATTACTTTTTTTATTAATATTGCCAACAAAACTTAGTTCAGAAATAAATAATGAGTACTATGATAACAATTATTTCCATATTGGAAAAATGAACTCTTACAATAGCGAGTTCACTCTATATTTTAAAACACGGAAGAAAGCTATTTTAGCAAAGGGAGAATTTTCTAATTATATCAATGATTTTCCACAGGACTTATACTTATATGATAAAAATTTAAATAAAGATTACCCTTTGATTTCATATGACTGGTTTTCAAAAAAAGTAAAAAAAATTTCAAAAAAATATAATTACCCACTTTTCCCAGAGGATTTTGCTTACTATTTATTAAATGACAACAACACTTTAATTTTGATAAGTGCAAAAAAAAATTTTTATGAAAATTTAAAATATGACATAAAAAATAATAAGCTAGAAATTGCTAATACCTCTGGCAAATTAAATTTTATAATCTCTTCTTATGCTGAAAACTGTGGTTATAAATCTCTAAAAAATAATTTTGAGTGCAACATTTATAAACCTTTAATTTCTAAAAATTTGCTTAATTAACTTGGGTAAATGCACTTGCAAACTTCTCAGCTTCAAATATTTGTAAGTCATCCTCTTTTTCTCCAAGCCCGAGACCAACAATAGGTACTTTATATTTCTTTGAAATCGCAATTAATATTCCACCTTTTGCAGTTCCATCAAGTTTTGTCATTATGATGCCTGTGATTGGAAGTAATTTATTAAATTCTTCGAGTTGATTAATTATATTTTGTCCCGATGTTGCATCTAAAACTAAGATAACCTCGTGAGGTGCTGTTTCATCACTTTTTTTAATTACATTCCCTATTTTTTTTAATTCATCCATTAAATTCTTTTTATTTTGTAATCTTCCTGCCGTGTCTACTATTACTTGATTTATGTTTTGACTTTGAGCTATTTCCATTGCTTTAAAAGCAACTGAAGCCGGATCAGAACCAGGATCTGATTTTACAATTTTAGCATCAACCCTGTTAGCCCATTCTTCTAATTGATCAATAGCAGCTGCTCTAAATGTATCGCATGCTGAAAAAAGAACTTTATTATTATTTTGTATAAATATTTTTCCTAATTTTCCAATAGTAGTTGTCTTACCAACTCCATTAACACCTGAAACTAGTATTATATTTGTCTTTTCCTTTTTTAAAAAAAAATCTTTTTTTTCTAGGGGTGTCATTAGTTCTAAAATATAATTATTTAGTATTTCGAAAACTTCCTTGATTGGATCATTTTTAGGATCAATCTTTTTTTGAGCAATTATAGATTTTATCTCTGATGCTGCATCTATGCCCACATCTGAGCCGATCAAGAATTCTTCTATTTTATCAAGAGTTGCATCGTCAATTTCTTTCTTAACTATTATTTCTTTAAGGCCTGATGCTATATTGCTTGCACTTCTTTTAAATCCGATTTTAAATTTTTCAAAAATACCCATTATATTTTGATATTAATCTTTTCAATTTCAGATACAGGACCTCTCATTTTTATATTTAATTCATTATCAATTTGAATATTTAAAATTCCTGTTGAAAATTCTATTTTTGAATTACTGTTTTGTAGTTGATTTAAATTAGCTGCGACTGCTGTTGCACATGCTGCAGTCCCGCAAGCTTTTGTTAAACCTGCACCCCTCTCCCAAACTTTAATTTTGTAATGTTGTTCACTAATTTTTTGAGCTATTGTGACATTACATTTTTCAGGGAAAACTTCATGATTTTCTATTAATGGTCCATATTTTTTTAAATTTATTTTTTCTATATCCTCACAAAAATATACTACATGAGGGTTGCCAACATTCACTGCAATACCACCATTAATTTTATTTCCGTCAATATCAATCATACCAAGTGATAGATTTTTAGTATCAAGATTTTTACTTAAAGGAATTTTGTTCCACTCTAAATTTGGAGTTCCAATTATCGTTTCAACATCTTTATTATTAAGAACTTTAGATTTTAATATTTTTGAGGATACCAAAATTTCAATTTCTTTTTTATTTTTTTCAATACTTAGTAAATAAGCAACACATCTAGTTCCATTTCCACATGCATCTGAGCGGCTTCCATCCGAGTTAAAAAAAGCAACATCAGCATCAGCTTTTTGACTTTTGTTTATGTAGATCAACTGATCGCACCCTATGAAATCTCTGTCACAAATTTTTAAGATTTGGTCATTTGATAAGTTTAAACTATTTATCCTCTGATCAATAATAACAAAGTCGTTACCTAACCCATCCATTTTAAATGCTTCAAATTCCATATAAATAATACTTAACTTATTTATTGACTTTTTGAACCTCTAATATAATTTACGCGCACTTCCGCAAAATACAGCAATTTGCGGTGTCTTTGGAAACAAAGAGATCGACACCAGTCAGCGAGGGTTCGCCCACTGGTGCGATACTTGCTGTGCAAAATTATGTTTGAAAATTTAAGTAATAAATTTGAGGAAATTTTTTCTTCATTAAAAAAAGCTCCTTCTCTTGATGAAAAGCAAGTTGACGAGGGTTTAAAAAGTATAAGGTTGGCTTTATTAGAAGCCGATGTTTCTTTAGACGTAGTTAAGGAGTTTATTAGTAGAGTTAAGCCCAAAGCGCTAGGTCAGGAAATTATAAGGTCAACTTCTCCCGGAGATATGGTTGTAAAAATCGTTTATGACGAAATAATATCTTTTTTAGGTGATAAGAATTCTGAAATCTCCCTTAATGCTGTCCCTCCAGTTCCAATCATGTTAGTTGGATTGCAAGGTTCGGGAAAAACCACAACAACCTCAAAATTAGCAAAATTTTTAGAAAAAAATAATAAGAAAAAAGTAATGATGGCTAGTTTGGACGTTTACAGACCTGCCGCGCAAGAGCAATTGAGACTTTTGGGTGAACAAAATAATATTGAAACTTTGCCAATTATAGAAGGCCAGCTTCCTGCTGATATTTGTAGAAGAGCTTTAAGTGCTGCAAATTTAAATGGTTGTGAAGTAGTTTTATTTGATACTGCTGGAAGAACACAAATAGATTTTCAAATGATGAATGAAATCAAACAAATTGAAACTATTATTAATCCTGCAGAAACTATACTAGTAGCAGATTCTCTAACAGGTCAAGTTGCTGCTAATGTAGCAAAGGAATTTAAAAATACAGTAAATTTGAGCGGCATTATACTTACAAGAGCAGATGGAGATGGAAGAGGTGGAGCTGCATTGAGTATGAAATATGTTGCTGAGGTCCCCATAAAGTTTCTTGGTGTTGGAGAAAAAATAGAGAATTTTGAAGTTTTCCATCCTGATCGAATTGCAAATAGAATTTTGGGAATGGGAGATATCGTTTCCTTAGTTGAAAAAGCTTCAGAAGATTTAGATCAAGAAAATTTAAAGAAAACAGAAGAGAAACTTAAAAAAGGTCAATTCTCGATGGAAGATTATCTTTCTCAATTACGTCAAATGAAAAAGATGGGTGGAATAGAAGGTATAATGTCATTTCTCCCTGGAGTTTCAAAAATTAAATCACAAATGGACCAATCAGGAATAGATGAAAAAATTATAACTCAAAATGAAGCTGTTATTTTATCAATGACAAAGCAAGAAAGAGAAAATCCTAAAATTATAAATGGATCAAGAAAAAAAAGAATTGCTAATGGCTCAGGTACAGACATTGCCACTATCAATAAGTTGTTAAAACAATTTAAGATGATGTCAGAAATGATGAAAAAAATGTCTAAAGGAAACATGAAAGGAATGGCGGATAAAGGGATCCCGCCTGAACTATTTAATCAATTAAAATAAAGGAGATATAAGTAATGTTAAAAATGAGACTATCAATGGGAGGTACTAAAAAAAGGCCAGTATATAAAATTGTTGTGGCTGATAGTAGATTTCCAAGAGACGGAAGGTTTATAGAAAAATTAGGTTTTTATAATCCGTTATTACCGAAGGATAAAAAGGAAAGAATTGGCTTAGATTCTGAGCGAATTAAATATTGGTTAGGTCAAGGAGCTCAGCCAACAACAAGAGTTGCAAGGTTATTGGGAGAAAACGATATAATGCCAATGCCTGAGAAAGGAAACAATCCTCAAAAAGCAATTCCTAAAAAAGATAGAAAAAAAGCTGACGAAGGTGGAGAAGCGAAACCAGAAGGAGATGCATCTAAGCCAGCAGAAGCACCTAAGGAAGAAGCTAAGCCAGCAGAAGCACCTAAGGAAGAAGAAAAAAAATAATGTTAGAAGCTCGTATATTCACACTCTATCCAGATTTTTTTCCAGGTTATTTAGGTCAAGGTATTTTTGGTAAAGCACTATCAGAGAATAAATGGAAAATAGATACTGTGGATATAAGAGAGTATGCATTTGATAAACATAAAACTGTTGATGACACTCCCTATGGAGGAGGTGAAGGTATGTTAATGAAAGCAGATGTATTAGCAAAATCAATAGATAAGAATGTTAAAGATGGCGAAAAGATTATTTATCTAAGTCCGAAGGGTAAGTTGTTCAATCATCAATTAGCAAAACAACTATCTCAAGAAAAAACAATAAATATAATTTGTGGACACTTTGAAGGAGTTGATGAAAGATTATTAAAAACAAGAAATATTGAGGAAGTAAGTATAGGAGACTTTGTTTTATCTGGAGGTGAAGGAGCTTCATTTGTAATTCTTGATGCAATTTTAAGATTTATTCCTGGTATTCTTGGCAATACAAATTCAGCTAAAGAAGAAAGTTTTGAAAACGGACTTTTAGAGTATCCTCAATTTACAAAACCTCAAATATGGGAGGAAAAAAGTGTTCCAGATGTGCTATTATCAGGCGATCACGCCAAAATTAAAGACTGGCGTTTATCTCAATCTGAGGCTATAACACGCGACCGAAGACCAGATTTGTGGCAATTATATAAAAAGACTAAAGAGAATTAAAATGAAGACAATTGAAGAAATTAATCAATCTAAAGTAAAAAAAATTATTTCTGAGAGAAAGCATCCAGAATTTTTCCCAGGGGACATTGTTAAAGTTGGAGTTAGAATAACCGAGGGAAAAAGAGATCGTATTCAATATTTTGAAGGTGTGTGTATTGCGAAAAAAAATAGAGATATCAATTCTTCTTTTACTGTAAGAAAAATTTCTTTTGGTGAGGGTGTGGAAAGAACATTTGCTTTATATAGTCCGATTGTAGATACAATTAAAGTTGTAAGGTCAGGAAAAGTTAGAAGAGCCAAGTTATATTATTTGAGAGATAGAACAGGTAAATCTGCAAGAATTGCAGAAAAAATTAAAAAGAAAATAGGCATAGATGTCGAAACTAAGATTCACGAAGTAACAGAAGAAAATGCTATGCCTGATACAGAGCAAAAAACAGCAGACAGCCCACAAGATACCAATAAAGATGCTCCAAAAGTAGAAGCAAAAAAACCAGAAGACAAAAAAGAAACTAAAGAAGAAACCCCATCAGTAGAAAAAAAAACTGATGAAAAAAAAGAGAATCCTGAAGTAAAAAAATAATTTTTTACAATGCCTCAAACTATATACGATAAAATATGGAATGATCACCTTGTTCATCAACAAGAAGATGGGACTTCACTTTTATTTGTTGATAGACATTTAATTCATGAAGTTACTAGTCCACAAGCATTTGAAGGTTTAAGAAATTCTAATAGAAAAGTTAGACAACCTTCTTTAACTTTAGCAGTAGCAGATCACAATGTTCCAACAACGGATAGATCTGTGCCTATTACTGACAAAGATTCAAAAATACAAATCGAGACACTAGAAAAAAACTGTGCAGAATTCGGAATAAATCTTTTTGGAATGAACGATAAAAGACAAGGAATAGTTCATATTATTGGTCCAGAACAGGGATTTACACAACCAGGAACGATTATCGTTTGTGGTGATAGTCACACTGCTACTCATGGAGCATTTGGTGCATTAGCATTCGGAATTGGAACTTCGGAAGTGGAACATGTCTTGGCAACACAGACTTTAGTTCAAAAAAAATCAAAAAATTTTAGAATAAACGTTAATGGATCTCTTCCTGTTGGAGTAACATCTAAGGATGTAATATTACAAATAATCGGAAAAATTGGTACAGCTGGTGGAACTGGTTATGTAATTGAATATGCTGGAAACTTAATTTCGAATTTAAGTGTCGAACAAAGAATGACGATTTGCAATATGACAATTGAAGGTGGAGCAAGGGCTGGATTAATAGAGCCAGATGAAAAAGTTTTTAATTATTTAAAAGGTAAACCAATGTCTCCAAAGAATTCAAATTGGGACAAAGCATTAGAATACTGGAGTAAATTAAAGTCTGATGGTGATGCAGTTTTTGACAAAGAAATCAGTCTTGAGGGCAAAGATATTAAACCAATGGTAACTTGGGGAACTTCGCCTCAGGATGTAGTAGATATTGATGGAATTGTTCCTGATCCTGAAAATGAGCTAAACGAAGACAGAAAAAATTCTATTAATAGATCATTAAAATATATGGGTTTAAAGCCGAAAACTAAAATAAAAGATATTAGAATTGATAAAGTTTTTATTGGAAGTTGCACAAATGGAAGAATCGAAGATCTAAGAGAAGCTGCGAAAATCTTAAAAGATAAAAAAATTGCTTCTCATGTAAATGCAATGATAGTTCCTGGTTCAGGATTAGTAAAACAACAAGCAGAGCAAGAAGGTTTAGATGTAATATTTAAAAATTCTGGATTTGAATGGCGTGAGCCAGGTTGTTCAATGTGTTTAGCTATGAATGCAGATAAGTTGAAGCCAGAAGAAAGATGTGCATCAACATCAAATAGAAATTTCGAAGGAAGACAAGGACGAGGTGGAAGAACACATTTAGTTAGCCCAGCTATGGCTGCTGCAGCTGCTATATCTGGAAATTTAGATGATGTTAGAAAATACAATAGTTAAATGAACAAATTCTCAACATTAAAAAGTATTCCTGCATATTTACCAATTGTAAATATTGATACAGATATGATTATTCCAAAGCAATTTTTAAAAACAATAAAAAGAACAGGACTTGGAAAAAATTTATTTTATGAAATGAGATATGACGAAAAAGGTAAGGTAGTAGATGACTTTATCTTAAATAAATCCCCATATGATAATTCTAAGATTCTAATTGCAGGCAATAATTTTGGATGTGGATCATCTAGAGAACATGCGCCATGGGCACTTTTAGACTTTGGTATCACTTGCGTTATAAGCACTAGTTACGCAGATATATTTTATAATAATTGTTTTAAAAATGGAATATTGCCTATTAAAGTTAATGATGAACAGATAAAAGAACTTTCTGAATATTCTAAGAGACAAGAAGAAATTGCAATAAATTTACCAGATCAAAAAATAATTTTTGGAAATAAAGAAATCAAATTTGAATTAGATGAATTTAAAAAAAAATGTTTAATTGAGGGACTAGATGATATTGCACTGTCTTTGGAAAAGTCTAATAAAATAATTTCATTTGAAGAAAAATTAAAATCCGCAAAACCTTGGATATTTAATGATTAAAGTCAAAAAAAGAAAATTCTTATTATTACCAGGTGATGGTATTGGTCCCGAGGTTATTGGTGAAGTTAAAAAAATTATAACTTGGTTTAATGTAAATAAATCTCTTGATTTTGATATGGAAGAAGCTTTAGTTGGTGGAGCATCTTACGACAAGCACGGAACACCGATTACAGATGAAGTATTTTATAAATCATTAGAATGTGAAGCAGTTATTTTAGGAGCTGTGGGTGGACCAAAATATGATAATTTAGATTTTTCCAAAAGACCTGAGAGAGCTCTTCTTAAGCTAAGAAAAGAATTAAAATTATTTGCAAATTTGAGGCCTGCAATTTGTTTTAAACAATTAGTGGAGGCATCTACGCTAAAACCTGAAATCGTATCAGGTTTAGACATAATGATTGTTAGAGAATTGACAGGTGGTATTTATTTTGGTGAGCCGAGAGGTATCAAGCCAATTGATAATGGTGAACGTAAAGGAATAAACACTCATACTTATACCTCATCAGAAATTAAAAGAGTTGCTAGAGTTGCATTTGATTTAGCAAAGAAGAGAAACAATAAAGTTACTTCCTGTGAAAAATCGAATGTTATGGAAGCAGGTCAATTATGGAAAGAGGAAGTTCAAAATCTTCACGATAAAGAATTTAAAGATGTTGAGTTAAATCATATGCTTGCAGATAATTGTGCAATGCAACTTTTGAGAAATCCAAAGCAATTTGATGTAATTGTGACAGATAATTTGTTTGGTGATATGTTGTCAGATGAAGCATCTATGCTGACGGGATCTTTAGGTTTATTACCTTCAGCTTCTCTAGGTGCAAAAAATAAAGATGGTGAAATGAGAGCAATGTATGAGCCTGTTCATGGATCTGCTCCAGACATTGCTGGAAAAGGGATAGCAAATCCAATTGCAACTATCTTGAGTTTTGCAATGGCTTTGAGGTACTCTCTTGACTTAGATAAAGAAGCTGATGACTTAGAAAAAGCAGTGCAAAATGTACTAGATGATGGGTTAAGAACTAAAGATATTATGTCAAAAGGAACAAAAGAAACTTCAACTTCTGGTATGGGAGATGCGATTATTGCATATTTGCAAAAATAAAAAAATTAACTTAATTTGATATTATTAAATTTATGACTGTTTATTCTGCACCTGTGAAAGATATGATGTTCTTATTTGAACATCTAAAAGATAATAAAAATTATAACGAAATTGAAAAATATAAAGAAGTTACTTCTGATCTAGTAAAAGATATCTTAGAGGAAGCTGCAAAAATTAATGAAGAAATGCTTCTTCCTTTAGCAAAAGCTGGAGACGAAAATCCTTGTGTCTATGAAAATGGAGTAGTTAGAACCCCTCCAGGTTATAAAGAGGCATATTCAAAATTTATCGAAGATGGATGGGTATCTTTAACTTGTGATCCAAAATACGGTGGTCAAGGAATGCCGAAAACTGTAAGTGCTTTTTTTGATGAAATGCTTTCATCATCAAGTTTATCTTTTAAATTATATAGTGAATTAAGTATAGGTGCATACAATTGTATTTTGAGTCATGCAACTGAAGAAATTAAAAACACATATCTTCCTAAAATTGTTGAGGGTAAATGGAGTGGGACAATGTGTTTAACAGAACCTCAGTGTGGAACAGATTTAGGATTAATTAAAACAAAGGCAATTAAAAATGAAAATGGTACTTATAATATAAGTGGACAAAAAATTTTTATTACATCTGGTGATCATGATTTGACTGAAAATATTATACACCTTGTTTTAGCAAGAACGCAGGACGCTCCAAAAGGAACGAAAGGGATAAGTTTATTTTTAGTACCAAAATATGAAATTAATGAAGACGGTTCAATTGGTCCAAGAAATGGAGTCAATACTGTTTCAATTGAATCAAAAATGGGTATTAAAGGTTCACCTGCATGTGTATTAAGTTTTGATGATGCCAAAGGTTATATGATCGGACCAGAGAACAAAGGCTTAAATTCTATGTTTACAATGATGAACTTAGAAAGAATCGTTGTCGGCATACAAGGACTAGGTCTATCTGAAACAGCTTATCAAACTGCTTTAAGTTATTCGAAAGAGAGAAAGCAAGGTAAATCAAATAATAATTCTAATGGAGAAACAGATTTAATCATTAAGCATGCAGATATAAGAAGAAGTTTATTAAATATGAAGTCTATAATTGAGGGAGAAAGATCTTTATCTTTTTGGATGGCTCAGCAGGTAGATGTAAGCTTAAGTCATAGTTCGGAGGAAGTAAAAAAAGATGCATCGGATATTGTAGGTCTTATGACCCCTGTAATTAAGTCATTTTTTACAGATATGGGTATGGAAATAACCAATGAAGCAATTCAGGTTTTTGGTGGCTATGGTTATACAAAAGACCAAGGGATAGAACAATTATTCAGAGATAATAGAATTACACCTATTTATGAAGGAACTAATTCAGTGCAGGCAATTGATTTTGTATTTAGAAAAATAAGTCAGAAAAAAGTTTTTGATAATTTTATGAAATATGTAGAAACAGAAATTCAAAACTGTTCAAAAGTAGATAAATTAAATGAACATATAAAAAAAATATCTGAATTAAAAAATATATTGTCAGATTTCACTGACTGGATATCTCCTAATGGTAGCACACCAAAAGACGATATAAGCGCATCATGTAACGATTATTTAAGATTTTTTGGTTATTTTTGTCTTTCATTTATATGGCTAAAGACAATGAGAAAAAGCTATGAAAATTTGGAAAATAATAAAGAGTTTTATGAAGATAAATTAAATACAGGAAATTACTATTTTGATAAAATTTTGCCTAGAGCTGAGAGCCATTATAAATCTGCTATTTCTGGTAGTAAATATACTATGAGCGCAAAATTTAACTGATGAACAAATATAATCAGAACTTAGATAAAAATCCCTCAAATTATGTCCCTTTAACGCCGCTAAGCTTTCTAGAAAGAGCAAAAGACATTTATCCAAATTATGAGGCTTTAGTATATGAAACAAAATCTTTTACTTGGACGGAAGTATTTAACAGGTGTATCAAATTTGCAAGTGCACTAGAGAAAATTGGTATTGTTGAAGGAGATACAGTTTCAGTTATGACCTTTAATACTCCAGAGATTTTCGAGGCACATTATTCTGTTCCTATGACAGGAGCTGTTTTAAATACAATTAATTCAAGACTTGATGCAAAAACTGTTGCTTATATTTTAGAACACAGTGAAGCAAAAGTATTAATAATAGATAGACAATTGCATGCTGTTGCAGAAAAAGCTTTATCAACTTTAAAAGACAAACCAATTGTAATTGATGTTCAAGACGATTTTGCTGACCAATCCTTATTAAAAAAAATTGGAGATAGAGAATATGAGGAATTTTTAAATACTGGTGATGAAAGTTATATTTGGAAAAAACCAAAGGACGAGTGGCAAGCGATTTCTTTAAGTTATACATCTGGAACAACTGGAAATCCAAAAGGTGTTGTTTATCATCATAGAGGCTCTTATTTAATGTCAACAGGTAGTGCCGTTGCTTGGAATATGCCAAATAGATTAAATTTTTTAACAGTTGTACCAATGTTCCACTGTAATGGATGGGGATACCCGTGGACAATACCAATGTTAAATGGAAAAACAGTTTGTTTAAGAGCTATTGATGTAAAAAAAATATTTGAATTAATTGAAAAGCATGAAATTACCCATTTTGGAGGTGCACCTATTGTTCTTAATATGATAACAGGTGCATCACAAAATGATATTAAACAATTAAAAAATAAAGTTTATGTTTTAACTGCTGGAGCACCACCTCCAAGTATTATTTTCAAAAAAATGAAAGCATTAGGATTTGAAGTAATGCATGTCTATGGTTTAACAGAAACATATGGACATGTTTTACAATGTGCTTGGAATGATGAATGGAATGGTTTTGAAGAAGATAAAATTAATGAAATTAAAGCAAGGCAAGGCGTGAGGTTTCCAAACACAGAAGGAGTGGTTGTTTTAGATCCAGAAACTATGAAACCTGTACCTATGGATGGAGAAACCATTGGCGAGATAATGATCAAAGGTAATGTTGTAATGAAAGGATATTTCAAGGACAAAGAGGCTACTGAAAAGGCTATGAAAGATGGATGGTTTCACTCTGGCGATTTGGCAGTTATTTATCCAGATGGATACATCAAGGTTAAAGATAGGTCGAAAGATATTATTATTTCAGGTGGAGAGAATATTTCTTCTATCGAAATCGAAAACACACTTTCTAAGCACCCAGCTGTTTCAATTGTTGCAGTAGTAGCAAAACCAGATGAGAAATGGGGAGAAGTTCCATGCGCATTTATAGAGAAAGTGGCGGATAAAGAGACAAATGAAAAAGAATTAATCGATTTTTGTAGAGAAACTCTAGCAGGGTTCAAAATTCCAAAAAAAATAGACTTCTGTGAACTTCCAAAAACATCAACAGGCAAAATCCAAAAATTTGAATTAAGAAAAAGAGCTAAGGAACTTAATTAGATTTCTTTCAAATAAACAACTTACTTTCTTTACAAATAGATAAAAAGATGACACTAAGCTAAAAAATGAAAAACTTTTCTATTGCAAAATCAAGAAGACTTAGAGGTACGCCTTATACATCAAGAATTGAAAAACAAGGTGTTACAGCTTACACAATATACAATCATATGTTGCTTCCTGCTGCATTTGGTTCTTTAGAAGACTCATATCATCATTTAAAAGAGCATGTTCAAGTTTGGGATGTGGCTGCTGAAAGACAAGTAGAGATTACTGGAAAAGATGCTGCAAAATTGGTTCAACTTATGACTTGCAGAGATCTTTCGAAATCAAAAGATGGAAGATGTTATTATTGTCCAATCATAGATGATAATGCTGGATTAATTAATGACCCAGTTGTTCTAAGATTTAATCAGAATAAATGGTGGGTTTCTATTGCAGATACAGATGTAATCTTATTTGCTAAAGGATTGGCAATCGGGAATAAATTTGATGTAAATATTATCGAACCTGAAGTTGATATTATGGCTGTGCAAGGGCCTAAATCATTTAAATTAATGGAAAAAGTTTTTGGTGAAAAAATAACAAATTTAAAATTTTTTGGTTTTGATTATTTTGATTTTGCTGGAGCCAAACATTTAATTGCTCAATCAGGATGGTCTAAACAAGGTGGATATGAAATTTATGTAGAGAATAATGAGGCGGGTTTAAAACTGTACGATCATTTATTTGAAATCGGAGATGAGTTTAATATTAGAGCAGGATGCCCCAATTTAATTGAACGTATCGAAAGTGGATTACTTTCTCAAGGAAACGATATGGACAATGGAGACAACCCATACGAATGTGGCTTTGATAAATATATTAATGTTGATAGTGATGTTGAATTTTTAGGAAAAGAGAAATTAAAAAAAATAAAGTCTGAAGGAATTAAAAGAAAACTAATGGGCGTTAAAATTGACACTGATAAAATAAGCGTAACTGGTTCAATGAATTTAACAGACGAAAAAAATAATATAATCGGAGAACTAAGATCAGGTTGTTACAATCCAACTTTTAAACAGGTAATTGGTATAGCTATGATAAAAAAACCATATTTTGAAGCAAAGCAAACATTCAAAATTGATATAAATGGTAATAGTTTTAACGGAACAGTTTGCGATTTACCTTTCATTTAGTATAAATCTTTAAAATGACTAATATAGCTATCATCGGTGCAACCGGTAATGTTGGAAGAAAGACTCTAGAAGTTATAGAAAAAAAAGATATTAAATTTGACAACCTTTTTTTAGTTGCCTCTTCTAATAGTGCTGGAAAAAAAATAAGTTTTAAAGGCAAAGATTACGAAGTCCATGATCTTGAAAAATATGATTTTTCAAATGCGAATATAACTTTTTTTGCAGCTGGCGGTAAAATTGCAGAGCAATATGCAGAAAGTGCAGCAAAATTAACAACTGTAATTGATAATTCCAGTTTTTTTAGAATGGACCCCGATGTTCCACTTATTGTGCCTCAAGTGAATGCAGAAAAAATTAATGAAATGAAAAAAAATATTGTAGCAAATCCTAACTGCTCAACAGCTCAGTTAGTATTAGCTCTTAAACCATTACATGATTTATATAAAATAAAAAGGGTGATAGTTTCTACCTATCAATCTGTTTCTGGAGGCGGAAAAGCACCTATGGATGAATTGATTGAACAAACTAAATCTTATCTTGATGGAAATTCTGTTCAATCTAAAAATTTTACTAAACAAATAGCTTTTAATATAATTCCTCACATTGATGTTTTTTCGGATGATGGATACACAAAAGAAGAATTGAAAATGACTAATGAAACAAAAAAAATACTGGATAATAATATAGAGTTAACAGCTACGTGCGTTAGAATTCCTGTTCTAGTATCACATTCAGAGTCAGTAAATATAGAGTTTGAAAATCCTTACTCTCTTGATAAAATCAGAGAAGCATTAAATAATGCTGATGGTTGTAGAGTTATAGATAAAAGAGAAAATGGAGGATATAGCACACCAATAGAAGCAACTGGTAGTGATGAAACATTTATCTCGAGAATTAGAGATGATAAGACAAAAGAGAACTCAATTAATTTGTGGATCGTTTCAGATAACCTATTAAGAGGAGCCGCATTGAATTCTGTTGAAATTGCAGAAACAATAATGAAAGCAAATCAAAATGGAAAATAATCCTTTATCTCCTCACATTCAAATTTATAGATGGCATGTTTCATCTTTAGTTTCAATATCTCATAGAATTACTGGAATAATAAATATATTAGCAATTACTTTAATTTGTATTTTTTTTATATTTTTTTCATTTATTGAAGGAAGTCATGAATTTATAAAGTTTTTCCTCCAATCTATTATTGGAAAATTTTTTATATTGGGTATTACATGGTCTTTTAGTTTTCAAATCTTAAGTGAGATAAGACATTTAATTATGGATTTTGGTTATGGATTTGAATTAAAAACTACAAAAATCACTGGCTTAGTTGTAATCTTTGGATCTTTTGTTTTAACCGTTTCAATTTATTTAATAGGAAGAAATTTATTGTAATGAGAGCAGTAACAAAAAAATGGGTGTTTCTAAAAGTGAGTTCTCTCATATTGGTACCTTTGATGCTATGGTTTGCTTTAAATCTGGTAAGTATTTATGACAAAAGTTACTTAGAGATATTGACTTTTCTAACTTCTCAACCTTCAAAGTTTATATTTAGTCTTTTTCTTATTTTTGCTTACTTTTTCTCAGCATTAAGCATCAGTGAGGTTTTTGAAGACTATATTAAAGACGTAAAAATCAAAAATGCCGCAAACAAAGCTTTAAATTTTTTTGCTATAACAATTCCTTTAATTACAATATTTGCGGTATTTAAACTAACTATATGAAATCTTATAATATTATAGATCATGAATACGATGTCGTTGTCCTTGGAGCTGGAGGCTCTGGCCTAAGAGCTGCGGTTGGCTTAAGTGAAGCTGGATTAAAAACTGCATGCATTTCTAAGGTCTTTCCAACTAGAAGTCACACATCTGCTGCGCAAGGTGGAATTTCAGCAGCCCTTGGAAACATGGGTGAAGATGATTGGCGTTGGCACATGTATGATACTGTAAAAGGAGCGGATTGGTTAGGCGATCAAGATAGTATTGAATATTTGTGTAAGGAAGCTCCGAAAGCGGTTTTAGAATTGGAAAAGTATGGTGTTCCTTTTAGTAGAACAGAAGATGGAAAAATCTATCAAAGACCATTTGGAGGAATGACAAAAAATTATGGAAATGGAATAGTACAAAGAACTTGTGCAGCGGCAGACAGAACTGGTCATGCAATTCTCCATACATTGTATGGTCAAGCACTAAAACATAATACAGAATTTTTTATTGAATATTTTGCATTAGACTTAATTATGAAAGATGGACAATGCAAAGGTTTAATTGCTTGGAATTTAAATGATGGAACAATTCATCGTTTTAGATCTCACATAACAATTATAGCCACAGGGGGATATGGGAAAGTGTATTACTCAGCAACATCTGCACATACTTGTACTGGTGATGGTAATGCAATGGTATTAAGAGCTGGATTACCTCTTCAAGATATGGAGTTTGTGCAATTTCACCCAACAGGAATATATGGACATGGAACACTTATTTCTGAAGGTGTAAGGGGTGAAGGTGGATATTTGGTAAACTCTAAAGGTGAGAGATTTATGGAGAGATATGCTCCTAACGCTAAAGATCTTGCATCAAGAGATGTAGTTAGCAGATCAATGTCAATTGAAATCAATGAGGGAAGAGGTGTTGGTAAAGATCAAGACCATGTTCATTTATATTTAAGTCATTTAGATAAAAAGGTTATTGAAGATAGATTGCCAGGCATCACAGAAGCAGCAAGATTATTTGCAAATGTAGATGTAACTAAAGAACCAATACCAGTTGTTCCAACTGTTCATTATAATATGGGTGGTATACCAACAAATTATAAAGCTGAAGTTTTAACAGTAAACGGATCTCAAAAAACAGTCCCAGGCTTGATGGCGATTGGTGAGGCCGCATGCGTATCTGTGCATGGAGCAAATAGATTAGGTTCAAATTCACTAATTGATTTGGTTGTTTTTGGAAGAGCTGCAGCTAAGAGAGCGGCGGAATTAGTAAAACCTGGTACGCCTCACGAAGAAGTTAGTGAAAGCGAAACTGAAAAATGTCTAAATAGATTTGATAAACTGAGATATGCAGAGGGTGATAATGGAACTGCTGAACTTAGACTGGCGATGCAAAAAACAATGCAGTCTAAATGCGCTGTATTTAGAACTGAAAAGAATCTTAAAGAGGGCGTAGATGAGATCAGAAAAACCTATGACGGCATGGAATCGATTTCTGTTAAAGATAAATCGTTGGTATTCAATACTGATTTAGTTGAGACTTTAGAATTTGATAATTTAATTAGACAAGCGATAACAACTGTAGATTCTGCATATCACAGAAAAGAAAGCAGAGGAGCTCATGCCCGTGAAGATTATCCGAAAAGAAATGATGAAAAATTTATGAAACATACATTATCTTGGTGTGACGGAAAAAATACTAAAATTGAATACAGAGATGTACATACTTCAACATTAACAAATGAAGTCCAATATTTTCCTCCACAAGAAAGAGTGTATTAATGGTTCAATTAAATTTACCACAAAACTCAAAAGTTAATAAAGGTAAATATTTTAAAGACAAAACTGGTTCAACGAATATTAGAAAAGTAAATGTTTATAGATGGGATCCAACCACTGGAGAGAACCCAAGAATAGACACATATGAAGTAGATATGGATAATTGTCCATCTAAAGTTTTAGACATACTAAATAAAATTAAAAACGAAATTGATCCAACACTTGCATATAGAAGATCTTGTGCGCATGGAGTTTGTGGTTCTTGTGCAATGAATATGGGTGGAAAAAATGGTCTTGCATGTACTAAGCCACATGCAGAAATTAAGGGAGATATAGATATATACCCTTTGCCTCACTTAAAAGTAAAAAAAGATTTAATAGGAGACTTAAGTGGATTATATAAACAATACCAATCCATTGAACCTTGGTTAAAAAATAATTCAAAAAGTGAAACAACAGAAATTCATCAATCTCCAAAAGATAGAGCTAAACTTGATGGAGCTTATGAATGTATAATGTGTGCTTGTTGTTCTACTTCATGTCCTAGTTACTGGTGGAATGGTGATAAGTATTTAGGTCCTGCAGTTTTATTACAAGCTTATAGATGGATAATGGATAGCAGAGACGAAGATAGAAAGGAAAGACTTCAAAAGGTTGCAGATGAACTTAAGCTTTATAGATGCCATACGATTTTGAACTGCACTAACGCATGTCCAAAAGGATTAAATCCAGCAAAAGCTATTGCTGAGATAAAGAAAATGCTTGCAACCACATAATTACTTATTTAAATACATCCATGAATTTAATTGAGCATTTTATCGATGGTAAAATTGTTTCAGGTACATCTGATAGAAAAGGAAAAGTATTTAATCCTGCTATAGGCAAACAAGAGTCTGAGGTTAGACTTGGTACGAAAAAAGATCTTGATTTAGCAGTACAAAAAGCAAAAAAAGCATTTGAAACATGGTCAAATGTAACTCCAATACAAAGAGCTAGAATTATATTTAAATACAAAGAAATAATTGAAAAAAATTCTGACCTGCTAGCCAAGATGATTGTATCAGAGCATGGAAAAGTTTATGAAGATGCCAAAGGTTCTCTCACAAGAGGATTAGAGGTAGTTGAATTTGCATGTGGAATTCCACAAATGCTAAAAGGTGACTTTACAGAAAATGTAGGTACAAACATTGATAGCTGGTCAGTGAGACAGCCATTAGGTGTATGTGCAGGTATTACACCATTTAATTTTCCTGCAATGGTTCCAATGTGGATGTTTCCAATGGCAATAGCTTGCGGAAATACATTTGTATTAAAACCTTCTGAAAAAGATCCATCTTGTCCATTAAAACTTGCAGAGCTATTTAGTGAAGCTGGTTTACCAGATGGGGTTTTGAATGTTGTTAATGGAGATAAAGAAGTTGTAGATGCAATTTTGGAACATAAAGATATATCCGCAGTAAGTTTTGTTGGATCAACACCTATTGCTAAATACATTTATGAAAATGCAGCCAAAAATGAAAAACGTGTTCAAGCTCTTGGAGGAGCTAAAAATCATTGCGTTGTCATGCCAGATTGTGATTTAGATCAAGCAGTAAATGGTCTAATGGGTGCAGCATATGGGTCTGCAGGAGAAAGATGTATGGCTCAATCTGTTGCTGTTGCAGTCGGTAATGTAGGTGACAAATTAGTCGATGAATTATCTAAAAAAGTGGAAGCTTTAAAAATTGGACCAGGCATGGATAAGAATTCTGAAATGGGTCCTTTAGTAACAAAAGAGCATCTTGAAAGAGTAAGAGGTTATGTTGATTTAGGTATTAAAGAAGGAGCAGACCTTGTGGTTGATGGAAGAGATATCAAACTTCAAGGTTATGAAGACGGTTATTATATTGGTGGTTGCTTATTTGATAATGTTAAAAAGGATATGAGAATTTATAAAGAGGAGATATTTGGACCTGTATTATCTG
Source organism: uncultured Pelagibacteraceae bacterium (assembly GCA_902617975.1). GTDB lineage: Bacteria > Pseudomonadota > Alphaproteobacteria > Pelagibacterales > Pelagibacteraceae > Pelagibacter. Next base: position 52,469 of record CACMYV010000003.1, read on the forward strand.
TTGTCAGAGCTAAAGATTTTAACGAAGCATTAAATTTAATTAATGACCATGAGTTTGGTAATGGAACAAGTATTTATACAAGAGATGGAGATGCAGGAAGAACATTTGCAAATCAAATTAAAGTAGGAATGGTTGGAATTAATATCCCTATCCCTGTGCCAGTTGCTTTTCATAGTTTTGGTGGATGGAAGAGATCATTATTTGGAGATCAACATATGCACGGGCCAGAAGGAGTTAGATTTTATACTAAATTAAAAACAATTACCTCAAGATGGCCTTCAGGTGTTAGATCAGATCCTGAATTTATAATGCCAACAATGAAATAGTAAAATGTCAAAAATATCATTAATAGGAGCTGGACAAATAGGTGGAACTTTAGCACATTTAATTGGATTAAAGGAGCTTGTTGATGAAGTAGTATTATTTGATGTAGCAAGTGGAATTGCTAAAGGTAAAGCATTAGATATTGCACAGTCTTCATCTGTTGATGGATTTAATGTAAAATTTTCAGGTACTGATAATTATGAAGATATAAAAAATTCAGATGTAATCATTATTACAGCTGGTGTTCCAAGAAAACCAGGAATGAGTAGAGATGATTTATTAGGAATAAATTTAAAAATTATAAAACAGGTTGCTGAAGGTATAAAGCAGCATGCACCAAATGCTTTTGTTATATGTATTACAAATCCATTAGATGTAATGGTTATGGCTTTTCAAAAATTTTCTGGACTATCACCTAACAAAGTTGTTGGAATGGCCGGAATATTAGACACATCAAGATTTAAACTATTTTTATCTTTAGAGTTAAATGTGCCTGTTAGAGAAATTGAGGCAATGGTAATGGGAGGTCATGGAGATACTATGGTTCCTCTACCAAGATTTACAAAAGTTTCAGGCAGACCATTATTAGATTTAGTAAAAGAAGGAAAAATTTCAAAAGATAAATTGGAAAGTATAAATCAAAGAACTAGAGATGGAGGTGCTGAAATTGTTAAATATTTAGAAAAAGGTTCAGCATTTTATGCACCGGCAGCTTCAGGTGTTGAAATGGCAGAAGCATACTTAAAAGATAGCAAAAAAATGCTCCCTTGTGCTGCCCATTTAAATGGAGAATACGGAATAAGCAATATTTACGCTGGAGTACCAGTAATTGTTGGAAAGAACGGTATAGAAAAAATCAAAGAAATTGAGCTAGATGAAAATGAAAAATCTGAGTTTAATAACTCAGTAGATGCTGTAAAAAAATTATGGGAAGCAGCATCTAAAATTGATCCTAGTTTAAATAACTAGTTAATGAATATTCACGAACACCAAGCAAAGAATATACTTAGAAAATATGGAGCTAATGTTCCGGATGGAGTTTATGCTCTAGATGTAAATGAATTATTAGAAAAAGCTAAAAACCTTAAAACTGATAAATATGTATTGAAAGCACAAATTCATGCCGGAGGAAGAGGTAAAGCTGGTGGAGTTAAAATAGTAAATGATTTAAAAAGTCTTGAAACAGAAGCAAAATCTTTGCTTGGAAAAAAATTAATCACTCATCAGACAGGACCTAGCGGAAGAATTGTTAAAAGATTATATGTCGAAGTTTCATCTAACATTGATAAAGAATTTTATTTGTCTTGCGTTGTAGATCGTGCAAGTTCGAAGATAGCTTTTATCTCAAGTGATCAAGGGGGTATGGATATAGAAGAAGTCGCAATGAAATCTCCTGAGAAAATTTTAACAACAAAAGTAGATTTAGATAACGAAATATCTGATGAAAATTGTAATAAAATAATAAGTATTTTTAATTTAGATGAAGAAACAAAAGAACAAGGAATTAGTCTAATCAAGTCCATATACAAATTATTTATAGAAACAGACGCTAATTTAATTGAAATTAATCCTTTAATTTTAACAAAAGAAAAAGAGTTGATTTGTTTAGATGCAAAAATGAATTTTGATGGAAATGCTTTATTCAGACATCCAGAGCTAATTGAGTTGAGAGACCTCAATGAAGAAGAAGAAACAGAGATAGAAGCTAGCAAGCATGATTTAGCATATATTAAACTTGATGGTACAATTGGATGCATGGTTAATGGAGCTGGGCTTGCAATGGCAACCATGGACATAATTAAATTATATGGAAAGGAACCAGCAAATTTTTTAGATGTTGGTGGTGGGGCTTCTAAAGAAAAAGTGGCAGCTGCTTTTAAAATAATTTTATCAGATAAAAATGTTAAAGGAATATTGATTAATATTTTTGGCGGAATAATGAGATGTGATGTTCTTGCCCAAGGTGTTGTGGATGCAGCAAAAGAAATAAAAATGAATGTTCCTTTAGTTGTAAGATTGGCCGGAACAAATTTTGAAGAGGGAAAAAAAATACTTGATAATTCAGGTCTTGAGTTAATTTCTGCTTCTGATTTATCAGATGCTGCTAAAAAAATTGTAGAGGCTATTAAATAAATGTCAGTTTTAGTTAATAAAAACACAAAGTTAATTTGCCAAGGTTTTACGGGTAGTCACGGAACTTTTCATTCAGAGCAAGCACTTAAATATGGAACAAATTTAGTCGGAGGAGTTACACCAAAAAAAGGTGGTCAAACTCATCTAGATAGACCAGTATTTAATACAGTAAAGGAAGCAGTCGATAAAACTGGTGCCAACGCAACTATGATTTATGTTCCTGCGAAATTTGCATCCGCAGCAATCATAGAGGCCATTGAAGCTAACTTAGAATTAATCGTTTGTATCACTGAGGGTATACCAGTTCTTGATATGATTAAGGTCAAAAAAAAGTTACTTAATTCAAAATCAAGACTAATCGGTCCCAATTGTCCAGGGATAATTACGCCTGATGAATGCAAGATCGGAATAATGCCAGGAAATATACATAAAAAGGGTTCTGTTGGTATTGTATCAAGATCTGGAACTTTGACCTATGAGGCTGTCGCACAAACTACAGAGAATGATTTGGGGCAATCAACATGTATAGGTATAGGTGGTGATCCAATAAATGGTACGAACTTCATTGATTGTTTAGATTTATTTTTAAAGGATGAGGAAACTAAATCAATTTTAATGATTGGTGAAATAGGAGGATCAGCTGAAGAGGAAGCAGCTGAATTTGTAAAAAATCATGAAATAAAAAAACCCATGGTTGGTTTTATTGCAGGTGTTACAGCACCACCTGGTAGAAGAATGGGACATGCAGGCGCCATAATATCAGGTGGCAAAGGCGGGGCCAAAGATAAAATCAAAAAAATGGAAGATTGTGGTATAGAAGTTGCCACATCCCCTTCAGAAATTGGAAAAACATTGTTAAATAAATTGTCCAATTGAAAACAAAATTTAGTATTATATTAAAATAAAATGAGCTCTCCTAAAAATCTGGAATATAAAAAAACATCGTTTCTAAATAAAGCGAATAGTGCATTTATTGAGGAAATGTATGTAAAATTTATAAATAAAGATCCATCTCTATCTGAAAGTTGGATTGAATATTTCTCAGGTGTAGATGAGGATATGAAGATATTAGTCGATGAGATAAATGGACCGTCGTGGAAACCTTTCTCAAAAAAAATTAATATAGAAGATGTTGAGAAAACAGCTAAAGAAAATGAAAAAAACAAAGATAATTCTAGCAAGTTTAATTTCCAAGTAATTGCAAATTCAAATAAAAATTCAATAAGTGCCGTAGCCTTGATAAGAGCTTATCGCTTAAGGGGACATCTATTATCAAAATTAGATCCTTTAGAATTGATGAAGTCAGAATATTTAGACGAATTACATCCTGAGTACTATGGTTTTAAAAAAGAAGATTATGACAAAGAAATTTTTCTAAACGGAATAATAAATAAAAAAAGTGCAAATATTAGAGAAATACTTAAGTTTTTAAAAAAAACTTATTGTGGTCCCATAGGTTATGAATACATGCATATTTCAAATCCAACTGAGAGAATGTGGTTTAGAGATAGAGTTGAAAAAGACGAGAATGCACTCAAGTTTACAAAAAATGGAAAGCAAGCAATTTTAAATAAATTAATACAAGCAGAGGGATTTGAAAAATTTTTAAACACAAAATATGTTGGTACTAAAAGATTTGGTTTAGATGGTGGAGAAAGTTTAATACCTGCTCTTGAGCAAATTATAAAAATCGGAGGACAATCCAAAATAAAAGAAGTTAAAATAGGAATGTCACATAGAGGAAGACTAAATGTCTTAGCAAACGTTTTACAAAAGTCTTATAAAAGAATTTTTAATGAATTTGCTGGTGAAATGGATGGTTCAGAAGATGGTGCTGGAGATGTCAAATACCATTTAGGAGCCTCATCTGATAGAGAATTTGATGGAAATCCTGTACACGTTAGTTTAACAGATAATCCTTCACATTTAGAGGCTGTTAATCCTGTTGTTCTTGGCCAAACTAGAGCTAAACAATTTTTTCACAAAGACAAAGAAAGAAATAAAGTTATACCAATATTAATTCACGGTGATGCTGCATTTGCAGGGCAAGGAATAGTTGCAGAGTGTTTTGCGATGTCCGGACTTCCTGGTCATAACACTGGAGGGACAATCCATATTATTGTTAACAACCAAATTGGATTTACAACAAGTCCTAGATTTGCGCGATCTTCCCCTTATCCTTCTGATGTAGGTAAAATGGTTGATGCACCAATCATTCATGTTAATGGAGATGATCCTGAGGCAGTTGTTTACGCAACTAGAATAGCAACTGAGTTTAGATTAAAATTTAATAGAGATGTTGTAATTGATTTAATATGTTACAGAAGATTTGGACATAATGAGGGAGACGAGCCATCCTTCACCCAACCACTTATGTACAAAAAAATTAGATCTCATCCATCTACAATTAAAATTTATGGTGAAAAGCTCGTAAATGAAGGACTTTTTACGAAACAAGATTTAGATCAACAAATTATTGATTTTAAAAATTTATTAGATGATCAATTTAAAAATGCGAAAGATTATAAACCTAAAATTAGGTGGTTTGAAGGAACTTGGTCGAGATATAAACCCGAAAGAGGTAAAGATAAAAGAGGTGTAACTGGATCAGATTTGAAAATTTTAAATAATATTTCTAACAGAATACATGTTTTTCCAACTGATAAAAATATTCACAAAACCATAACAAAAATTATGGAAAATAGAAAAAAAAATATTAATGAAGGCTCAGGAATTGATTGGGCAACAGCTGAGTCTTTAGCATTTGGTTCATTATTAGTTGAAGGTTATCCAGTAAGGTTAGTAGGTCAGGACTCAGGTAGAGGTACCTTTAGTCAAAGACACTCGGTTTTAAGAAATCAAATTGATAATTCAAGGTACATACCTTTAAACAATATATCTAGTAACCAAAAAAATTTTGAAATTGTAGATAGTTTTTTATCTGAACTTGCAGTTTTAGGATTTGAATATGGATATAGTTTAGTAGAACCGAATACATTGACAATTTGGGAAGCTCAATTTGGAGATTTTGCAAATGGTGCACAAGTAATTATTGATCAATTTATATCATCTGGTGAAAGAAAGTGGAAAAGAGCATCAGGACTGGTTATGTTATTACCCCATGGTTATGAAGGACAAGGTCCAGAGCACTCCTCTGCGAGATTAGAGAGATTTTTACAATTATGTGCAAATGATAATTTACAAGTTATGAATTGTACTACACCTGCAAATTATTTTCATGCTTTAAGAAGACAGATGCACCGTGATTTTAGAAAACCTTTAATTATAATGACACCTAAGTCGCTTTTAAGAAATAAATATTGTGTATCAAATTTAGAAGATTTTAGTAAAAAAAATTCTTTTCATAGAGTGCTATGGGATCATGCTAGAGATACTAAGCAAAAAGGTTTTATTAAGTTAAAAGAAGATAAAAAAATTAGAAAAGTAATATTATGCTCTGGAAAAATTTATTTTGATCTTCTCGCGGCAAGAGAGAAACTAAAAATCAATGATGTGATTTTGTATAGAATTGAACAACTATATCCTTTCCCTGCAAAAAGTTTGGTTAAAGAGCTAAAACCATTTGCAAAAAATTCAAAATTTTATTGGTGCCAAGAGGAGCCCAAAAATATGGGTGCTTGGTTTGCTGTTAGAGATTATATACAATGGACATTAGAGACTATTAAGGCTAAAAACAATGCAATTTCTTACATTGGAAGAAGTCCTGATGCTTCACCTGCTACAGGTTATGCAAGAAGACATAATTCTGAACAACAAGAAATTATAAATAAAGTATTTGAATAAATGAGTGAAAAAATATTAGTTCCAGTTTTGGGAGAAAGTATTACAGAGGCTACGGTCACGAAATGGTTAAAGAAAAAGGGTGATAACGTAGTTGCTGATGAAGCTGTAGTAGAATTAGAAACTGACAAAGTAAACTTAGAAGTTCCTGCACCTGCGAGTGGTGTTATATCAGAGATCAACTCAAAAGATGGTGATACAGTTGAAGTTGGAACTGTATTAGGAATGATTTCAGAAGATGGTGCTCTTAAAGAAGAAAAGGAAGCTGAGCCGAATAAAGGAAACGTTGAAAAAAATAATGTAATAAATTTAGAAATCGAAAAGAAAAAAGATACAAAAAAAACTCAAGAACCTTTATTGCTTGACGATGAACCATTGGTGTTAACTGATGAAGTTGAAGAAACCAAGCCTATTAAACAAAATAAAACACTTTCTCCTGCTGTAAGAAAAATGGTTGTTGAAAATAAAATTAATTTAGATGAAGTAAAAGGGACAGGTAAAGATGGTAGAATTTTAAAAGGTGATTTAATAAGTTTAATGGGAGCTAACCCTCAACCTAACGAAAGAAAAATTCAATACGGTGAAGAAGAACGAATTAAAATGTCAAGACTAAGACAAACGATTGCTAAACGTTTAAAAGAGGCTCAAAATAATGCAGCTATGCTCACAACGTTTAATGAGGTTGATATGTCAAATATAATCTCGATGAGAAAAGATAACCAGGAAGATTTCCAAAATAGTTATGGAATTAAACTTGGCTTCATGTCCTTTTTTGTGAAAGCTTGTATGGTAGGATTAAAATTATTTCCTGCAATAAATGCTGAAGTTGAAAATGATGAAATGGTTTACAAAAATTATTATAATGTGAGCTTTGCAGTAGGAACTGAAAAAGGATTAGTTGTTCCAGTATTAAAAAATGCTGATGAAATGTCTTTTGCGGACATTGAAAAAAACATAAAAGATCTGTCAGACAAAGCAAAAAATGGAAGTCTTACTATAGAGGATCTTCAAGGCGGAACATTTACAATTAGCAATGGAGGTGTGTATGGATCAATGTTATCTACTCCTATTTTAAACCCACCACAATCAGCAGTTCTTGGAATGCATAATATCGTTGAAAGACCTGTTGTTGTTGATGGAGAGATAAAAGCTAGACCTGTAATGTTTTTAGCATTGTCTTATGATCATAGAATAATTGATGGAAAAGAATCTGTAAGTTTTTTAAAAACTGTTAAAGAAAACTTAGAAGATCCAAGAAGGTTATTTTTAAATTTATAATATGTCAGAAAAATTTGATGTTACAGTTATTGGTGGTGGTCCTGGCGGTTATGTTTGTGCAATTAGATTGTCTCAACTTGGACTTAAAACAGCATGCATAGAGTCTAGAGGATCTCTAGGGGGGACATGTTTAAATATTGGATGTATCCCATCAAAAAGTTTACTTAATTTATCTGAAAAATTTCACAGTGCTAAAAATTTTGAAAAAATTGGAATCGAGACTGGAGAAATAAAACTCAATTTAGATAAAATGATGAAAAATAAAGACAAAGCTGTAACAGTTTTGACTAAAGGAGTTGAATTTTTATTCAAAAAAAACAAAGTCACTTATTTTAAAGGCAAAGGTTCGTTTGAGAACGAGAATTCAATAAAAATTGAAGGCTCTGATGGCATTAAAATAATTCAAACTGATAAAACAATAATCAGTACAGGATCAGAGCCAGTTTCATTGCCTGGAGTAGATTTTGATGAAGAGAGAATTCTTTCTTCAACTGGAGCTCTATCTATTCCCAAACTCCCCAATAAAATGATTGTTGTTGGCGGTGGATATATAGGATTGGAAATGGGATCAGTTTGGTCAAGACTTGGCACTGAAGTCACAGTCGTTGAATTTTTAGACCACATCACGCCTGGAATGGATCGAGATATTTCAAATGAATTTATGAAAATATTAAAGAAGCAAGGTATAAAATTCAACCTTAATACTAAAGTTGATAAAATAACTAAAAACTCTAATGGTGTAACGGTTGAGACTTCACAAAATGATGGCCAAAAAGTTAAACATGATGTTGATGTTGTTTTAATATCTGTTGGACGAAGACCTTATACTAAAAACTTAAATTTAGATAAAGTTGGTGTAAAGTTAGATGAAAAAGGAAGAGTTAAAGTAAATAAAAATTTTGAGACAAATATTAAAAATATTTACGCAATAGGAGATGTTATTGATGGTCCTATGTTAGCTCATAAAGCTGAAGAAGAGGGGATTGCCGTTGCAGAACTTATAGCAGGCCAATCAGGTCATGTGAATTATGATATTATTCCTGGAGTTGTTTATACATCTCCCGAGGTTGCTTATGTTGGCAAAAGCGAAGAGCAATTAAAAAAAGAAAACATAGGTTATAAAATTGGTAAATTTCCTTTTATGGCAAATTCAAGAGCTAAAGCAATTGATGAGCCAGAGGGTTTTGTAAAAATTTTGGCAGACCAATCAACTGATAAAGTGCTTGGTGTTCATATAATTGGCCCTCATGCAGGAGAAATGATAGCTGAGATGGCTGTCGCAATGGAATTTGGAGCTAGTTCAGAAGATATTGCAAGAACATGTCACGCACACCCAACATTTTCAGAAGCTATAAAAGAAGCAGCATTATCAGTAGATAAAAGACAAATCCACTCTTAATAATTATTTTTCTACATTCAATAAAGCAAATCTTTTAAATTTTTCTTCAAGGTTTATTTTATTATTATTTGCAAAGTCTTTTATTGCTTTTTCAACACTTTCAATTTTTGTAATACCTGCAAAATCATCGCAAACAATTTTAGAATTATTTTTCATGTTGTCGTAAAGTTTTTGTAAATCACTTAAAACAGTATCGTAACTATGGCCTCCATCTAAAAATACGAAATCAATTTCACTTAAAGGAACTTTATCTAAAGTCACCCTTGTGTCTCCTTCTATTAGTTCAATATTTTGTGAAAATTTCTTTAAAAAATTTTGAACAGATATCTTTGAATTTAAATTTTCTTTTTTTATGAAATTATAATAGATAGTTTTAAGTGGATTCGAAAACTTTTGATTTTCAAGAAATTTAGGTTCGATCTCATCTACACTTGATGTTTTAGTAGACCCAAATAAATCTAATCCGTAATATTTAAAATCACTACCAAAATTTGTCTTTAACAATTCACATATATTTTTTGATGTAACACCACAAAAAACACCAATTTCTAGCACATTTTTTGGCTTATATTCCTTAACTAAACTCAAAAAATTATCCCCATAAGGTTTTTTTAAACCTGATTTTCTCCAGTAATATTTATATTTCATTTGATCTATTTATATATTTTTAAGATATAAAAAAACTAAAATTAAATATTTATGAAATATCCAGTTTTGTTGCCAAATATATTTGATTATCCTTTTACATATGAAAGTAATATTAAATTAAAAGCAGGAGATTATGTAAAAGTTCCATTTGGTAAGAAAAATATTATTGGTGTAATTTGGGATTTTTTTGAAGAAAAGAATAACAAAGAATTTAAATTAAAATCTGTAATTGAAAAAATTGAAATTGAACCACTAAGTAAAAAGACAATGAATTTTCTAAAGTGGTTTTCTAATTACAATCTTGTACCCCTAGGAATGTGTTTAAAACTACATTTAATTAATGACCAAAATTTAAAAATAAAAAATGACAGCGATCTATTAAAATATGCTCTATCAAACAAAAAAGAAAGTTATCAACTTTCTGAAGAGCAAGATAAGGCTTATAAAGAGTTATCTAAAAATGATAGCAGTTTTAGAGTTCATTTACTTCAAGGTACAACCGGTTCAGGAAAAACAATAGTTTATTTTAAAGCTATTGAAAAAATTATAAATATAGGATTGCAAGCTCTAATTTTATTACCAGAAATAGGACTAACAAATGAATTTGAAAAAAAATTTAAATCTTATTTTGGATTTGAAGCTGCAGTTTGGCATTCAAAAGTCAGCCCAAAAAAAAGAAAAATTATATGGAATGGATTATCAGCAGGAAAAATTAAAGTAGTACTCGGAGCAAGATCATCCTTATTTCTGCCATTCAAAAAATTAGGTTTGATAACTGTAGATGAAGAGCACGATCAATCTTATAAACAAGATGAAGGAATTATCTATAATGCTAGAGATATGGCAATATCAAGAGCTAAACACGAAAATATTCCAATAAATTTAGTAACTGCAGTTCCATCAATCGAAACATATGAAAATATTAAAATTAAAAAATATAATTACTCAAGATTGCTTAATCGATATAAAGGTGCAAATTTACCCAAACACCATGTTATCGATCTTTATCAAAATCAACTAGCAACCAAAAGTTCTATATCTCTCAAAACTCTTGAAAAAGTAAAAGAACATTTAAATAAAAAAGATCAAGTTCTCTTTTTCATAAATAGAAGAGGTTTTGCACCCTATGTTTTATGTAAAAAATGTTTAAATGTTTTTACATGCCCAAGGTGTTCTATAAATTTAGTATTTCACAAAAATAAAAAAATTCTTTTGTGTCACTACTGTGGATATAATTCAAAATTAAATAGAGATTGTAAAAAAGGAAATGTTTGTGAGTTTGTATTTAGTGGACCTGGGGTAGAAAAAATTGCAGAGGAAGTTAAAAATCTCTTTCCTAATAAAAAAACAATAATTTTTTCTAGCGACACAATGAATAAAGCATCTGGCAAAGATAAATTGAATAAAATTATATCTGGTGAAATAGATATTCTTGTAGGCACTCAATTAATATCAAAAGGATTTCACTTTCCAAAATTGAATTGTATTGTTGTATTAGACATTGATTTAACTTCTCAAGGACACGATCTTAGAAGCACTGAAAAAAATTTACAACTTTACCACCAATTATCGGGAAGAGCAGGTAGAACTGGTAAACCAGCTAATATTTATTTCCAAACATACAACTTAAAACCAGAAGTTATAAATCAAATTACAAATGAAGATCCTTTTAAATTTTTAGAAAATGAATTAAATTTAAGAAAGAGGAATAATTTACCACCCTACGAAAGATTTATTGCTTTAATTTTATCTTCATCAAATGAAAAAAAACTTGATATAGATGCTGTAAAACTTAAAAATGTTTTATCAAAATCTATAGATGCAAAAATTTTAGGACCAGTAAACGCTCCAATATATAGAATTAATCAAAAATTCAGAAATAGACTATTAATAAGGGCAAAAAAAACATCTAGTGTTCAGAAAAAATTGAAAGATGTATTAAAAGATTTTCAACTCTCCAAAGGATTGAAACTTTCAGTTGATGTTGACCCTATCAGCTTCAATTAGCCCATTAAATCTTACCATTTTTCACAATCTGAGCCTTGAAGACTGATAATTCGTATGTTATCTAAGCGAAATTTTAAACATCTTCACAATTGAGAGTATAAATTGAGCGAAAATAAAAAATCAATAACTTCTAACAACAGTTATGCTCAAGCATTATTCGAGCTGGCTAACGAAAATAAATCTCTATCAAAAGTAGAGGAACAAGTCGTTGCAATAAGTAGACTCACAAATGAAAGTAAAGAATTTAGATATTTAATCAAAAACCCCACGACAAGCATTGAGGATTTAACTAAAGTTATTGAAACAATTTCTGAAAAAAACAATTTTGATAATCTTTTAAAAAGATTTCTAGTTTTTTTAATTCAAAAAAGAAGATTTTTTTATTTAGAAAAAATTTTAAGTGATTTTATAGAGGTATGTTCGAAAGCCAGAGGTGAAATAAAAGCAGAACTTTTTTCAGCTAAAGAACTTAATGAAACAGATATTTCTAAAATAAAAGAAGAGCTATCTCAAAACTTTGGAGCAAAGATACAGTTAAATTATAAATTTGACCCAAGTTTAATTGGTGGCTTGGTATTAAAAGTGGGAAGTACAATGGTAGATAATTCTATTAAAAATAAACTGCAACAAATTCAAAAACAAATGATAGAGGCATAAATGGAAATAAATCCTTCAGAAGTAACAAAAATATTAAAAGAACAGATAAAAAAACTTGGCGATAGAGCTGAAGTTTCAGAGGTCGGACAAGTATTGTCTGTTGGAGATGGAATTGCAAGAATTTATGGCTTGGATAATGTTCAAGCAGGAGAAATGGTTGAGTTTTCTGATGGTTCTAAAGGAATGGCATTAAACTTAGAGAGTGACAACGTTGGTGTTGTTATATTTGGCGATGATAGAGAAATTAAAGAGGGTGATACTGTAAAAAGAACTGGTGCGATTGTTGATGTACCAGTTGGAAAACAACTTTTAGGAAGAGTTGTTGATGGATTAGGAAATCCAATTGATGGAAAAGGAGCTTTAGATAAAAGTTTAGAAAGAAAAAGAGTTGAAGTTAAAGCTCCAGGAATTATTCCACGACAATCAGTTGGAGAACCAATGCAAACAGGTTTAAAAGCAATTGATAGCTTAATTCCTGTTGGAAGAGGGCAAAGAGAACTTATAATTGGAGATCGTCAAACTGGTAAAACCGCAGTAGCTATCGATACAATTATCAATCAAAAGAAAATTAATGAGTCAGACGATGAAAGTAAAAAACTTTATTGTATATATGTTGCAATTGGACAAAAAAGATCAACTGTTGCTCAGATTGTAAAAACTTTAGAGGATGCTGGCGCAATGGAATATACGACTATAGTTTCCGCAACAGCCTCAGACTCCGCGCCTCTTCAGTTTTTAGCTCCTTACACAGGATGTACTATGGGAGAATATTTTAGAGACAATGGAATGCATGCTTTGATTATTTACGATGATTTATCTAAGCAAGCAGTCGCATATAGACAAATGTCATTATTATTAAGAAGACCACCAGGGCGTGAAGCATACCCTGGGGATGTATTTTATTTACACAGTAGGTTATTAGAAAGAGCTGCTAAATTAAGTGATGAAAATGGCGGAGGTTCTTTAACTGCGCTACCAATTATTGAAACACAAGCAGGTGATGTTTCTGCATATATTCCAACAAATGTAATATCTATTACAGATGGGCAAATATTTTTAGAAACTGAACTATTCAATCAAGGAATAAGACCAGCAGTAAACGTTGGATTATCAGTATCTAGAGTAGGATCAGCTGCACAAACTAAAGCTATGAAATCTGTAGCTGGATCAATTAAATTAGAGTTAGCTCAATACAGAGAAATGGCAGCTTTTGCTCAATTTGGGTCTGATTTAGATGCATCTACACAAAAACTTTTAAATAGAGGTTCGAAATTAACTGAACTTTTAAAACAAGGACAATATTCTCCCATGACAGTTGCAGAACAAGTTATATCAATTTTTTGTGGTGTAAAAGGTTATTTGGATGATATTGAACTTAAAGATGTAGCCGACTTTGAGAATAAAGTTCTACAAAAGTGTAAATCTGATAAGCCTGAGATAATGGAGTCTATCGCCAAAACTGGAAAGATTGAGGAAGACATTGAAAAACAATTAGTAGAATTAATTAAAGGAATTAAATAGTCATAAATGCCAAGTTTAGACGATCTCAGAAAAAGAATTACGAGTGTTAAATCAACTCAGAAAATAACAAAAGCTATGAAAATGGTGGCTGCAGCTAAGTTGAGAAAAGCGCAAGAGAATGCTGAAAAAGGCAGACCTTATTCTGAAAAAATGAATAATGTAATTTTAAATCTTTCAAAAAGTATAACAGATAAAGAAAACGCTCCCAAATTACTGGTTGGGACGGGTGAAGAGAAAGTTCATTTATGTATTGTACTCACTGCTGATAGAGGTTTATGCGGAGGTTTTAATACTAACATTATAAAAAAAGCAAAAAGTTATTTCGAAAAAATAATATCTGAAAACAAAACTTTGAAAATTATTACTGTTGGATCTAAAGGATATGATCAACTTAAAAGACAGTATAAAAGTTATATTGTAGAGAATATTTCTTTCAAAGAGTCAAAAAATATAAATTACTTTGATGCAGATAAAGTAGGAAAAATTATAATTGAAAAATTTGAAAAAAATGAATTTGATGTTTGCGCAATATTTTACAATAAATTTAAAAATGTAATTACACAAATTCCACAAGAACAACAAATAGTTCCACTTAATGAAGATAAAGATGATAAAGATGACTCTAATAATGATAATGACTATGAGTTTGAACCAGATGAAGATGAGATTTTAAGTAATTTATTGCCGAAAAATATTTCAACGCAAATATTTAAAGCAATGTTAGAGAATTCTGCCAGTGAGCAAGGTTCGAGGATGACAGCAATGGATAATGCAACCAGAAACGCAGGCGAATTGGTTGATAGGCTTACAATTGAGTATAATAGAAGCCGTCAAGCAGCAATAACAAAAGAGTTAATTGAAATTATATCAGGAGCAGAAAGTTTATAATTATGAGCAAAAAAGGAAACATAACACAAGTAATTGGTGCAGTCGTTGACGTAAAATTTGATGGAGAACTGCCAGAAATATTAACAGCCTTAGAGTGTGATAATGGAGGTAATAGATTAGTTTTAGAAGTTGCGCAGCACCTTGGAGAGTCAAGTGTTAGAACCATTGCTATGGATAGTACAGAGGGACTTAAAAGGGGTGATGAAGTAAAAGATACAGGTGCTCCAATTCAAGTTCCAGTAGGTCCAGAAACATTAGGACGAATTGTAAACGTAATAGGTGAACCAATCGATGAGAAAGGACAAATTTCTACTAAAGAAAATTGGCCTATACACCGGCAAGCTCCTTCTTTTAATGATCAGTCTACAGAAACAGAAATTTTAGTAACTGGAATAAAGGTAATCGACCTATTAGCACCTTATGCCAAAGGTGGAAAAATTGGATTGTTCGGTGGAGCAGGAGTTGGAAAAACTGTAATTATAATGGAACTTATAAATAATATAGCCAAGGCCCATGGTGGATTTTCAGTATTCGCTGGAGTGGGAGAGAGAACTAGAGAAGGGAACGATTTATATCACGAAATGATCGAGTCAGGAGTGATCAAGCCAGAAGGAACTGGATCTAAAGCAGCATTAGTTTATGGACAAATGAATGAGCCTCCAGGAGCTAGAGCTAGAGTAGCTTTAACTGGTCTTACTGTGGCAGAGTATTTTAGGGATCAAGAGGGTCAAGATGTTTTGTTCTTTGTTGATAACATTTTTAGATTTACACAGGCAGGTTCAGAAGTATCAGCTCTTCTAGGAAGAATACCTTCTGCGGTTGGTTATCAGCCTACTCTTGCAACAGATATGGGAAACCTGCAAGAAAGAATTACAACTACAAATAAAGGATCAATTACATCAGTTCAGGCAATTTATGTACCTGCAGATGATTTAACGGATCCAGCACCAGCAACATCTTTTTCACACTTAGATGCAACGACTGTACTTTCAAGACAAATTGCTGAATTAGGTATTTACCCAGCTGTTGACCCTTTAGATTCTACTTCTAGAATTTTAGATCCAAGAGTTGTTGGTGATGAACACTATCGAGTAGCAAGATCTGTTCAGAAAATTTTACAAACATACAAATCTTTACAAGATATTATTGCAATTCTAGGAATGGATGAGCTATCAGAAGATGATAAACTTACCGTTGCTAGAGCTAGAAAAATCCAAAGATTTTTATCACAACCTTTCTTTGTGGCTGAAGTATTTACAGGATCTCCAGGTAAACTAGTAGATTTAGAGTCAACAATTAAAGGGTTTGACGCAATATGCAAAGGTGAATATGACCATCTGCCTGAAGCTGCTTTTTATATGGTTGGTACAATAGAAGAAGCAATAGAAAAAGCTGAAAAAATGGCAAAAGATGCAGCTGCTTAATGAGTAATCTTTTTAATATAGATATTGTTAATCCAGAACAATCTTTTCTTTCTAAAGACAATGTATTTGAAGTTGTAATACCTGCTGTAGAAGGAGAGATTGGTATTCTTAAAGACCATATTCCAATTATCTCTTTTTTAAAACCTGGTATAATTAGAGTATTCTCTGAATCGGAGGAACAAAATTTTTATGTTGAAGATGGTATTGTTGAATTTAAAGATAATACATTATCTGTATTAACTAGTTCAATTTTTGATTTAAAAAATGCTGATAAAAATTTTGTATCTGAGTCGATAAGCAGTGCTGAAGCAGAATTATCAAAAGATAATATCGATGATCAAAAAAGGTTTCTTTTAAACCATAAAGTCGAAGTTCTAAAATCTATAAGTATTAATTAACTACTTTTTCTAGTTCTTTTTGAATTTCTTGGTAAACATGAAGTTTAAAATCTACAACTTTAGTTGTTAAATCTTTAATATCTATCCATTTCCAATCTAAAAATTCAGGATGTTTAGTTTTAATGTTAATCTCATTTTCCTCTCCATTAAACTTCATAATAAACCATTTTTGCTTTTGGCCTTTATATTTTCCTTTCCAAATAATTCCTAAAAGGCGATCAGGAAGATCGTAAGTTGTGTATTTGCTTATTTCTTTAACTAGTTCTACAGACTTTATGCTTGTTTCTTCTTTAAGTTCCCTTAACGCTGCATCAAAATAGTTTTCACCTTCATCAATACCACCTTGAGGCATCTGCCAAAAATCTGCAGGATTATCAATTCTTTTTGCTACAAATATCTTATTTTTTTTGTTTAAGACTGCGATGCCTACACCATTTCTTAATGGGAGTTTTTGAAATTTTTCTTTCATTCTTAACCATTTAATAATTTAAGAGCAAATTCCAACTGGTTATCGGTATCTGTATTTATTCTAAATTCATCTGAACCTTCAGCAATAACTATATCTGGGTTTACACCTACTCTTGAAATCGATTTACCTGATGGAAGATAGTATTTTGATACAGTAAGTCTTATGGCACCTTCATTTTCTAAAGGAATAATTGATTGGACTGACCCTTTTCCATATGTACTCTCTCCTACTAAAATTGCTCTTTTGTGATCTTGTAGAGCTCCTGCAACAATTTCAGATGCTGATGCTGAGCCATAATTAATCAGAATAACCATTGTTTCTCCATCAATAATGTCTCCTTTTTTTGCAAACCATTTCCTATTTTCATATTTCCTTTTACTTTTTGTTGAAACTATTTCTCCATTTTCTAAAAAATAATCTGAAATTTTAATTGCTTGAGATAACAATCCACCAGGATTGTTTCTTAAATCTAATATGTAATTTTTAATTTTCTTATTTTTCTTAAATTCTTTGATTTTATTTTTTATTTGTTTACTACTGTTCTCATTGAATGATGTTAATCTTATATAAGCTGTTTGATCATCTTTAATTTCTGACTTTACAGATGCAACTTGTATTATTTCTCTTGTAATTGTAAATATAAGTGCTTTTCTTTCTCCTCTTCTTCTAACAGTAATCTCTATATCAGATCCAACTGGACCTCTCATTAATTCTACAGCTTCAGATAGAGTTTTTCCTTGAACTTGAACATCATCAATTTTAACTATGTAATCTCCTGCTTTAACACCAACCTCATCAGCTGGTGAGTTATCAATTGGAGAAATTACTTTTACGACACCAGCCTCCATACTGACTTCAATGCCCAATCCTCCAAATTCTCCGCTAGTCTCAGTTTGCATATTTTTAAACGAGTCTGGAGACATATATGCTGAATAAGGATCCAAAGATTGCAAAACGCCGTTTACAGCAGCATCCATTGCTTCACTCTGATTTACTTCATCAACATATTCTTTATTAATTTTATCTAAGACTTCACTAAATAAATCAATTTTTTTGTAAATATCGTTTTCATTACTCAAAATTGGACATGTAAATACAAAAAAAAATAAAGAAGCTATTAAGTATACTTTTTTCATATCATCAGTTTTTCTTTAGGAATTAATTCTGACCACATTTTTTCTAATTCATAAAATTTTCTTTTTTCAGGATTGAAAATATGAACAATTAAGTCGATCCCATCCACAAGCTTCCAATCATTGCTATCTTTTCCTTCAATTTTACAATTATTCACACCGTTAATTTTTAATTTTTCAAAAACTTGTTCAGATAAAGCTTGAATATGTCTTGATGATGTACCACTAGCTATAATCATGAAGTCCGCAACTGATGATTTTCCTTCGAGATCTATTGAAACTATGTCTAAGGCTTTATTAATATCAAGCGTTTTGATTATTTCATCTTTAAGAGCTGATATTTTTTCCATTAATTAAATTTAGAGTATCAAATTTTTCTTAATTGAGAAGATGAAATATTGACTTTATTAAACTTTATAAATTCAACTGCTTTTTTATTATATTTCTTAAATGATTTAGATCTAAAAGCCTTTGATTTGTATCCATTTCGATCAAATACCAATATTTTGCTCATTTTAGTTATTGAATTGTACCCTTTCCATTTATGAAAATTTATTAGGTTATCTGCACCCATCAAAAAAAATATTTCTGAATGTTTATATTTTTTTTTTAAATATTTAATTAGATCTACTGTACGATTAGATTTTATTATTTTTTCAAAACATTTAACTTTTATAAATTTATTATTTTTATTAATTTTTTTTGCATAATCTATTCTTTTAGATAGATCATTTGGATTATTTTTTTTAAATGGATTTTGTTTTGTTATAGCCCATATAACCTGGCTCAAATTATAACTTTTTTTTGCTAATTTAGAAATTCTTACATGACCAACATGTGCTGGATCAAACGATCCACCGAGTATACCAATCTTTTTATTTTCTAATTTGCCCTGAACCATAAACTTCATATTTATAACTTACTAACTGATTTAGACCGACAGGACCTCTTGGTGGCAAGGTATTTGTTGAAATTCCAACCTCTCCACCAAAACCAAATTCTCCTCCGTCAGCAAATTGTGTTGATGAATTTTGAATAGCAATAGAGCTTTTTACATTTTTAATAAAGAATTTTGCTGTATTTTTGTTTTTGGTTACTATTGCATCTGTATGCATAGTTCCGTATTTATTGATATGGGCAACTGCTTCTTTAACATCATTCACTAATTTAACCGAAATAATCGGTGAAAGATATTCTTTTGACCAAGTATTATTATTTGCAGGATATGTTTTGCCTTTAAATAATTTACTTATTTTTCTATCAGCTAAAATTTTACAACCACTTTCAGCTAGCGAATTTAAAATTAAATTTACTGATTTTGATTTACTTTTATGTATTAAGAGAGTTTCAGTTGCACCACATATACTAGTATTTCTCAACTTAGCATTTAATACTATTTTGTTTGCCATATTATCTTCTGCCTCTTTATCAATATATGTATGACAAATTCCTTCCAAATGACCAATAACTGGCACCTTTGAAAGTTGTTTAACTTTTTTTACTAAATTTTTTCCGCCTCGTGGTATTACAACATCAATGGAGTTTTCCATTTTTGATAATAAATAATCTACGAGTTTCCTGCTTTTATTGTTTATATACTGGACGTAATTTTCGTTTACTTTATTTTTTTTTAGAGCTTTCCTAAATAAATTTACTAAAATTTTATTACTATTGTAGGCTTCGGAACCACCTCTTAATATAACAGCATTTCCAGATTTAAAACATAGTGCTGATACATCCGAAGTAACATTGGGTCTACTCTCAAATATTACACCTATAACTCCTATTGGTATTGTAACTCTTCTAATTTCAAGTCCATTTGGTCTTCTCCATTTGGAAGTTACTTGATTAACTGGATCTTTAAAAGAAGTAATAGTTTTAACAGAGTCAATTATACTTTTTAATTTATTATTATTAAGAGCGAGTCTTTGAATTAAGTTTTCTTTTAATTTTTTTTCTTTTGCATAAAAAATATCTTTCTTATTTTCACCAATTATTTTATGTTTATTAATCTCAATTAATTTTACAAAATCTTTTAAAACTTTATTCTTTTTTTTTGGACTAATACTTGAATTCAAAGCTTTTCTAGAATTTAATCCAATTTTTTTAAGTAGTTTACTCATTAAATTTTAACCATATCATCTTTATGTATAACTTCAGACTTTGTAACATAGCCTAAAAGATTACTAATTTTGTTAGAATGTTCTCCTTTTATTTTGGATATCTCATCAGATGTAAAACTGCTCAACCCTCTAGCAAATTCTTTGTTATTTTTATCTAAAATTCTAACATGATCACCTTTAACAAATTTCCCTGAAACTTTTCTAATACCTGCAGCTAATAAACTTTTTCCATTTTTTAAAGCATTTAAAGCACCATCATCTATAATAATTTCTCCTTTTGGAGATATAGAGCTAATTATCCATTTTTTTCTTGCATCTAATTTAGATACTTTTGGCAAAAACCATGTCCCAGAATTATGTTCCAGTATATTTTTAATTGGTCTTTTAATTAAACCATTTGCAATAGCCATATAGCAACCCGAGACTTGACATACTTTTGCAGCATCAATTTTCGTTTTCATCCCACCAGTACCATACTCACTTGTGCTTTTACTTGAAAAATTTTCAATTTTAGAATCAATATTTTTTATTTCTTTAATCAATTTAGCATTTTTATGAATTTTTGGGTTTTTAGAATATAATCCATCAACATCAGACAATAATATTAAGCAATCTGCACCTGATATTTGTGCAACTCTTGATGCTAATCTGTCATTATCTCCGTATTTAATTTCAGAAGTTGCAATACTATCATTTTCATTAACAACAGGTACAAAATTAAGCTCAAATAAGTTTTCGAAAGTTCTTTTAGCATTTATAGCTCTTCTTCTTTGTTCAGTATCTTCTAAAGTAATTAAAATTTGAGAAATATTTATTTTATTTGAGCTAAATGTCTTTTTAAAAAGATTCATTAATTCTATTTGTCCAATTGATGCAACAGCTTGGCTTTTATCAAGCTTTAAAGTTTTTTTATTTAATTGTAATTTTTTACACCCTAAAGCAATTGCTCCAGAACTCACTATAACAATGTTTTTTTTAAGTTTTTGTAACTCTTTAATATCTTTAGCAAATTCCAAAAGCCATTTTTCTCTAATAATTTTGTTGTCATTTATTAATAAAGATGAACCTATTTTTATTACTACAGTTTTGGAGTCCTTAAGATACATAGTTTACCAACTTTGACTTTATATCTGATACTGATTTTTTATCCATTGTTGACATGAAAAAGATATTTTTTTTTAATTTATTCTTGAGTTTTTTTATCTTCTCTTTTTTTTCCTCTTCATCTATTAAGTCAGTTTTATTTAAAACTACTATTTCTTTTTTTTTAACTAAATCTTTACTGTATTTTGATAATTCTTTTCTGACTTGATTGTAAGAAATAAATAAATCATCTTCAGTTATATCTATTAAATGCAGCAAAGTTTTGCACCTTTCTATATGTTTTAAAAACTTTATTCCAAGACCAGTTCCGGTATGAGCACCTTCAATTAAGCCTGGTATATCTGCTAAAGTAACTTCTTTGTCATCATAACTAGCAACACCAAGATTTGGATTAATTGTAGTAAATTTATAGTTTGCTATTTTTGGATTTGCACTCGTCATTGATGCAAGCAAGCTGGATTTCCCAGCATTGGGCAATCCTATGATACCGATATCAGCAATTGTTTTTAGTTGAAGCCAAATCCAAAATTCCTCTCCATGACCCCCTTTTGTAAATTTCTTTGGGGCTCTATTGGTTGAGGACTTAAATCTTGTATTTCCAAATCCTCCTTTACCTCCGCTTGCTACTAAAAATTCCTCTTTCTGACTTTTAAAATCATAAATAAGTGTTTTATTATCTTCTTCAAATACTTGTGTTCCTAAAGGTACTTTTAAATATAAATCTTCACCACCTTTCCCAGTTTTGTTTTTTCCGCTGCCATCTTTTCCTCTTTCAGCTTTGAAGTGTTGTTGATACCTGTAATCAATCAAAGTATTAAGATTTCTTTCACTAATAAGAATTACAGATCCTCCTTTCCCTCCATCGCCGCCATCAGGGCCACCAAACTCTACAAATTTTTCCCTACGAAAACTTGGAGATCCCGACCCTCCGTTGCCAGCTTTTACATATATCTTAACTTGATCTAGAAATTTCATATAACAACTATGTGAGTGTTGTATCTATTAATTGGGCTTTACAGAAACGTAAGTTCTATCAGATTTTGATTTTTTAAACTCTACTTTACCTTTAACAACTGAAAATATCGAATGGTCTTTACCCATGCCAACATTTTCTCCAGGAAATATTTTAGTTCCCCTTTGTCTTACAATAATGTTGCCAGGCACAACCATCTCGCCACCATATTTTTTCACACCAAGTCTACGACCTGCACTATCTCTTCCGTTTCTTGACGATCCACCTGCTTTTTTCGTTGCCATAAATTACTTTTTATTTAGCTGCTTCCTTAGTTTCAACTGTTTTTTTTGATGGTATTTCTTTTCTTTTTTCTGCTTCAGAAATAACTTTACCATCTTTTGAATAGATTTTACTTATTCTTACCATTGTAAATTTTTGTCTATGACCATTTTTTCTTCTCGAATTTTGCCTTCTCCTTTTTTTAAAAATAAGAACTGTTCTATTTTTTCCATTTTTTATTAATTCAGCTTCAACTTTAGCTCCACTAATTGTCGGCTCTCCTAACTCTAAATTTTTATCATCTCCGTAAGCTAGTATTTCATTAAACTCTATTTTTGAATTTTCTTTTGAATCTTCGAGCTTTTCAACTTTGAGAATCTCTCCAGCTTTCACTTTATACTGTTTACCACCTGTTTGAATTACCGCGAATGACATAGTTAGCCCTAATTTTTATAGTCAGCAATATAGTCCGGGTTGTATTATAGTCAAGGTTAATAACTTAGAAATTATCCTTTAAATCCCTCAATTTTTTGAAATTTTCTAGATCGTTTGACCTAAGAAAAATGTTACAATTAAGTTCCTCACCAATCGTCGATGGCATACTAGTTTTACCTTGTTTAATTTTTTCTTTAATTTCTTTAATTTTGTTTAGTAATTCATTGTTATTGGAATCTTGTGCTAAACAAAATTCAGAATTCTTTAAAGTATATTCATGTCCACAATAAATTTTTGTATCTTTATCTAAATTTTTTAAAACTTGTAGTGAGTTGTACATTTGTTCATAACTTCCTTCAAAAATTCTTCCACATCCCATAGAGAATAAAGTATCTCCTGTAAAAATTAACTTATTTTTAAAAAAATGAAAACAGATATGACCTATTGTATGGCCTGGGACGTGATATATTTTTGCTTCAAAAATATCTTCTTTCCAAATTTCACCATCACTTAAGCAAATATCAATTTGAGGTATTCTATTTTTATCTCCAATATAACCTATTACTTCTGCATTAAATTTTTCTTTTAATTCTTCATTCCCGCCAACATGGTCATGATGATGATGTGTATTTAATATATATTTTAAATTTAATTTATTTTTCTGTAAATAATTTATAATTGGATCTGCTTCACCAGGATCAACAACACAACAATTTCTATTAGCTTCATTAATTAAAATGTAAGAAAAATTATCTTCCAGACACTTAATAATTTCTACTTTCATTTAACTTTCTATTAAAAATATACCTAAATGAGAGTCAAGATTTTTATAATTTAAATTTGATTTATTTATTTCTGAAATTCGACTTTTTTTTAAAGCGATAGACTTAAATATTTTAATATTCTTACTACTGCAAAAATTATAAAAATCTTTAATTGTGCACATATGTAAATTTGGTGTATTGTACCATTCATGAGGTAAATTTTCTGTTACAGGCATTGTGCCTTTAAACAATAATTGTAGTCTAACTCTCCAGTAACCAAAATTAGGTATAGTAACAATTACTTTTTTTCCTACTTTTAGTAATTCATTAATTACTAATTCAGGATTAAGAAAAGCTTGTAATGTTTGGCTTAAAATAACGTAATCAAAAGACGATTTAGGAAATTGTTTTAAATCGCTTTCAGCATTCCCCTCAATTACAGTTAATCCTTTTGATAAACAATTTTGAACTTTTTCTTTAGAGATTTCTAGTCCACGAATATCTTTAGTTTTGTTTTCTTGTAAAAATTTCATCAAGTCTCCATTGCCACAACCGACATCTAGAACTCTAGTATTTTCCTCTATCAAATTAGATATAATGTTAAATTCTTCTTTCATTTATAACTTTGTAGGTTGAATTAATATAATCGCCAAGTGTCTTTAGGAAACTTGGAACATCGAGCAAAAATGAGTCATGCCCCTTATCAGACTCTATTTCTACAAATCCAACATCTGCACCAATAGAATTTAGTGCTATAACTATTTCTCTATTCTCCGATGTTGGATACAACCAATCTGATGTAAATGATATTACAAAAAATTTTGTTTTAGTTTCTTTGAATGCATCAGATAAGTTTCCTTTGTACTGTTTGGATAAGTCAAAATAATCCATTGCACGAGTTATATATAAATAACTATTAGCATCAAATCTATCAACAAACACAGATCCTTGGTATCTAAGATAACTCTCAATTTGAAAATCTGCCTCAAATCCATATCTTAGGCTATCCCTATCTTGCAATTTTCTTCCAAATTTTTCCTGCAATCCTTTTTCAGAAAGATAAGTAATATGTGCTGCCATTCTTGCTACCGCTAACCCTTTGTCAGGATTTAATTTGTAATCACTATAAAATCCATTTTCCCACTTACTGTCAGCCATAATTGCCTGTCTTCCTAATTCATTAAACGCTATGTTTTGTGCCGAGTGACTAGATGTGCAAGCAATCGGTATTGCAAGTTTTGCTTTATCTGGAAAATTGGCAACAAATTGAAGTACTTGCATTCCACCCATTGAACCACCTACTACAGCAAAAAGTTTTTCAATTTCTAAGTATTTAATTAGCTCATATTGAGCGTTAACCATGTCGTTAATAGTTATAATTGGAAAATCAGTTCCTATTTGTTTACCAGTGGACTCATTTATTGTGCTTGGTCCGTAAGATCCCATGCAGCCTCCAATAACGTTTGCACAAATCACAAAAAATTTATTTGTATCAATTGGCTTATTTTCTCCAACAACATAACTCCACCAACCATCTTTATTAGTTATTGGGTTTTTTCCAGAAACATATTGATCTCCAGTCAAAGCATGGAAAACTAATATTGCATTACTTTTTTCACTGTTTAATTCCCCATATGTCTCATATGCTATTGGAAAGTTATTAATTTCCTTACCACAATCCAATTTAAGGGGATTTGATATAATTATTTTTTTTGTATCAATATTCTTATTCATAATAATTGTACTGATTGAATTGTGAGAAAAAAAACATTTTAGCGGTTTTTTTATAGCGCTCGCAATTCAGTATAAATCAGCGCATGCAGCTTTTACTTCAAAGGAATTTATATGTCAAATATTGCTCAATTAATTATTGTTTTATCTAGTTAAAAGACTATTTATAGTGAAATATTTACTATGACAGCGCCAAGATTTAAAAACATAAAATTACAGAGTTACAAACCAGGAAAATCCTTATTGGCTGGTAATAAAAATATTATTAAGTTATCTGCAAATGAATCTGCTTTAGGTGTCAGTAAAAATGTCGAAAAAATTGTTAAGTCTAAATTTGATATATCAAAATATCCAGACAGTAAATTTTCGGAATTAACACAAAAAATATCAAAGAAGTATAATTGTGATAAATCCAAGATAATTTGTGGCTCTGGTTCTGACGAAGTAATTCAAATGCTTTGTCAATTGTTCCTTAGAGAAAATGATGAAGTTGTTGTTCCTCAGTACAGTTTCCTCATGTATAGGATATACTCCAAGATCGTTGGGGCAAATGTAAAATTAGCTAAAGAAATTAATTTTAAAGTTTCAGTTAAAGAAATTCTTAAAAAGACATCAAAAAAAACAAAAATTGTTTTTATTGCAAATCCAAATAATCCAACAGGCACTTATTTAACAAAAAACGAGCTATTAGACTTAAGGAGAAGATTAAATAAAAATATTTTATTGGTTGTTGATGATGCATATTTTGAATATATGAAGAATAAGGATTACAAATCTGGAATTGAGTTATTTAAAAATTCTAAAAATGTATTTATTTTAAGAACATTTTCAAAAATCTATGGTCTAGCTTCATTAAGGATAGGCTGGGGATACGGTGATAAATCTATAATTAAAGAATTATATAAAATTAAACCACCTTTTAATGTAAATAAATTTGCTCAAATTTGTGCTGTTGAATCACTTAAAGATGATAAATTTGTTAAAAAGTCAGTAATACATAATCTTAAATGGTGTAAAAAAATTAAAAATGAGATGTTAAAATATAATATTGGTACAAACAAAATATCTGGAAATTTCTTTTTGTTAGATTTCAAAAAAGCAAAATTTACCGCAGACACAACTTTAAAAAAATTACAGAAATATGGAATTATACTAAGAGAAATGAATTCATATGGTATAAAAAATTGTCTAAGACTTACAATTGGCAACACAAAAGAAAACCAAATATTCCTTAAAAGAATGAATACTATTTTTAAAAATGTTTAATAATATTCTTATTATTGGTTGCGGATTAATAGGCTCATCAATATTAAAGGCTTCAATACAAAAAAAAATTTCTAAAAATTTTTTTGTATTTGAAAAGTCTAAAAAATATAGATCTATTATTAAAAAATTTAACAAAAAAATTAAATTTTTAACAAGGTTAGATAAAAATTTAAATAAAATTGATCTTGTGATTTTAAGCACTCCTATGAGTGAATATCCTAAATTTTTTTCGTCATTAAATAAAAATCTCAATCATAATTCAATTATAACTGACGTTGGTTCAACAAAAAAAAATCTAATTTCTTTAAAAAAAAAAAAATTATCAAAAAATCTTGATTGGGTGATGAGTCATCCTATCTCAGGATCCGAAGTTAGTGGGCCCAAATATGGTAATGCTAATTTGTTCAAAAACAAGTGGTGCATAATAATAAAAGATAGAAATGTTCTAAAACAAAAAAAAGTAGAGAGATTTTGGAAATCTTTAGGATCTAAAATAATTATTATGAACCCCGATGATCATGATAAAATTTTTTCAGTTACTAGCCACCTACCTCACTTGATTGCTTACAATTTAATAAAAACTGCTCAGGATTTTCAGAAAAAAAAGAATAAAAATTTGATTAAATTTAGTGCAGGTGGATTAAGAGATTTCTCAAGAATTGCTGCTTCCAACGAAATAATGTGGAGAGACATATTTTTCGAGAATAAAACTAATATGATTAAAGCAATAAATCTTTTTATGAAAAATTTAAAAGATTTTAAGAATAATATAAGTAAGAAAGAAAATTCAAAGATAATAAAAAAATTAATCAATTCGAAAGTAGTAAGAAAACAAATAATTTCTCAAAAACAAGATATTTCTAAACCTGATTTTGGTCGAGAGTAATTCAGATCCTTGTTACTTTCTTTACATCTAATTTCGCCGTTTCTTTAATTAGTTTTATCGCTTTTTTAATTGGCATTATGATCACTCTTTTTTTTGGACCATAAGCGTGGATAAGATCATTTGTATTGATGCATATAGCAACATGTCCTTTCCAAAAAATAATATCACCTTTTTTAAATTTTTTTTTGTATCCCACACCTTTTTTTAATTTAACTTGATCAATCGTGTCTCTTGGAAAAAAATTATTATTAAATTTATAAAATATTTGCAATAGAGCTGAACAATCAATTCCTTTGAATGTTTTTCCACCCCATTTATATTTACAATTTAGAAAACTTTTAAATATCTTTACAAAATCAGAATTTTTTTTTTGGATTGGAAATATGTCTTTTGATCTTAGCCATTTATCTTTCTTATACATAATGAAATTTTGATCCTTTTTTAAAATTTGTATTTTGCTCGTAAATGGTAAAAACTTTTTTGATTTCTTTTTTTTATTACCTAAATAAATTCTAGCTTTTAAAATTCCAACTTTGTGAGTTGGATTGAATTTTTCGTAGCTATCAATTTTTTTTATAAAGCCTGAATATTTGTCATATGAAGTTTTTATTTTAAAATAATTATTTTTTTTACTAATTATTTTGAAACTTTCACCGTAGATAAGTTGAGAGCTAACATTAGAGTTCTTCTTTGGTTCCTCTAATATATCGACAAAAGGCTCTTTTGAAAAAAAACTATTTTGCACCAATTTTAATTTTATTCCTTATAAACCATAAACAAATTAAGGATGGGATGACCATTAAAGTAGTAATTATAAAAAAGGTTCCCCAGTCTCCATTTAGCCAATCAACTAAAGCACCCGATGAAGAAGCAAGTGTCGTTCTTCCTGCAGTTCCAATTGAAGCTAGAAGTGCATACTGTGTAGCGGTATAAGTCCTATCCACTAAAAGAGAGATAAAGGCTACGAAAGCAACAGTTGCAAATGCTGCAGATATATCATCAGCGATAACCGCTAAAGCAAACAACCATTCAGATTTTCCTGACCACGCGAGAACAGCAAATAATAAATTTGTTGCTGCCATAAATCCACCAGCAACAAACATTGTTTTTATTGTGCCAGCTCTCATAGCAAATATTCCACCTAATAATGTAAATACAACTGTCGTTATCCAGCCTAGAGTTTTAGAGTATATCGCTATTTCACCTTTTGAAAATCCTACCTCTTTATAAAAAACTATGGACATTCTTCCAAGAAAGGCTTCTCCAATTTTAAAGAGAAAGACAAAGCCAAGGATTCCAACTGCAATTGAGAAACCATTTTTTTTGAAGAAACTAATTATTGGACCTCCTATTGTACCAGTAATATAAGCAACAAATTTTGTTATTACATTATTTGATCCAAGTTTTGATTGTATTATTTCGTCTGTTTCTTTTTGTTTGTTTTGCCTATCTGTTGTTATAGGCTCATGTATAAACATCAAACCTATATTCATCAGGATTACCACAACACCAAGAACTAAAAAAGTAGTTTGCCAGTAATCTTCAATTCCAATGTTTTGAAAAAATTCGGCAGTAAACAATGCTATAACACCACCTAACTTATATCCGGTCCACCATCCAACTACAGCCATAGCAGCACCTGCTGCCATAGATTTTCCTTCATCAGCATTAATTTGTTCGATTCTCAACGCATCAACTGTAATATCTTGTGTAGCCGAAGCAATTGCTATAACTAATCCAACACTAATTAGTAACGCCAAATTTTCTGTAGGGTTAATAAAACTCCAAACAATTAAACTAAATAAAATTATAATTTGCATAAGGACAATCCAGCCTCTTCGATGCCCTAATCTTTTTGTTAAAAATGGAATTTGTATTCTATCAATTATTGGTGCCCACAAATAATTAAAGGCGTACACCCCAAATATTAAACCTGCCCATCCAATAGTTGATCTACTTAAACCTTCTTCTTTTAGCCAAAGGCTTAAACTGCTGGCAATTAAAACCCAAGGAAATCCACTAATTGCACCAAGAAGCAATATTCTTAGCATTCGAATATCCTTGTAAACTAAAATAGATTCTGACCAGGTTTGTTTTTTTTCAAACATTAATATTTTCTCCAAAAAGATGGAATAAATAATACTAGAATTGCAAATAATTCCAACCTTCCAAGTATCATTGCAGCACTGAGAACCCATTTAGAAAAATCAGACAGGCTTGAAAAACTTCCGTTTGGACCAATAATATCACCTAAGCCTGGACCAACATTTGAAATTGACGTGGCAGCTGCTGAAATTGCAGTAATAAAATTTAATCCGTCAAGCGATAAAAGGGCAGTCACAACAAAAAATATTAATATATAAAGAAATATAAAAGAAATAATTGAGTCCATAAATTTTTCATCCACATTATTATTTTGATATTTAATTTTGAAAATTCCTCGAGGGTAAATTATTTTTTTCAGCTGGTTTGATATGAATTGATACAAAATTTGAACTCTAAAAATCTTTATTCCGCAAGTTGTAGAGCCTGCACAGCCTCCAATGAACATTAAAATTATGAAGTATACTAGTGGAAATTGACCCCAATTACTAAAATTTTCTGTAGCATACCCTGTTCCAGTTAAAATAGAAATTATATTAAAGCTAACAGATAAAAAACTTATCTCAGTTAAGCTTTTATTTATAACAGATAAATAAAAAAACATTAAAAGAATTGAAATAACAACCAAAATTATAAAAGTTTTTATTTGTGTGTCTTTGAAAAATATTTTCTTATCTCCAGCCAAGTATTTGATGTAACTAATAAAAGGTATACTTCCAAGAATAATAAATATTATTGCATTAATTTCTATTAACGAGCTGTTAAAATAACCTATAGATTCATTATAATTTGCAAAACCTCCAGTCGCTATTGTTGTCATAGCATGCACGATGCTATCAAAAAAACTCATCCCAAATATAAAATAAAAGAAAGCACAAGTTAAAGTTAATAAAGAATATATAGACAATAATCTCAAAGAAACTTCTTTAGTTTTAGGAAAAATTTTTTCAGAAGTATCATTAGATGAAATATTGAAAAGTTGCATACCCCCTATATTCATTAAAGGCATTAAAGTGATTGCCATTACGATAATTCCAATACCACCAAACCACTGTAACATTCCTCTCCAAAGTAATATCGCTTTAGACGTTTCATTTAGATTCGTGATAATCGTAGATCCTGTTGTTGTAATACCAGACATGCTCTCAAAAAACGCATCTGTAAAACTCAAATCCGTACTAGAAAAAATTAAAGGTAAAGAACCAAATATAGCAATACTTAACCACGAAAGTGCTGTGAGCAAAAAAGCTTGAGGTAAACTTATCTTTTTATCGTGATCATAATTAGAAATGAAAAATAAAAATCCAAAAACAATAGTAACAATCATTGATCCGATAAATCCTGCATCAATTTGATCAAATATTAATTGAACCAAAATAGGTACAATCATTGAAAGACCTAAAATAATTTGCAAAACCCCTAATGTAAAAAAGACAGTTTTATAATTGGACATTTTGAATGGACATTATTTTATGGTAAATAAATTTCAACTCTATATGAATTATTAAAAAGGCTGATATTAAGGATATTTAAGTAGTTGTGATAGACAAAACAAATTTTGACAAAACAAACGCCTGGCCATTTGTTGAGGCTAAAAAGCTATTAAGAGAGAGAAAATCGAACATAGAGAAAAAAAATAAAATAGTTTTACAAACTGGTTATGGTCCTAGTGGTCTACCACATATAGGTACATTTGGAGAAGTTGCAAGGACGACAATGATTGTCAACGCTCTTGATCATTTAACAGATATTCCAAAGGAAATTATTACATTTTCTGATGATATGGATGGTCTTAGAAAAGTACCTGAAAATGTTCCAAATCAAGAAAAGCTCAAAAATAATCTTCACAAACCTTTAACGGATGTCCCTGATCCATTTGAAAAGTTTAGTAGTTTTGGAGAACATAATAATAATATGTTGAAACAATTTCTTGATAATTTTAAATTTAAATATTCATTTAAAAGTTCTACAGAACTCTACAAGTCTGGTTATTTTAATGACACCCTAAAATTAGTTCTAGAAAATTATGAAAAAATTATGGGAATAATTCTTCCAACTTTAGGCAAAGAAAGACAGAAAACCTATTCCCCCTTTTTACCAATATGCCCAGAAACTGGAAAAGTTCTTGAAATACCTGTTTTAGAAATTGATTCTAAATCTTCTAAAATCATATTTGATAATAATGGATCAAAATTGGAAAAAAGTATTTTAGACGGGAACTGCAAATTGCAATGGAAAGTTGATTGGGCAATGAGATGGTACGCTTTAGATGTTGATTTTGAAATGTATGGAAAGGATTTAATTGAAAGTGCAATTCTTTCAACTAAGATTATTAAAACATTAGGTAAATCTAACCCATCTGGTTTTGCGTATGAACTTTTTTTGGACGAAAAAGGTGAAAAAATATCTAAATCAAAAGGTAATGGAGTAACTATAGATGAATGGCTGAATTATGCATCTCCTCAAAGTCTATCTCTTTACATGTATCAAAATCCAAAAAGAGCAAAAAAATTGTACAGAGAAGTTGTTCCAAAAGCTGTTGATGAATATCTAGATTTTATAGAAAAAGGAAAAACTCAAAATGATTTACAGAAGTTAATGAATCCAGTTTGGCATGTACATAATGGATCAATGCCAGAGGAAAATACAATTATGACTTTTTCAATGCTTTTAAATTTAGTTGAAACAAGTAATGCGGACAGCAAACAATTACTTTGGAAATTTGTAAAAAAATACAAGTCAGAAATTAATGAAAATGATCATCCAATTTTTGATAATTTAATTGAATATGCAATAAAATATTTCAATGATGTTATAAAAACAAAAAAAATTTACAAAACTCCAAATGAAAAAGAGAAAGTTGCACTGAAAGCATTAATTAAGTCTTTAGATAATTGTAATGATAAAATGGCTCCTGAAGATATTCAGACAAATATTTTTACCGTAGGAAAAGAAAATGGTTATAAAGAAAATTTAAGAGAATGGTTTAAGCTTATCTATGAGGTTGTATTTGGTGACGAAAATGGACCCAGAATGGGCTTCTTCATTAGTTTTTTTGGAGTAAATGAAACCAAAGAATTGATAAGAAAAAAGGTTGAAAATGTTTAATCTTATAAGACCTTTTATATTTAAATTTAGCCCTGAAGTTGCTCACTCACTAGCAATAAAGGCTTTAAAGTTAAATCAGATACCAGCTATAGATAAAACAACCAGAGTTACTATCCAAACTAAATTTTTAAACAAAACCTTAAATTCTCCTCTAGGTGTAGCTGCTGGATTTGATAAAAATGCAGAAGTTTACAATCCTCTATACAAACTAGGATTTGGTTTTGTTGAGGTAGGTACAATTACACCTAAACCACAAATAGGAAATCCGAAGCCAAGAGTGTTCAGATTGGAGGAAGATGAGGCTTTAATTAATAGACTTGGATTTAACAATATTGGATCAGAAGAAAGTAAAAAAAATATTGAAAATAATTCCCCTAATGGATTACTTGGTATTAATATAGGACCTAATAAAGATACTGAAAACAGAGTTGAAGATTATTTAATTTGTTTCAGAAAATTTCATAATTTAGCAGACTATATTACAATTAATATCTCTTCTCCTAACACAGAAAATTTAAGAAACTTTCACAAAAATGAAGAGTTAGATAATCTTTTAAAATGCATAAATGAAGAAAAGAAAAATTTAAATTCAAATGTGCCAATAGCAGTCAAAGTATCTCCTGATATTGATGAAAAAAGTATTGATGAAATCTCAGAACTTTTTTTAAAATATAATGTTAAAATAGTTATAGTTTCAAATACGACAGATAGAAATAGAGAAAATATATCTAATATAAATAAATTAGAGAAAGGTGGTTTGTCTGGAAAACCACTTGAAAATATCTCTAATGAATTGATTAATAAATTTTTTAAATTAGTTGGAAAAAAAATCTTAATAATTGGAGTTGGAGGCGTTGACTCTGCCGATGGCGTTTTTAATAAAATTGTAAGCGGTGCAACTCTTGTGCAATTGTATACAGGTATGGTTTATAAAGGACCAACTATTGCTTCAAAGATTAATAAAGATCTCGACGAAATTGTAAAAAGAGAAGGTTTTAAAAATATTTCTGAAGCTATTGGAACAAAAAATTAATCTTGACTGGTATTCTTTAAGACCATATACATCTTGAAAATTTATGTCTAAAAAATGCGAACTTACTGGTAAAATACCTCTAAAAGGCCATAATGTTAGTCACGCTAACAATAAAACTAAGAGAAGATTTCTTCCAAATTTAAAGAAAGTAAAATTTAAAAGTGAACTTTTAAAAAAATCTATGAGATTAACAGTTTCAAATGCAGGTGTTAGATCTGTAGATAAAAAAGGTAGCTTTGATAATTTCTTAAAATCTGCAAAATCAAGAGATTTATCGTTAAGATTAAAAAAGCTTAAAAAATCAATAATCGCAAAAACAGCATAATGAATAAAGTTTTCCTTACTCTCTCATTTTTAATGGGATTGGTTGTGCTGGCATCAAATTATTTAGTTCAATTTCCTATAAAATATTACGGTTTAGAGGAAATTTTAACTTACGGTGCTTTTAGTTATCCAATTGCATTTTTAATTACAGATTTAGCCAACAGATCCTTTGGAAAATTAGTAGCTAGAAAAATTGTCTATATAGGCTTCACAATTGGAATTTTGTTTACTTTAATATTTTCAACTAATTTTACTGATCTTATTTCTATAAGAATAGCAATTGGTTCAGGAACAGCTTTTATAATTGCTCAACTTTTAGATGTTCAGATATTTGATCAATTAAGACAAAAAAAGTGGTTTATAGCACCTTTAACATCTTCTTTGATAGGTTCAACTGTTGATACTTTTTTATTTTTCTCAATATCATTCTATGGAACGGGAATTCCTTGGGTAACTTTATCGTTAGGAGATCTTGCGGTAAAAATATTTGTAGCTCTTGCAATGTTGATACCTTTTAGATTATTACTCGGCACACTAAAAGCAGCATAACTAAATTTTAGGTTCTTGTTGGGTCATGCAATGTATTGCGCCAAATCCCCATATCAATTTGCTACAGTCAACTGTTTCGATTTTTCTATTTCTAAAGTAATTTTTGAAAATTTTAATTGCAATATTGTCTTCTTTTACTTTGAATATTGGAAGAATTATTTTTTTATTACAAATATAAAAATTCATATAACTTGCAGGAACTCTAGTATTCTTAATATAAATTGGTGAAGGCATAGGAACTTTTATAATTTTGAATTTCTTTCCTTTCTCACATTTACTTTCTTTCAATATATTTAAATTCTTATTTAAGTTTTTGTAATTTATATCTTTTTTATTATTTTCAACTGCAGTCATAATCGTATTTCTTGAAACAAATCTTGATATGTCATCAACATGTCCATGCGTGTCATCGCCAGCAATTCCTTTTTTAAGCCATATAAAGTTTTTTATATTTAAGTATTTATTAAACATTTTTTCGTAGTCTTTTTTTTTAAAATTTTTATTTCTTTCTTGAATTTTGCTTAACAAACATTCTTCAGTTAATAAAATTGTACCTGAGCCATTTATATCAAATGCCCCTCCTTCCATGATTATTCTTCTAATTCTGCCTTTTTTTTTGATTATTGGATCAATCTTTTTAAAATTAGCAATTTTACTAATACTATTATTGATTTTATTGTCATTTTTATAATTTTTATACTTTGACCATCCGTTAAAACCAAAATTTAGTATTACTTTTTTCTTTTCGACCTTGTTTGTTATAAATATGGGTCCAGAATCTCTTAACCATATTCTATCAGTTTTAATATAGTGGAAGTTGATATTTTTGATTTTATTAAGTTTTATTAATTTTTTTATATTTTTTATATTTTTGCTAACGATTAAGTTAATTTTTTGATTTTTTGAAATTTTTTTTATAATCTTTAAAATTACTTCAGGAATAAATTGATATAATCCAGGCCAATCATTTTTATTATAAGGCCAAGCAATCCAAACTGAATTTTGAGACTCCCATTCAGCCGGCATTCTAAATCCATTAAAGTTTTCATTCATCTGCAGGATTTTTTAGTATGCCTTTATAAAAATCGATTCTTCTATCTCTTAAAAAAGGCCAATGCTCTCTGGCTGAATCAATTTTTTTATAGTTTATTTCACGAATTAAAATTTCTTCTTTTTTATTCCCAAGTTTTCCAATTATTTGCCCACTAGGATCTATGATCATTGAGTTTCCCCAGAATTCTATTTTCTTCTTACCTTTTTTTTCTGTTCCAACTCTATTTATAGCAACCACATAAGTACCATTTGCGATTGCGTGAGATTTTTGCATTGTTATCCAAGAGTCTAGTTGAGATTTTCCAAATTTTTTTTTCTCTTTAGGATGCCATCCAATAGCAGTAGGGTAAAAAATTATTTGTGCACCTTTAAGTGCAGTCAATCTTGCAGCTTCCGGAAACCATTGATCCCAACAAATTAAAGGTCCAATTTTTCCAAATTTTGTTTTAACAGATTTAAAACCTAAATCTCCAGGAGTAAAATAAAATTTTTCATAATAACCAGGATCATCTGGTATATGCATTTTTCTATATTTCGATAAAATTTTACCTTTCTCGCTAATAACGATACTAGTATTATGATAGAAGCCATGTGTTTTTTTTTCAAATAATGAAATCATTAATACTATTTGTAAATCTTTGGCCAATTCACAAAATATTTTTGTAGTTTTGCCAGGTATTTTTTCCGCTAGCTTAAAGTTGGAATGACTTTCTGTTTGACAAAAATAATTTGATAAAAATAGTTCTGGTACACAAATTATTTTAGCTCTTTTTGATGCTGCTTTTTTTATATTTTTAATAGCTGAATTTATATTTTTTTGAATATTATCTGAAATTTTACTTTGAATAATTCCAATTTTTACTTTTTTGATCATCTATCAAAATATTTTGGAAAAGTTTTTTCTGTCTCTATTTTTCCATTCTCCAGTATGATAGGCGTCACTTGCTATTAATGGTAAAACACTGGTAGCTTCAGCAAATACCATTTGTTCTTTGGTAGTATCAACCTTACCCCATGAACTTGCTTCTTTTAATGTTGAACTACTGCAAGCTCCATCTCTTGAGTCAGCAACAGTAATTTGTATTGCATATTTGTGCATATCTACATTTTTTCCCAAAAGTTCAGCACAAATTACCGTGTCTTGTATAAAGTTTTTAGGAACTCCACCACCAATCATGAATAATCCCGACCCTTTAGATTTAATTTTAATCTCTGTTAATTCTCTAAATTCTCTAATTGAGTCTATTGTAATATGATTTTTTGGATTTCTCTCTTGATGCATGACTAATCCAAAACCTGCACTTGAGTCTGTAAATGCAGGACAGAATATAGGTACATCGTTATCAAAAGCTGTTTCAATTAAAGAACCTTTCTTTTTAGAATTAGTTTTTAGATATTTGCCAATCTCTTTTATAAATTCTCTCGATGTGTAAGACTTCGGCTCAAGTTTATCTGCTATTTCTCCTATTGTTTTATCACAAACCTGGAGCTCCTCTTCATCGATGTAAGTATCATAAATCCTATCTATATAATTGTCTCTAAGTTCATTATCATTTTGATATTGTGATCCTTGGTAATGTTTAAATCCAAGCGCTTCAAAAAAATCCATATCTATTATAGATGCTCCAGTTGCTACAATTGCATCTACCATGTTGTATTTAACCATATCTCTATAAATATGCATACATCCAGCGGCAGAAGTAGACCCTGCAAGAGTTAAGAATATTGTACAATCTTTATCTTTAAGCATTTCATTATATATCTTGGACGCATTAGCTGTTTCTCTTGAAACAAAAGACATTTTTTCCATAGAAGATATAATTTTTCTAGAGTCAAAAGATGTAATATCAATATGTTCAACCTCTTTACTTAAAAAGTCTTTTTTTCTGTTATGATTAAGATTTTTTGAATCTGACATTATGCAACAAGAAACTCTTTATTTGTTTCTTTGTCATACATCGTCATTATTGGATCATCACAAACTTCGTAAATACTATCAGAATAATATCCATT
Source organism: uncultured Pelagibacteraceae bacterium (assembly GCA_902617975.1). GTDB lineage: Bacteria > Pseudomonadota > Alphaproteobacteria > Pelagibacterales > Pelagibacteraceae > Pelagibacter. Next base: position 90,275 of record CACMYV010000003.1, read on the forward strand.
AAATTGAGTTCTAAATGTCAATCCGTATGCTCCTAATTGACCTAATTCAATGTAATCACCTTCTTTAATATTATTAGGTAGAATAAAAGGTCCCTTCATATAATCCATGCTATCACATGTTGGTCCATAAAAATCAAATGAAGTCAATTTTTTTGATATAATTCTTCCACTTGTAATTATCCTTGATGGATAAACTATATTAGGCACACCTGCATCAAATAAAGTTCCGTATGTTCCATCATTAATATATAGCTTTTGTTTTTTTCTTAAGTTTACTCTCACAATTGTCGAACCACTTTCTGCAACAATTGCTCGACCTGGCTCGCATATAATTTCTGGTTTTTTTTCTAATTTTAATTTATTTAATGAATTTTTTATTTCCTCAAAATAAGAGTCTAATGATTGAGGAACTAAGTCAGGATAGATTGTTGGAAATCCTCCACCTATATTTATAACATCTGGAACTATTTTTGTTTTTTTTATTATATATTTAATTTCATTAATCCCTTTTGAATAGGATATTGGATGCATACATTGCGAACCTACATGAAAACTTAATCCTATTTTTTTTGCATACTGTTTTGTTAATCTATAAAGCCCTATTGCTTCAGAAGTTTGTGCGCCAAATTTTTTAGATAAATCTATTTCTGCGTGTTCATTAGAAACTGCAACTCTCACAAATAACTCTAAATCCTTAGCTTGATTAGTACTATTAAGAATTTTTATTAATTCATCTTTTGTATCTATTGCAAAAGTCTTAATATTATATTTGAAATATGCTTCGTTTATACTTTCCTTGCTTTTTACAGTATGCATGTAGGAGCATTTTGCATCTGGGCTAACACTTCTAATTGCCTCAACTTCTTTAATTGAAGCGATATCAAAATCATTAATTCCGCTTTCCACTATAGTTTTTAATACTAATGGATGCGGGTTAGTTTTAACTGCATATAGGATTTTACCAGGAAATTTATTCTGAAAAAATTTAGAAGCTATGTTTATAGAATCTCTTCTAATACAATAAACAGGTTCTGTTGGTTTCAGTTGATTTACTAATTTATCAACTGATTTAAATTTTTGCATTTAAAGCTCCAAAAAAAATTTAACAAAAAAAACCGGCATAACTGCTATGCAAGTTTATATAAAACGAGCATTTATGCAGAAAATGAGCCAATGTAAAGTAAAAATGTACCCTTGAAATAATTTAGAATGTTTCCATATAAGGTTCATGCCAGAGGCAGAAGTATTAAAAAAAATAACAGAATTTAAGGATAAATCTCTACTTATAGTAGATGATGATAACCCTTTTAGAGAAAGACTAGCTCGAGCAATGGAGAAAAAGGGCTTTTCTGTTTCACAAGCAGAGGGTGTAAAAATTGGAATAGAGTCTGTGAAATCAAAAAAACCTGCTTTTGCAGTTGTTGACTTGAGACTAAACGATGGAAACGGACTAGAAGTTGTAAAAGAAATCCAGAAAAATAACTCAGAGAGCAGAATAGTTATGCTTACTGGTTATGGAAATATACCAACTGCAGTAGCAGCCATTAAAGAAGGTGCAATAGACTATTTAGCTAAACCAGCAGACGCAGATGACGTAGAAAAAGCACTTTTAGCTGATCCAAATAAAAAAGCTGCTCCACCAGAAAATCCAATGTCCGCTGATAGAGTTAAATGGGAACATATTCACAGAGTTTTTGAATTATGTAACAGAAATGTATCTGAGACTGCAAGAAGACTTAAAATGCATCGAAGAACACTTCAAAGAATTCTATCAAAAAGATCTCCAAGGTAATTCTAAATATACTTTCTAAGTTTAATAATTTTATTAACTAAAGCTGTTAGTAATAATATCTTAAATAATTCAGCATAAAGAAATGGGTAAACACCAAATTCTAATATTGGTTTATCCCAACCGATTAAATTTCCAAGCCACAAAATACCCAAAATATATATTACTGATGTTGCAATTATAATCTTTAAAAAATTTAATATATGGTTTTTATCATATGTAAATATGCCTGCTATCAGACATGCAAATATAAAACCTATTAAATATCCCATTGTGGGACCAACAAAATAAGCTAATCCTATACCTTTCTCTGGTGAGTTAGAAAATACCGGTAATCCCATAATTCCCTCTATCAAATAAAAAACTACCGAAAGCACCCCGACTTTATATCCAAAGGAAATTCCTAAAAACAAAACTATAAATGTTTGCATAGTCATAGGAACTGGATAAAAAGGTATTTTAATTTTTGCAGATATTGTCAATAAAATAGAACCTATTAATGCAAATATTATGATTTTAATTATTTTATTATTAGAAATTGAATTTACTAATTCCATTAGCTTTAAATTACTATTTTAATAAAGTTTAATCCACTAATATTTATTAACAGGATGTTTTATTCTTACTATAATACGTCAATTTATTATAAATTAAATTATGGGTAAAATTAAAAAAACAGATCATTTCTATCTTATTGATGGGTCCGGATACATATTTAGAGCCTATTATGCATTGCCACCATTAACACGAAAAAGCGATGGTTTGCCAGTAGGAGCAGTAAGTGGATTTTGCAACATGCTGTTTAAATTATTAGAGGACTCTAAATCTAGCGAAAATTTAGAAAAACCAACTCATTTTGCAGTAATCTTTGACTCTGCAAGAAAGAATTTTCGAAACGAAATATATTCAGATTATAAAGGAAATAGGTCTGATGCTCCCGATGATCTAATTCCACAATTCGATTATATCAGAAAGTCAGTATTAGCATTCAATTTACCCTCTATAGAAATGTTAAATTACGAGGCTGATGATTTGATAGCCACCTATGTAGAGCAAATATTAGACGAAGGTGCAAAGGTTACAATTGTATCATCTGACAAAGATTTAATGCAACTTTTCAAAAAAAAAGTTCGTATATACGATCCTATGAAGAATAAATTTATATCTAATGATGATGTAATCAATAAATTTGGGGTTGGTCCGGATAAAGTAATTGATGTTCAATCACTAGCAGGGGATAGTACAGACAATGTACCTGGTGTTCCAGGTATTGGTGTAAAAACAGCAGCGGAATTAATTAAGGAATATGGAAATTTAGAAAACCTTCTCAAAAACGCAAATAAAATAAAACAGAATAAAAGAAGAGAAACACTTTTAGAAAATAAAGATAAGGCTCTAGTAAGTAAAAAACTGGTCACATTAAAAAATGATGTTCCGGTGAAAGACAAATTAACTGACTTTGTTTTAAAAAAAGTAGACGTAGATAAGTTATACAATTTTTTGAGAGAAATGGAATTTAATAGGTTATTGAGTTCGGCAATTTCGACATATGGTCAATCCAAATTTAGTGATGAAATAGAAGTCAAAAAAGAAACATCTAAAATATCAAAAGATAAATATTTTTTGATAAAAAATTTATCTGAAATAAAAGATTGGATGCAAGAAGCCGAAGAAGCTGGTGAATTTTCTATTGATACTGAAACAGATTCTCTTGACCCACATCAGGCAAATTTAGTTGGTATCTCAATTTCTAGCAAAATAGGTAAAGCTTGTTACATTCCAACAGGTCATATTGATAAAAATAATCTAAATGAAAAAGATGTTTTGAAAATTTTAAAACCATATTTAGAGGATAAAAGTTTAAAAAAAATTGGGCAAAATATTAAATTCGATTACATAATATTTCGTAGAAGGGATATAGATATTCAAAGCATGGAAGATACAATGTTGATGTCATACGTTTTAGATGCTGGGAAAAATAGACATAATATGGATACCCTTTCAGATATTCATCTTGGTCACAAAACAATTAAATATAAAGATCTCGTTGGATCTGGAAAAAAAGAAATTAAATTCAGTCAAGTAGAGTTAAATATTGCAAAAGATTATGCGGCAGAAGATGCTGATATAACTTACCGTTTATATAAAATATTTTTGAAATCGCTTAAATCAGAAAAATTACTAAATATTTATGAAATTTTCGAAAAACCTTTAATTAAAATTTTAGCATCAATGGAAATCAATGGCATAAAATTGGATAATAATTTTCTTAAAAAATTATCTGTTAAGTTTGAAAAAAAACTTCAAGATTTAGAAAAACAAATTTTTAAAATTTCAAAAAAAAAATTTAATATTGCATCGACTAAACAGTTGGGTGAAATAATGTATAATGACCTCAAAATTGCATCGCTAAAAAAGACTAAAAAGGGGAGTTTTGCAACTGGTGCAGCAGTTCTAGAGGATTTAGCTTACAAAGGGAATGAATTTCCTAAATTGGTTTTAGAATGGAGACAATCTAGTAAATTGAAAAATACATATTCAGATTCTTTGCCAGAGCATTTAAATCCCAATACAAAAAGAGTGCATACATCTTTTCTGTTAGCAGCAACTACAACGGGTAGACTTGCATCAAGTGATCCAAATTTACAAAATATTCCTATTAAAACTGAGGAGGGCAAAGATATTCGTAAAGCCTTCATATCAGAAAAAAATAAAAAACTTATATCAGCAGACTATAATCAGATCGAAATGAGAATTTTGGCTGATCTAGCTGATGTAAAAGAACTAAAAAAAGCTTTTAAAAATAATGAGGATATTCACTCATTAACCGCTAGCCAGGTTTTTGGTGCAGATATAAAAAAAATTGATGCTGATATGAGGAGAAAAGCGAAAGCTATTAATTTTGGAATAATTTATGGAATATCTCAATATGGTTTGGCCAAACAAATTGGTGTATCAAACAATGAAGCTGAAGAATTTCTAAATTCATATTTTATTAAATTTCCAGAAATTAAAGAATACATGAATAACACAATTAAATTCTGTAGAAAAAGTGGATATGTAAGAAATATTTTTGGTCGAAAAACTCATATTCCAGGAATCAATGACAAAAATTTTAATGTTAGAAATTTTCAAGAAAGGGCAGCTATAAATGCACCTATCCAAGGATCTGCATCAGAAATAATGCGACTTGCTATGATTAGAATCAACGATGAGGTTGATACTAAAAAAACAAATGAATTTAATATGTTGCTTCAAATTCACGATGAATTGATTTTTGAGGTAATTGATAATGGTACTAAATCTGCTTCTAAAAAGATTAAAGATATTATGACAAGTGTGAAAGATAGTGATTTGCATTCATTTTCAATACCATTATCGGTAGATGTAAACATAGGTGATAACTGGGGAGAGCTTCATTAATAAACATTTAATTGCCCAATTTTAAACATTTTAGTATTTTTATAGTTAAACATGAAACAAACAATTGCCCTTGTTGATGATGATAGAAATATATTAACTAGTTTAAGTATTGCTCTAGAGAAAGAAGGTTTTAATATTCAAACTTATTTGGATGGAGAAAGTGCCTTAATAGGTTTGTCAAGAAATCCCCCAGACCTTGCAGTCATAGATATTAAAATGCCAAGAATGGATGGAGAAGAATTGTTAAAAAAATTGAGAAAAAAAACATCTATGCCCGTTATCTTTTTAACTTCAAAAGATGAAGAGGTGGATGAGCTCTTAGGACTAAAACTAGGGGCTGATGATTTTGTAAAAAAATCAGGTGGCTTTTCAACTAAAGTTCTTATTGAAAGAATTCGTGTCCAACTTAGAAAAAAAGATAATAATTTAGAGGATAATAGAAATATAATTTCACATGGAAAATTAAAACTTGACCCTTCACAGCTAGAGTGTGAATGGGATGGCAAGCAATTACCAGATAAATTAACAACAACAGAATTCTTAATTGTAAAGGAATTAGCAAAAAGACCTGGAATTATTAAAGAAAGATCTCAATTAATGGATGTTGCTTACAGAGAAGACACAGATATTGAAGATAGAACAATAGATAGTCACGTAAAAAGGATTAGAAAAAAGTTTAAAAAAGTAGATAATAACTTTTCAGCGATAGAAACCAGATATGGTAGTGGTTATCGTTGGAATGTTAAATAATGGCTACTTCAAAATCTAATAATCAATCTATTTTAAAAAAATTCTTAGTTATCAACTTTATTGTTTTTTTAGTGATAGGTGTATTAACATTATTTTACCTTAACACAGTAAAACCTACGCTCATTAAAAATAAAACTGCCTCGCACATAAAAATTATTGATAATACAACAGAAAATATTGATCGTTTAAAAATAAATTTCTCATCTGAAGATATTAGAGAGTTTCTGTTTTCCACTAAATTTTTATTTCAAAGTATAGATAGAGTACAGATATTTGATAGTGAATTTAATCTATTAGGAGATACCGACACATTAGACTTAGATCCAAATGCTTTCTCAAGAAGTCTAAACATAATTGAAATGAGTGACTTAAATAATCAAAGTATTCAAAATAAGAATTTGGATGAGAGTAATAAAAGCTTTGAAAGTAAAGAAATATTTGAAGATTTAAAAAAGTACTCATATTCATCAGATTATGGAAAACCGTTAACTTACTCTAAAGAAAACTATGATCAATTTTTATTAGTAACTGTTAAAAATGTAGTCAGTGAAAACAAAACAATAGGCTATTTAGCTATCACTGAAAATGCTAATGAAATAAAGGTCGCAATAGATGAAAGAAGAAATTTTATAATCAGAACTGCTTTGCTTGTCGCATTAGTAATTTTAATTTTTTCATATGTATTAAATAGATACTTTTTAAAACCAATTAAAAATTTGGTTCAATATACAAATATTATAAAAAACAAAAGTAAGGAAAAGACCAATATTGGAAATATAAAAAAAAGAAATGACGAATTGGGAAAATTATCAAATTCTCTTGATGAAATGACTAATGAATTAAACAAAAGAATTACTACAGCAGAAAATTATTCAACAGATCTTTTGCATGAAATCAGAAATCCTTTAGCATCTCTAAAAAGTGCCTCTGAGATAATTTCTGAAACAAATGATAAATCTCAAAGAAACAAATTAATTAATATAGTATCACATGATGTAGAGAGAATTGAAAGATTAATAACTGATTACTCTCAAATGCTAAGAGATGAGGCTGCAATCTCCTCTGAGAAAATGCAAAAATTAAATTTAAAAGAGATTGCTCAATCTGTTGTTGACGATTTTAACAGTATCTATGAAACAAAAAAATCGATTGGAATTAAATTGAAATCTAATGGAATTAAAAATTATAGTATCTTAGGGATAGAAAATAGAATTGAACAAATCATTGCAAACTTATTAGAAAACTCAATTTCTTTTAGTGAAAATAATCAAGAAATTACCGTTGAAATATCAAAAGATAAAAATGACAAAATTAAATTAGTTGTCGTTGATCAGGGATCTGGATTTAGTGAAAAGGATACAAATAAGATATTTAATAGATTTTATAGTAATAGACCTGAAAACTTTGGAGAACATTCGGGTTTGGGATTAAATATTGTCAAAAATTTAGTTGAAATTCATGGTGGTGAAATCAACGCATCTAATAATAAAGATAAAGGGGCAAGAATTGAAATAATTTTCCCAGAAGCATAAATCTTTGTTGATATATTAAGTGAAATTGTTAAAAGCCTCTTTCTATGGAAGATTTTAAAGTAAAAGACATATCCCTTGCGGAATTTGGAAGAAAAGAAATTTCACTGGCTGAAACTGAAATGCCAGGATTAATGGCTCTTAGAGAAGAATATAAGGGTAAAAAACCTTTAAATGGAGCTCGGATTGTTGGTTGTTTACACATGACAATACAAACAGCTGTCTTAATAGAAACTTTAGTTGAGTTAGGAGCCGAAGTAAGATGGTCCTCATGTAATATTTTTTCGACACAAGACCATGCAGCAGCAGCAATTGCAAAAGCTGGCATTCCTGTATTTGCTTGGAAAGGCGAAACAGAAGAAGAATATTGGTGGTGTGTAAAGCAAACTATTGAAGGAAAAGATGGCTGGAAACCAAATATGATACTTGATGATGGTGGCGATCTTACAGCATTGATGCACAAAGATTATAAAGAATTATTAAATGATGTAAAAGGTTTATCAGAAGAGACAACTACAGGAGTTTTAGCATTAAAAAAAATGGAAAGTGAAGGCAATTTACTTGTCCCAGCAATAAATGTTAATGACTCAGTAACAAAATCTAAGTTCGACAATTTATATGGTTGCAGAGAAAGTTTAGTTGATGGAATTAAAAGAGCTACTGACGTTATGATGTCAGGTAAGGTAGCTATTGTAGCTGGATTTGGAGATGTTGGAAAGGGAAGCGCTGCTTCTCTTCGTCAAAGCGGTGCAAGAGTTATGGTTACAGAAACAGACCCAATTTGTGCTCTCCAAGCTGCAATGGAAGGTTATGAAGTAGTTTTAATGGATGAGATGATAAAAGAAGCCGACATTGTTGTTACGGCAACAGGAAATAAAGATATTGTGACAGCTGATCATATGAGAGAAATGAAAGATAGAGCAATTCTATGCAATATTGGTCACTTCGATAATGAGATCCAAGTAGATGCTCTTAAAAATTATAAATGGGATGAAATAAAACCACAAGTTCACGAAATTACATTGCCGGATGGAAAAAGAATTATTTTATTAGCAGAAGGTAGATTGGTTAATCTTGGATGTGCAACAGGACACCCAAGTTTTGTAATGAGTGCTTCTTTTACAAATCAAGTAACAGCTCAGATAGAATTATGGAATAACTCAGATAAATATGAGAAAAAAGTATATGTTTTACCTAAACATTTAGATGAGAAAGTAGCTAGACTTCATTTAGAAAAAGTTGGAGCTAAATTAACCAAATTATCAGATGATCAAGCAAAATATATAAGTGTAACACCAGAAGGACCTTATAAACCAGATGCCTATCGCTACTAAAAGTAGCAAAATAGATATTTCAAAAGAAATTATCACACAAAAAATTGCTGAAAAAATTGCAAGTAAAGTTAGCAAAAATACAACTTTGCTTTTTTATGGAAACATCGGAGTTGGTAAGACTACATTTATTAGGTATCTAATTAATTATCTTCAAACAAAAAATGGTTTAGAAAAAACAGAGATACCTAGTCCAACTTTTAATATTATAAATGAATATGAGATTAATTCTTTAATTCTTAGACATTTTGATCTTTACAGAATTAAAGATAAAAAAGAATTAAATAACTTAGGAATTAATGAAAACTCAGAAGATTATGCTAGATTAATTGAATGGCCTGAAATCTTGGGTCAAAATATAGAAAGTACTTTTACATTAAAATTTGAATATGATGAAAAGCTTGAAAATAGGTACTTAATTATATCTAATAATATAGATTTTAATTTTAATGAATTTGAAAAAATTTAAAAAACTATCAGGAGATGCATCTTTTAGACAATTTTATAGAACAAATAATTCAGTATTAGTTTATAGCAAAATTCAAAAGCGATCAAACCTGTTAAATTATGATGCAGTTAACAAAATATTGATTAAAAATAAAATATTAGCACCAGGTTTAATTAGTCAAAATTATAAAAAAAATTTTATAGAAATTGAGGATTTCGGCAATAAAAACATGTTGGATAAAATTAAATCCTCAAAAACTAAATTAAATGAATACAAAAAAATAATAAAAATTTTATATCAAATTCAAAAAATTAAAAATTTTAAATCTCAAAATTTTCTAAAAAAAAAATTTAATTTATCAAACTATTCAAAAGCTAAAATACTTAAAGAGTCATACCTTTTTTTGGATTGGTACTTAACAGCAAATAAATTAATTATTCAAAAAGGACATTTAAAAAAAAATCTCAAAAAAATAATAGATAATTTGTATTTAAATTTAAAAATCAAACACAAAGTGTTTGTACATAGAGATTTTCACGTCTCAAACATGATGTTTTATAAAAATAAAATTGCTTTAATAGATAGTCAAGATGCTGTTTTGGGTAATCCAGCATATGATTTGGCCTCACTTATAGATGATGTAAGAATTAAAACTTCAAATAGTTTTAAGTCAAATATTTTAAAAGCATTTCTTAGTAAATTTAATTATAAAAATGAATCTCAATTTATTAATGATTTTGAAATTTTATCTGTTTTAAGAAATCTAAAAATAATTGGTATATTCACAAGACTTGCAAAAAGAGATAAAAAAAGAAAATATCTAAAATTAATACCTTATGCGTGGAAATTAATCGATAATCGTATTAAAAATAATCCAAATTTCCATGATTTAAAAAATTTTCTACAAAAAAACCCAAGAATAAAAAAAATATGAAAATTAAAACAGCAATAATTTTATGTGCAGGATATGGAAAAAGATTAATGCCATTAACTGAGAAAACACCAAAACCACTCTTAAAAATTAATGAGATTAGCTTATTAGAAAATACTATAAACTTGATAAAAGTATTAGAAATAAAATCTTTAAAAATTAATACTTTCTATTTAAGTGATAAAATAAAAGATTTCATTTTTTCAAATAATTTTGGTTTAGAAATTCAAATTATAGAAGATGGTAAAGAAATATTAGATACTGGAGGCGGTCTTTTAAATGTAGTAAATAATTCAGTTGAAACAGATTTTATAGTTTTTAATCCTGATACAATTTGGAACGCTAAATATGCAAATGAAATTAAGAAGATGGAAAATATATATTTTAAAAATAACGTAGAAAATATTTTAATGGTTGTAAAAAAAGATTTAAGTTTTGATAAAAGATTTAAAGGCGATTTTTCTATGGATGGCAATAATTTAAAAAAGAACAGTGATCAAAATTATATTTATACAGGGTGTCAAATTATAAATAAAAAAATATTTAAAAATTTATCGAAAAAAATATTCTCGATGAATGAGATTTGGGACGACTATATTGAAAAGGAAAATTTGCATGGTTTCGAAAGTAATATTGAATTTCTACATTTGACAGATAAAGAGATTTACGAAAAACTTTTGCAAAAAGGTTAGAATTTAATTAAATCACTTGATCTACTTTGATCGAGGTATTTAGCTTCTTTTATATTCTTTTTTTCAAATTTCAAAAGTAGAGGATTTCCGGTTGGTATTTCAAGTTTAGAAATTTCATTGTCATCAATTTTAAATAAATATTTTAAAAGCGATCTAATAGAATTTCCATGAGCAGATATAATTGTGTTATCGTGTAAATTTTTCTCTATGTTTTCAACAAAATAGGGCACAACTCTATCATAAGTATCTTTTAAGGACTCTGTATCTGGAATTAAGTTACGAGGTATATCATTATAAATACTTATATTTTTTGGATGATATGGACTATTTGTATTCAATGGTTTTGGGGGATTATCCCAAGACCTTCTGAATTTGTGGACTTCTTCTTCTCCTAATTTTTTTTTCATTTCATCTTTATTTAATCCTGTAAGTGACCCGTAGTGCCTTTCATTTAATTGCCAGGCCTTGATTATATTATTTGGTTTAACTCTGATCGTATTTAAAATTAGTTTTAAGGTATCAATCGATCTCAGTTGATATGAAGTATAAAAATGTTTTATTTCTAAATTTAATTTTTTTATAAACTCTCCAGCTTTACAGGCTTCTAATTTACCTTGTGGTGCAAGCTCAACGTCGACCCATCCTGTAAATTTATTTTCTAAATTCCATTCGCTTTGACCATGTCTAACAAGTATTAAGTGACTCATATGTGAAAATTTAATATAGATTAACCATGAATTACTTAAAGCAGTTTTTTTATCTGTCTAACATAGTTTTATTTATTTTTTACTTATATCCTGGTAGTATTTTTGGATGTTTTATTTATAGTGATTGTAAAATTCAACCACAATTAACAAGAGATTTTTTAGTATCTTCAAATCATGTTTATGTTTTCTTTATTATATCAATTCTAGGATTAATTGCTTTTAAACATAAATTAAAAAATATATTTATTTATCTTATTTGTATTTCTATCATTTTAGAAATTCTGCACTTAATTATTCCAGAAAGAGGATTTGAATTAGGTGATTTGTTTGGTAATATAATAGGTGTATTTATATCATTTTTAGTTTTTAAAATAATTTATAAAGGTAAATTGCAATGAGTTCATTTGATGAAAGAAAAAAAGGTTTTGAAAAAAAATTTGCTCATGATGAGGAAAAACAATTTAAAATTAATGCAAAAAAAAATAAATATTTAGGAGAGTGGGCCTCACAAATTCTGGGATACGATGAGGAAAAAAAAAATCAATATATTCAAGATGTAATTAAAGCAGATTTTGCTGAGGCAGGTGATGAAGATGTGTATAGAAAGCTTTATGGAGATTTAAAAGACAAAAATATATCCGAAGATCAAATTAGAAAAAAAATGCAAGAATGTAATGAAAAAGCAACTACTGAAGTTAGTTAGTTTTTTATTTTTATTTACATTTGTAGTAACAAATTATTTACTATCAGAAACAATCCTAATTTCAGATAACATTAAAATAATTGATGGTGATACAATTTTATTAGATAATAAGAAAATTCGTTTTTCAGGAATAGATGCTCCAGAAACTAAATTTAAAGGAAAGCAACAGTTTTGCTTAAAAAATAAAACAAAAATTAATTGTGGAAAAATTTCAAAAAATTTTCTTACAGAAAAAATTATAAATAAAAAATTAAAATGTCTAATCGAGCCCCAAAAAGACTATTTTGGTAGGTATTTAGGCGAGTGTTTTATCAATAATGAAAGTGTTTCAGCTTACATGGTAAGAAATGGATTAGCCTTTGATTATCCAAAATATTCAAAAAATAAATATTCTAAAGATCAAATCTATGCAAAAAATAATAAATTAGGTTTATGGAGCATGGAATTTGATTATCCTTGGATATGGAGAAAAAATAATAGATAATTTATATTAAACTGTGATTCTTTTTAAAAAGTATTTTTTAGTTTTTGGTTTATTATTTTTAGCTGCATGTTCATCGATACCTCAAAATACATCAGATGGCTGTTCAATATTTTCTGAGAGATATCTTTGGTATAAACACGCAAAAAAAACTGAAAAAAGGTGGGGGACACCAATCAACTTACAGTTAGCAATAATAAAAATGGAATCTGATTTTGACTGGCTCGCTAAGCCTGCACGTCAAAAATTATTTAAAGTTATACCTTATAAAAGACCTTCTAGTTCATTTGGATACTCACAAGCTATTAAAGGTACTTGGAAACAATATAAAGATGAGACTGGAAATAAATATGCTTTAAGATCTAGGTTTAAAGATAGTGTTGATTTTATTGGCTGGTATACAAACAAAACGGAAAAAATTTTAAAGGTTTCAAAAAAAGATGCTTTCAGACAATATATTGCTTATCATGAAGGCTGGGGAAATTATAAAAATTATAAAAACAATCAGAAAGTTATAGTACTGGCAAAAAAAGTAGAGGGTTATTCAAATAAATTCAAGAAGCAGCTTAATAAATGTAGTAAATTTTTGAATACTAGAAAATATATTATTTTTTAATTAGCTGTTTTTCTAGCTCCAGATCTACTGCATCTATTCTCTTTGTATTTTTTGCTAGTGTTAAGTACATAGTTGGCGTCACATATAATGTAAAGAATGTTGAAATAATCATTCCACCAAAGATTGTTGATCCAACTGCTAATCTAGACGCCTCACCTGCGCCTGGCCCTATGTTACCTACTATAAGAGGTAACATTGCAATCATGGTGCTTAATGAAGTCATTATGATTGGTCTTATTCTTAATTTACAAGCTTCCATCAATGCTTCCTCAATTTTTGCACCTGTTGTTCGAATTTGATTAGTATAGTCAACGATAAGAATACTATTTTTAGTGGATATACCGATTAATATAATCAAGGCGATTTGTGAAAATATATTTATCGAACTATTTAGAAATAAAATGAATACAAGACCTCCAAAAACTGCAAGAGGCACAGTCAATATAATAATAAAAGGATGGACAAAGGAGTTAAAAGTAGCAGCCATTACTAAATATGCAGTTATTAATGCTAAAGCGAAAATAAGAAATATTTCGTTACTAGTCTCTTTTAGTTCTTCGGACTTACCTTTCCAAGTTATTTGATTTTGAGGAGCAACTCTCAACATTACGTCTTCTAAATATTTTATAGCTTCAGACAATGTGTATTCTTCAGATAAAGCTGCCGATATAGTTACTGCTCTTTGTCTATTATATCTAGGTAATGACTCAGCAGTTCCTTTCTCTTCAAATTCTACCAAACTTGCAACAGACACTAATTTTCCTGTAGTTTCAGATCTTACAAAAATCTTTGATAAGCCATCTTTATCTCTTCTATCTGCTAAATACTGCTGAAGAATAATGGGATATTCTCTTCCTTCTTTATTATATGTTGTAACCCTCTTTCCACCGTATAATGTTTCTAATGTTCTGCCTATATTCTCTATTGAAACTCCTAAATCATTTGCTCTATTTTTGTTAGTAATTAATTTTACTTCAGGTTTATTTTTTGTGTAATCACTTTCAATTCTAAACATATTTCTATTTCTTCTTAGCTCTCTTAAAACTTGGCTTTGAATTTGTTCTAACTCTTCATAACTTGTCCCATAAATCACCATTTGAACTGGTTTATTGTAGCTAGAAACTCTTATAGATTGAGGTGATATAGGAAACGCAAACGTTTCTGGCACACTAACAACTTGACCAATAGCTTCTCTTAAAACAACTTGTGTACTCTTTTCTCTATTTTTCCATTCATCTAAAAGTGCAATTATAATGAAAGTATTATATGAAGTTGCGGACTTACCGAAACCAGGTACCCTCATAATTAATCTTTGGTAAGGGCTATCCTCTGCTTGTAACAATTTTAGTATTCTTCCCTCAATTATTTGGGCTTTTTCTTGTGTGTACTCAAATGAACTTCCTTCATCTGTAGAGCCAATTATTAAATAAGCCCCCCTATCTTCTAATGGTATCAATTCTTTTTTAGTGAAGTTAAATAAATAAACTGAGGCTGCAATTAACAGAATTATAAATATCGAAATTGTTTTCTGCTTATTAATCCAATATTTTAAGGTGTCGGTATAAAATTCAGTAAAAGATTTAAACCCATTATTAAATTTTTTTACAAAAAAATTAAGTTTTTCTTTTTTATTTAAAAACTTACTTCCTAACATTGGTGATAGGGTTAAGGCCACAAATGAAGAAACAACAATTGAGAAAGATAGTGCTATTGCAGTTTCCTTAAATAAGGTACCAGCTATACCTTCGATAAAAATTAAAGGTAAAAAAACTGCAACTAAAATTAAAGTTGTAGCTATTATGGCAAATGTTATTTGTCTTGAGCCTTTATAAGCAGCTACAAGTGGCGTTTCTCCTTTTTCAATTCTTGTATAAATCGCATCTGTCATTATTACAGAATCATCAGTTATTATTCCAATTGCTAAAATAAAACTTAGGAGAACAAATATATTTATAGAAAGATCAAATATATATAAACCTAAAAACGAACCAATTAAACTTACTGGCAAAGCTACAGCTGGTACAATTACAGCTTTTAGGTTTCCTAAAAACAAGTAAATTATTACCACAACCAAAATAAAAGCAATAATTAAACTTTTATAAACTTCCTGTATCGCAGTTCCTACATAAGTTGCTCTATTAAATGCTATTTCTAACTTTAAACCATCTGGTAAAGATTGATTTAAAACGTTTATTTTCTCTTTAATTTGATTTGAAAGTTCGACAGTTGATGCTCCACTTTTTGCGTATATTCCAATGCCAACTGTTCTTAAATTAGCTGCATTTTTTCTTTGAGCTTTAAATAAAGTTTTCTCAGAAACTGGACCAAGCTCAACATTTGCAATATCAGAAAGGGTTGTGACTTTATCTTTGTTTTTCTTAAGAGGAAGCTGCTTGATTGTTTCAATGTTAGAGTAAGACTTATCAATATTAAGGGTTAAATCTTTGTTACTAGCTTCTAAAGTTCCAGCGGGGATATTTATATTTTCATTTCTTAATGCTCTCTCGACTTCCTGAATAGTAAGATTATTGGCTGCTAATTTGATAGGATCTACCCAAACTCTAACACTTAGCTCTCTTAATCCACCGACTAAAATTCTACCAACATTTGGTACACTCGAAAAGGCGTCTATAAGATATCTTTCTGCATAATCACCCAAATCTAAATCATTCCAAGTTGGTGACGATAGAGCAACCCACATTGTAGTTGTGAAACCTGCTGCTTGTTTCAAAATTTGAGGTGGGTTAGCTTGATCTGGCAAATTGTCCGCAACTCTTGATACTCTTTCTCTTATGTCATTTGCTGCATCATCTAAATCTATATCTGTATTAAAATAAATATTTATTCTACTTCTTCCATTAAGCGAACTAGAATCAATGTTCTTAATTCCTTCCGCTCCTCCTATAACATCTTCTATTTTTTGTGTTATCTCTTCATCAACAATTTCAGCTGAAGCAGATTTATAATCGGTTTGTACCTGTACCACTGGAGGCTGAATGCCATCTGGTAATTCCCTAACAGGTAATTCCCAAAATACAAAAATTCCAAAAATAATTAGTATCATTGACATTACCCATGCAACGACAGGTCTTTTAATACTAACTTCAGTTATATACATGTATTAATTATTTTTTATTTTCTTGTTTTTCGGAGTCAGACTTTTTAAATATATTTAATTTTTGTAACCACGCAAACATACCATTCTTGTTTTCTTTAGTATCTTTTTTCTTTTTTCCACCCCAGCCAGATTTGTTTTGATTAGCTACTTTAGCACCCTTTTTTATAGGTCTTATTATTAAATTTGGTCTGACTTTTTTTGTACCCTCAGCAACAACTTTGTCACCAACTTTTAGACCATTTAAAACTTCAACAAAACCCAGGTATCTATCTCCGGTATCAATATTTGTTTTTAATACTTTATTTTTTTCGTCAACTTTATAGATAAATATATTATCACCTTCCACTATTGTGCTGGTATCAGGGATACTTAAGCTTTCTCTAGTGTCATATTTTATTGAAATTTCTAAAAATGAGCCAGGCAAAATTTCACCAGATGTATTATCCATTTTTATCCTTGTTGGTAATGATCTAGTATCCTCACTAATTCGACTAGCTAACGAGTCAACTTCACCTTTATAGGTTTTATTTTTGTATCCAGAAAACTTTATATCAACAGGTAAACCAACTTTAATAAATGGTACAAACATTTCAGGTATATCTACATCACAATAAATAATACTGGTATTTTCGAGATTAACTAAGATTGAAGATTTTGAAACTTCGATGTCTTCTGAAAATTCTCTTTTTCCAATTGTTCCATCAAACTGAGCAGTAATTTTTCTATTTTTAAGTTCTGCAATTACATCCCCCTCTTTTACTTTTTGATTAAAGTTGATAGGTTTAAGTATTTCATACTTCTCAATTTTATAGGATTGTGTTTTAAATGGTCTTGCTGTTCCGTATGTGCTTATTAAATTTTCAAAAACTCTATTTTCAGCTGCAGTAACAATTATTCCTGGAGGTGGTCTTTTACTAAATTTCTTCTTAAAATGATTTCCAATCATTGTTCTACCAACAATCACTGTAGCTATAATTAAAAAGAAAATTATTATTATGCTTGTAATTTTTGTTGATCTTTTCATATTTTATATTTTACCATATTCAGCCCATGAACCATCATAAATGACTGGAAGATACTTATTATTTACTTGAGAATATGCAAGTGCCAAAACACATGCTGTGATCCCAGAACCGCACGAAAACACTACATTTACTGGGTCATTTAAAGATAAATCTTTAAAATAAGAAGAAATTTCAGATTTACTTTTAAAAGTAAAATCGTCATTGATAAGGGTTTTAAACGGTAAGCAAATTGAATTAGGTATTGAACCACTTCTTACATTTTTTCTTGGGTCTGGAGTTGTACCATTAAAACGATCTTTGCTTCTCGCATCAACTAAATCAAATTTTTTTTTAATTATATTTTGGTCAATCTGATCTTTGCTCTTAACCATTCCATTATTTTCTTTTGCTTTATAGTTAGTTGTTTGTATAATTATATTATTAGCAGAAGTTATTCTTTTTTCTTTTTTCCATTTATTAAAACCTCCATCTAAAACATGTACTTTCTTTTTATCATGGCCAAAGTAAATTAAATTAAACCATACTCTACAAGCACTTAAAACATCAGAATTATCATAAATCACAATTTCGTCTTCGTTAGATATGCCCATAGATGATAGTATATTTTCCCACGAACTAATGTCCGTTAACATATGTGGTAAGTCGGTTAATTTATTACAATTTTTATCGATATCAAAAAAAATTGCATTTGGTATATGCTCTTTATTAAATTCTTCTTTACCACTTCTATTTGTTGCAGGCATATGCCAAGAGCCATCAATTATTTTTACATTTGAGAGATTTTTTTCTAGCCACTCAGTTGATATAATTGACATTAGAAACTTTTTTCCAAATATTTCTGATGATAATCTTCGGCTTTGTTATAATTTTTTGATTTTGATATTTTGGTAACGATTTTACCTTTAAATTTTTCATTAATTTCTTTCAATACTTTGTTAGCGATTTTATTTTGATTTTCATCATGAACAAATATTTCACTTCTATACTGAGTACCTACATCTGGACCTTGACGGTTTAAAGTAGTTGGATCATGAAATTCAAAAAAGTTTCTTATTATTTCCTCATAAGAAATTTTATTATTGTCAAATTCAACTTTAACTACTTCTGCGTGATTGGTGTCACCATAACATACTTCTTTATAAGATGTCTTCTCAGTATTACCTCCACAATATCCAACCTCTGTATTTATTACTCCATCTAACTTGCTAAATTTTATTTCGGGTCCCCAAAAACATCCAAGTGCTAAAGTTGCTATTTCCATTGCTAAAAATTTTAATTAATCTAAAGTTATTATCATGCTTTCCAAAAATCAATTAGGCTTTTTTTACATGTTTTTATCAATATGTGCCTTTTCATTTATGGATGTAATAGTTAAGTGGTCATCAGATTATCCAATTGGACAGGTAATGTTCTTTAGAGGTCTATTTGGTATTTTGCCAATAATTTTTTTAGTTCCTAAGACAAGATTTAGAGATTTTTACAAAACAAATAGACCAGGATTACATTTAATTAGATGTTGTTCAGGACTGATAGCTTTAGCTGCAATATTTTTGGCACTAAGAAACCTACCACTTGCAACAGTGACAAGTATTTCATTTGCTGCACCCATATTTACAACTTTGTTGTCAATATTTTTACTAAGTGAGAAAGTAGGAGTATATAGATGGGCTGCAGTATTTGTTGGTTTTATTGGTGTTTTAGTAATTACCCAACCAGGATTTTCTAGCTTAAATATCTATTACATATTTCCAATAATCTTTTGTATTGGAATGTCTTACGTTGCAATTACAATTAGAAAACTTTCATCCACAGAACCAGTCTGGTTGATCTCATTCTTTTTTTCTTTTGCAATTACAATTGTTGGAGTTTTATCAATACCATTTGGTTGGATCATGCCAACTTTCAATGATTTCTTACTATTATGTACAATTGGCTTGTTGGGAGGAACAGCCAATTTATTATTAAGTCAATCATATAAATTATCCGAGGTTTCTCTGGTTACACCTCTTAAATATTTAGGATTAATATTTGCAATATCTTTTGGATATTTTATTTGGGATGAAATTCCCACAATTAAAACATTGATGGGTGCTTCACTGGTAATAATATCATCAATCATTATATTTCGAAGAGAAATTTATTTAAATAAACAAGTAACGGTAAGTAGA
>CACMYV010000004.1 GCA_902617975.1 uncultured Pelagibacteraceae bacterium
TTAACATTAGTTTTTAAAGATCTTGTTAAAATACTTGGGTTTTCAATCAAATGATCTGAAGTAAAAAACATTATTGGTTGATCAGATGGAATTTCTTTAATTAGAACACTCACTAAAATTGCTGGTGCTGTATTTTTTTTGGCTGGTTCTAATATTATTTTATATTTTTTTATTTTAGATTTTTTTAATGTTTTCTTTACATCTTTTAAGTACTTAAGATTTGTACTGATAATTGGAAAATCGTAGGAGTTATTATTTATTCTTTCAAAAGCTTTTTGTAATAAAGTCCAACCACCAAAATCAATAAATTGTTTTGCTTGAGTGTTTTTTAAATTGGGCCAAAGTCGTGTTCCTGCGCCACCACAAAGTATTACAGGTCTAATTTTCATCAAATATCAGCGTATGTTTTAACCTCGTTTTTACCACCTGGGTGAGTAGGTGCACCTAAATAAGCTGGTCCTACTGTTTGAGCATATTTCCAAAGAGTTCCGTTTCCAAAGTTCATTTTTCTTTGTTTCCATTTCTTTTTTCTCAAACTAAGTTCTTTTTTACTTAATCTAACGTTAATAGTCCCCTTTTTTGCATCTATATCAATTATATCTCCGTTCTTTAAAAGGGCTATTGGACCGCCTATAGAGGCCTCAGGACCCACATGACCGATACAGAAGCCTCTGGTAGCCCCAGAGAACCTCCCGTCTGTTATAAGGGCTACTTTCTCCCCTTTTCCTTGACCATAGATTGCTGCCGTTGTCTGTAGCATTTCTCTCATTCCTGGACCACCCTTTGGACCTTCGTATCTAATTATAATTATATCACCGTCTTTGTATTTTCTTTCTTTTACAGCTTTGTAAGCTTTTTCTTCAGAGTCAAAACATCTTGCTCTTCCAGTAAATTGTAATTTTTTCAAACCGGCAATTTTAACAATTCCACCTTCTGGAGCTAAATTACCTCTTAATCCAACAACTCCACCAGTTGGTGTAATTGGGTTTTTATAACTTCTCATTACTTTTTGTTTTGGATTAAATTTCACATTTTTTAAATTCTCTTTCATTGTCTTGCCTGTAACAGTCATACAATCTCCATGAATATATCCACCATCGTAAAGGGTTTTTAAAAGCATTGGAACCCCACCTGCTTCCCACATATCTTTTGCAACATATTTTCCACCTGGTTTTAAATCAGCAAGATAAGGAGTTCTTTTAAAAATTTTTGCAACATCCATTAAATCAAATTTAATTCCAATTTCATTTGCAATAGCTGGTAAGTGTAAACCTGCATTAGTAGATCCTCCTGTTGCAGCAACAACTGTAGCAGCATTTTCTAATGCTTTTCTTGTAACAATATCTCTTGGTCTAATATTTTTTTCTAAAAGTTTCATTACAGCTTTACCGCTATTAATCGCATACTTATGTCTTTCTTTATAAGGAGCAGGTGTTCCTGCTGAATAAGGTAGAGCTAATCCAATTGCTTCTGAAACACATGCCATTGTATTTGCAGTAAATTGACCACCACAAGCACCAGCACTTGGACAAGCTTTTAATTCTAATTTTCTAAGAGCATGCGCTGTCATTTTTTTTGATGTATATTTTCCAACACCTTCGAAAACATCAACAACAGTTACATCTTTACCTTCAAATCTACCTGGAAGTATTGATCCACCATAAATAAAAACACTTGGAATATTTAATCTCACCATAGACATCATTAGACCTGGTAAAGATTTATCACAGCCAGCTAAACCAACTAAAGCATCATAACAATGACCTCTTACAGTTAATTCAGTGGAGTCTGCAATTACATCTCTTGAAATCAATGAGGATTTCATTCCTTCATGACCCATAGCAATACCATCAGTAACAGTTATTGTACAAAATTCTCTAGGAGTACCTCCTGATAAATTTACACCTTGTTTTACAAATTGAGCTTGTTTCATTAAATTAATGTTGCATGGTGCAGCCTCATTCCATGTTGAAACAACACCTACAAAAGGTTTTGCTACATCTTTTTCCGTTAAATCCATTGCATAATAAAAGGATCTTTGTGGAGCTCTATCAGCACCGACAGTTGTATATCTACTTGGTAGTTTTTTTTTATTAAATTTCCGCATTATAGACTTTCTAAAGTATAATTTAATTTATTAACATCTTTTTCTAAATTAATAAAGTTAGACTTTTCTTGCTCAACAATATCATTTGGGGCTCTTTCAATAAAACTTTTATTATTTAGCCTTGTATTAATTTTTTCCATTTCTTTTTCAATTTTATTCTTTTTATTTAATAGTGTTTCTTTAATTTTTGACAAATCTACATCTTCATCAAAGTAAATTTTAAATATTTCACCTTTAATGACCAAGTTTGCTGAAGGTTTTTTAATATCTTCGGTTACAAATTCATTAATTCTGCCAATTTTTTTTAATGTATTAGAGTTATTTTCAATAAATTTCTTAATTTCAGGATTTATTTTATTAACTAGTATTTTAACAAATGATCCAGGGCTTATTTCTATTTCATTTTTAAAAGACCTTATAGATGAAACAAATTCAATTATTTCATTTACTTCATCAGAGTCTTTATCTTTATTACAAATGGCTTCAGACCAGTTTTTTAACATAAGAAAGTCTTTTCCATCTTTATCCAATTTATTTTTCAACCATATTTCCTCGGTTAGAAAAGGTATGAATGGGTGTAAAATAACTAGAATTTGAGTAAATATGAAGCTAGCTACATTTCTTGTTTCTTCGATGTTTTCATTATTTTCTGAATAAAAAACAGTTTTAGATAATTCTAAGTACCAATCGCAGAACGAATGCCATACAAATTGATATGCAATTCTTGCAGCCTCATCAAATCGATAACTATCTATTGATTTTTTTATCTTTTCATTAGTGTTAGTAAATTCAACAAATATCCATTTATTAATATTTAGTTTTAAATCATTAGGCGTTTCTATATTTTCAAATTTACAATCATTTTGAATTAGAAAATTGTTAGCGTTCCATATTTTATTTAAAAAATTTCTATAACCTTTAACTCTATCCTCTGATAACTTTACATCTCGTCCAGGAGATGCCATTGACAAAAGTGTAAATCTTAATGCATCAGCACTATATTTTTCTATTAATTCTAATGGATCAATTACATTGCCTTTAGACTTTGACATTTTTTGACCTTTTTCATCTCTAACTAATGCATGAACATAAATATTTTTAAAAGGTTCTTTGTTTTGAAATTCCATTCCAAACATAATCATTCTTGCAACCCAAAAGAAAATGATATCAAATCCTGTTACCAATACTGAAGTTGGATAAAATTTTTCTAAATATTCATTTTTTTCTGGCCATCCTAGAGTTGCAAAAGGCCATAAACCAGATGAAAACCATGTATCAAGAACATCTGGATCTCTAATTAATTCAACATCTTTTTTATAATGTTCTTTAGCTAATTTATTTGCACCTTCTTCTGTTTCATCTACAAATATTTCTCCATCAGGTCCATACCACGCAGGTATTTGATGTCCCCACCAAAGCTGTCTTGAAATACACCATGGTTCTATATTATCCATCCACTGAAAATATGTTTTTGTCCAATTACCAGGAAAAAAATTAGTTGTTTTATTATTTACTATTTCTTTTGCTTTTATTGAAAGTTTCTTGGCATCTGCAAACCATTGCTCCGTTAAATAGGGTTCAATTATAGAATTAGATCTGTCGCCATAAGGAACTTTATTTTTAATTTTCTCTTCTTTAACAAATAAGTTTTTATCAGTTAGTTCTTTTAAAATTCTTTTTCTAGCTTCAAATCTATCAAGCCCAATATAATTATCAGGTGCATTTTCATTAATTTTTCCATCAGGAGTAAAAACATTTATGACTTCTAAATTATTTCTCTCCCCCACTTCATAATCATTGAAATCATGTGCTGGCGTAATTTTAACAGCTCCAGTACCTTGTTCAGGATCTGCATAATCATCTTCAATAATTTTTATTTTTCTATCAACTATTGGAACTATTACATTTTTATTTACTAATGATTTAAATCTTTCATCTGATGCATTAACTGCAACCGCTGTATCTCCTAACATGGTTTCTGGTCTAGTAGTTGCAATTGTTATAAATTTATCTGTCCCTTCTATTGGATAATTGATGTGGTATAACTTTGAATTAACCTCTCTTTGGTCTACTTCTAAGTCTGAAATTGCTGTTTTTAATACAGTGTCCCAATTTACTAATTTTTTTGATTTGTAAATTAATCCATTTTTGTACATTTCAACAAAAACTTTTAATACAGATTTTGATAGATTATCGTCCATGGTAAAGGCATTTCTAGACCAGTCACATGAACAGCCTAATTTTTTTAATTGATTAATTATTATGTTTCCATATTGACCTTTCCACTCCCAAACTTTTTCAATAAACTTTTCTCTTCCTAAATCATTTTTATCGATACCTTCAGATTTAAGCTTTTTCTCTACTAATGCTTGTGTAGCAATACCTGCATGATCCGTTCCTGGTTGCCATAAAGTTTCAAAGTTATTCATTCGATGATATCGAGTTAAAAGGTCTTGAATAGAATTATTTAATGCATGTCCCATATGAAGACTACCAGTTACATTTGGTGGCGGGATAACTATCGAAAATTGTTTTTTATTAGATTTTGGTTTAAATAAATTTTTTTCTTCCCAATAAGAATAAATCTTATTTTCAACATTTTCGTGAATATATTTGTCTGAACTCATGGATAATTATTTTATAAATTAATCATATCAATAAACAACAATGAAATTATCCGTTAAATTTATAGACTAAATTATAAAATTAATTATATATGTCCTCATTGAATATTTAATTCATGGCAACGTGGCGGAATGGTTACGCAGAGGATTGCAAATCCTTGTATCCCGGTTCGATTCCGGGCGTTGCCTCCACAATTTATTTTTGTTGAGATAATGTAAAAAAAAAGTAAGTTGTGATTTTACATTCCTCGGTAGCTCAGTTGGTAGAGCAGTTGACTGTTAATCAATTGGTCGCAGGTTCGAGTCCTGCCCGAGGAGCCAATTAAAATTAATTTATCCTGTTTTAGAAATATTTACCTGGTTGATTTGTATGTTTTTAGTAAACTTAATCTTTTGATCTTGAGTAAGTTCAGAATAAACTTTTACTAAAAAATTATAGTTTACGTTCATGTGACCTTCTTTAGATTTTTCTAAATTTATTAAGTATTCTGAAAAATCCTCAAAAAAATAGTTTATTGGCACTTTAAGATAATTAGATAGTTGTAGTAATCTAATAGAACTTACACCATTTGTTCCTTTTTCATATTTTTGAATTTGTTGAAATGTTACATTTATTGCTTTTGCGACTTTAGTTTGAGTTAAACCTAAAGCCAAACGTCTAAGTTTTAATTTATTACCTAGATGTTTATTGAAATTTTCTTCCATCAAAGACCCCTCTTTAATTAAAAATAATAAGTTGAGTTAATAGAAATCAAAAAGTTATTTCAAGTAAAATAATTTTAAAAAGAATAATAATTTTTAGGATTTTATAAACCTGTCAAGCGACTTTTTAGCAATTTAGTTATAATTTTTATAATATTTGGCTCAAAAAAAGCTTTGTTCTATCGCTTTTTGGGTTAGCAAAAAACTCTTTTGTTTCTGCTTGTTCAACAATCATACCTTCATCCATAAAAATAACTTCATCTGCAACTTCTTTTGCAAACCCCATTTCGTGTGTTACAACAATCATAGTCATACCAGCCTTAGCTAAATTAACCATTGCATCTAAAACTTCTTTAATCATTTCAGGATCTAATGCTGATGTTGGTTCATCAAAAAGCATTATTTTTGGCTCCATACATAGTGCTCGAGCTATTGCACATCTTTGTTGTTGACCACCAGAAAGTTGTCCTGGATATTTATATGCTTGATCAGCAATTTGAACTTTTTCTAAATGTTTTAAAGCTAATGCTTCAGCATCTTTTTTAGGCATTTTTTTTACCCATATAGGTGCTAACGTGCAATTATCTAATATTGATAAATGTGGAAATAAATTAAATTGTTGAAATACCATTCCAACCTCAGCTCTTATTTGCTCTATATTTTTTGTCTCTTCAGTTAATTCAGTTCCATCAACAACAATTGATCCTTCTTGATGCTCTTCAAGCCTGTTAATACATCTAATTAATGTAGATTTACCTGAACCAGAGGGGCCACAAACAACAATTTTCTTATTTTTTTCTACATTTAAATTAATATTTTTTAAGACCTGAAAATCTCCAAACCATTTATTCATTTCTTTTATTTGAATTATTTTATCTGACATTATCTCTCAGTTTTATATTTTTGTTCTAAATTATAACTATATTTACTCATTGCATAGCAAATAATAAAAAATACTATTGATGCAAATACATACCCTTCCATTGCAAAACCTAACCATTCAGGATTTGTTTTCGCAAGATTAAGCATTCCTACAATTTCCAAGAGTCCTACAACAAAAATAAGAGGTGTATCTTTTACAAGTGCCAAAAATGTATTTGCTATACCCGGAATTACTAGTTTAAGAGCTTGTGGTAAAATAACAAATATATGCATTTTCCAGTAACCCATTCCTAAAGATTTTGCAGCATCATATTGACCTCTAGGTAAAGCTTGTAGACCACCTCTTATTACCTCCGCCACATAGGCAGCTTCAAATAATGATATAGCAATTATAACTCTTACTAGCTTATCAATAAACATGTCCTCTGGTAGAAACATCGGAAACATAACAGACGACATAAATAAAACTGTTATTAAAGGAACACCTCTCCAAAATTCTATAAATCCTATAGAAATATATTTAATTATTGGTAAATCAGATCTTCTTCCTAAAGATAAGAATAAACCTACTGGAAAACAGAATATTAAACAGAAAAATGAAACTATGAAAGTTAATGATAAACCTCCCCAGGCTCCAGTTTCAACCCATTCAAAAGCTTGTATTTTTCCTAATTCAATTAGTTCTTCATAAAAAAAGACATACTTTAATAATATATAAATCGTGATTGGTACTATTAAAAAATAATACATTTTAAATTTCGAAGGTATAAAAAAACCTATTACAATCGATATCACAGCAGCAATAATTCCATATGAAAAATCAAAAAAAATTGGGCCACCTGAAATAAAAAAGAATATAAATAAAAAAGCAATTACTGGATAAACTACAACGTAATACAAAGTTAGATATTTTTTAAATTTTTCTGATGCAAAAAATCCTACTCCACCAAGAAATGCAAGAGCAATAAATGATAAATTTATTCTCCACTGCTCCGCATTTGGATACATTCCATACATAAATCTATTAAACCAAGTTTTTATGTAAGCCCAACATGCTCCAGAGCCTGAACACGCATCTTTTGAGTCACCAACAAAATTTGCATCAATTATAAACCAACTCAAAAGCGGTGGAATTGATTTTATAACTGCAAAAATAATTAATAACGACAAAAGAGCATTAAAACTATTTGTATTAATATTTTTGTTTACAATATCTAAAAATTTTATGCCTGAATATTCAATTCTAATTAGATGTAAACCAATAAAACCGATTATGAGAGGCAAAAAGTAACTTAATGTTCCTGGTAGATAACTAGTCAAATCTAAACTAAAAAAAGAGTTCAAAAATACAATTAGAATACTTATAAAAAATAAACTAATACCTAAATACAAATATTTGTATAGATTATTTTTGTCCGGTGATAAAAAATTTAATTTATTCATTACTTTTCTTTAATAGCTATTTTTTTGTTATACCAATTCATAAATATTGAGATAGTTATGCTTAAAGTTAAATAAGTTAACATTGTAATTGAAACAATCTCAATCGCTCTTCCTGTTTGCATCAATGCAGTTCCTGCAAAAACAAGCACTAGGTCAGGATATGCAATAGCAGCAGCAAGTGATGAATTTTTTGTTAAATTTAAATATTGATTAGTTGTTGGAGGAATTATAATCCTCAAAGCTTGGGGCATAACTACTAATTTAAGAACTTGATTAGGAGTTAAACCAATTGAAGCTGCAGCTTCTTTTTGACCTTTGCTTACACCTTGAACACCAGCCCTTACGCATTCTGCAATAAAAGTTGCTGTATACAAAGATAAAGCCAATGCTAATGAAATTAATTCAGGGGGTAATTTAAGCCCGCCTTTGTAAGTAAAGGATGTTTGTGATAATTGTTCAATAACTGGTATTTCAATCGATGCACTAACTCCGCCAAGTAAGAAACTTAATAATGGCAAAATAATTAAAAGACCAATTGATATTGATAAAACTGGTGTTTGAATACCGCGATTTTCCTGTTTTTTTTTAGCGTATAATCTAACAAAAACTATTGAAATGATTGCTGCAATTACTGAATAGATAAAAATATCTAAATTATTCCAAACAAAAGCTGGAACAAAAAAACCTTTGATTGTTAAAAAGAAAACTCCAAACATTGGCTCTGCTTTTTCTGGCAAGGGTAATGCTCTTAAGGCAGCAAAATACCAAAAGAATATCTGCAACAACAAAGGAATATTTCTAAAAAATTCCACATAAATTGCTGCAGTTCGTTCAATAAGATAATTACTTGATAATCTGGCTATTCCAACCACAACTCCAATTATAGTTGCAAATATAATTCCAATAACTGAAACTAGAATAGTATTTAATAATCCAACTAAATAAGCTCTAAAATAAGAATGCGACCCATCATATTCTATTAACGAAAACTGAACATCAAATGATGATTCTTGTGATAAAAATCCATAACCAAATGTGATGCCCCTATTTTCCATATTGACTTGGGCGTTATAAGAAAAGAAACCAAATACTAGTATAACAACTACTAGCGTGAGTAACTGGGGCAATATTTTCTTAAAATTCACTGTTATGTATGGTTTATAAAAAAAAGGGCTAGAAAAATCTAGCCCTCTTTATATTCTTTTAAAAGAATTATCTTGCTGGTGGTACGTAAAGTATTCCACCTTTTGTCCATAATTGATTTGGACCTCTGTCAGGTAGAATTCCAGTATCAGCTATATTTCTTTTATAGCTTTCACCGTAATTACCAACTTGCTTAATAATTCTTAAGCTCCACTCATTATCTAAACCTAGAGCAGCTCCCAATTCACCTTCAGCACCAACTAGTCTTTTTACAGCCGGATTATCTGAAGTTTTCATAGAATCAGCATTTGCTGAAGTTACGCCATACTCTTCAGCTTCGATCATAGTGTTTAGTGACCATCTTACGATATCTTCCCAAACAGAATCACCTTGTCTAACAACTGGGCCTAATGGCTCCTTTGAAATTGTTTCTGGTAATACCATGTGGTCATCTGGATTACTCAATTTAATTCTTTGAGCAGCTAAACCAGATTTATCAGTTGTATATGTATCACATCTACCAGCATCGTATGCAGCTACAACTTCGTCAGCTTTTTCAAAAGTGACTGGCTCATATTTAATTCCTTTAGAATTAAAGAAATCTCTCATATTAAGCTCTGTTGTAGTTCCAAGGTTAGTACATGCAGAAACTCCAGCTTTAAAATCATTCACTGATGAAATCCCTGAATTTTTTCTAACCATAAAACCTTGACCATCATAGAAGTTTACTCCTACGAAAGTAAGACCGATATCCGCATCCCTTGAAAGAGTCCAAGTAGTATTTCTAGATAGAATATCTATCTCGTTAGATGTTAATGCAGTAAATCTTTCTTTAGCACTTAGTGGAGTAAATTTAACTTTACTTGCATCACCTAATACTGCAGCAGCTACTGCTCTACATACATCAACGTCAACACCAGTCCAGTTTCCTGCAGCATCAGCATTAGAAAATCCTGGCAGACCTTGTGAAACACCACATCTCACAAAACCTTTTTTCTGAGTGTTTTTAAGAGTTTTTGACTTTTTGGCAGCCATAGTTTCTGTTGTAAAAGTGAATAGGACAGCAAACATAGCAACAACTGAAGTCAATCGTTTTACTAATTTAAACATTATATATTCCTCTTGTTTATTTATTTGTTAACAAATAATTCAAATTAATTTTTGAATTGTCCAAGTAAAGCAGAAACAATGAAACGCATCAATATAAAATTAATGGCATAATCTACGCATTATTTGGATATTGGCGCGCTCTGAAGGATTCGAACCTTCGACCTACGGTTTAGAAAACCGTTGCTCTATCCAGCTGAGCTAAGAGCGCATAAGGTTGATTTATAATACTAATTTAGTTTTTGAAAAGAAATTTTTTTAATAAAATAATCACAGATAACAATTCAATTCTTCCTATTATCATAAAAATAATTAGTGAAATTTTACTAATTATATTAAAATTGTAAAAATTTAGGTCACCTAAATTATACATTTCAGAATTAACAGTATTCATTATTGTTAGTATCCCTAATTTAAAAGACGATTCAAAGTCTAAATCAGACATCGTTAATAATATTGAGATTAAAAATAATGAAATTATAAAAATTATGATTGCAAAAAAATATTTATTAATATCACTAGTGTTAGCACTTATTTTATTAATCGATAATTTATTCGAATAAATTTGGTTCGGCTTTGAATGAGATAATAAATTATTTAATGAGAATTTAATTAAAGTTAAAACTTTTATTACTCTCAAACCTGAACTCGTAGAAAAAAAAGAACCACCAAGTATTACGAGTAAAAGAAAAACAAAAAAAAGATTTTTTGGAACTTGTTCAAAAGAAATACCGATATTTGAAACACTGCTAGAAATAGATACTAGTACATTTAAAAAATTATTATCATAATTAAAAAATATAAATGATAATGCAATTACAATTAAAAGATAGATTAAAATATTTATATCTTCACTTAAATAATTAATATTTTTTTTCTTAAAGAAAATTAAGTTAAAAATAAAAAAAAGGCTAAAGAAAGAGAATAGCATTGATATAGACAAAATAATTTTACTTATATCTGAACGAAAGGTGATATCAAAATTATTATTGGGCATAAATCCACCAGATGATATAATTGATAGAGAATAATTATAAGCTTCATAGGAAGGTAAATTCACTAATTTTAATAAAACAAAAATAAGAATTGTCATAAATAAATAGATTACTATTATTTTGAATATTTGTTTAAAAATTTCATAAGAATTTAATGAGATATAATTTGTTAAAGATCTTTTTAAATTTTCATCAAACAAATCTATAAGTAATAATATTGAAAATAAAAAATACAAACCTCCTATCCATTGTGAACTAGATCTCCACAAAATTAATGTTTGATCTAATTGATCTAGTTGATTAAAAATTGTAAAACCTGTGGAAGTAAAACCTGAAATAGCTTCAAAATAACAATTAATTAAACCTATATTATTTATGTTAAGAAAGTATGGAATTGAAATTGCTATTGGTAAAAATAAATATCCTATTAAAACAATTAAAATTCTATTAAATAAAGAAATTTTCTCATATTTGTATTTTTTAAATATTATTAAGAAAACTCCAAGAACTAAAGTAATCCCAAAAGTAACTATATAATTATTAAGATTATTTAAAAGATCGAAATAATAAGAGTAAATTATATTAAAAAATGAAAAAAAACTAATAATTAAAAAAAAAACACCAAAGTATTTAAAGCCAAATATATACATTAATTAGATTGAGCTAATTCTAAATAAGTTTTCAACCAAAGCTAACTGGTCTCTCTTTGCTAATAATACAACTGTATCATCTTTTTGAAATATAAACTTTGATGAAGGGAGTATAAATTTATTATCTCTTAAAATTGCCCCTACACGAATTTCGTCTGGCAATTCAGCTTTTTTTAATTCTTTGTTAACTAATTCTGAAGTTTCCAATATGTCAGCTTCAATAACTTCGTACTCACCATTTAAAATAGTATATGCATTCTCAATTGTTCCTTTATGAACGTGTTTTAAGATACTTGAAACTGTACTCATTCTAGGGTCAATTAAATCGTCAATTTTTAAAGATGATTGTAAGAGTGAATAATTTGGTTTATTCACAAGAGCCATTGTTCTTTTGTTTTTTGAAAATTTTTCAACAAGAACACTAACCATTAAATTATCTTCATCGTCATTTGTTAAAGCTAATACAGTTTCTACTTCTTCTAAATTAGCTTCATTTAATACATCTTCATCAAGTCCATTTCCATTTATAACAATTGTATCATTTAAATAATTGGCAATAAATTCTGCTCTTGTTTTGTCTTTTTCAATAATTTTAACTCTAGCTTCTTCAAAATTATTTTCGATATTTGAGGCTAAATTAAATCCAATATTCCCTCCACCGATTATTAGAATTTTATTAGATATTTTTTCATTATGGCCAAAAACTTTTAAAGTTTCTTCCATTTGATTTGAATTAACAATTACATATGCTTTGTCATTGTGTTGGAGTTTGTCATCTTTTCTTAATATTTTAAAACTTTCTTCTCTAATAACACCTAAAATATATGCATTTAAATTTGGAAATTTATTGGTTAATTCTTTTAGTTTTATTTCATGAATTGGGCATTTTTCATCAATTAATATTTCTAATAGCCTAATTTTATTATCAGCAAAAGGTACATTATCTAAAGCTCCTGGAGCCTCTAATTTTCTTTGTAAAGATTTTGCAATCTCTAATTCTGGAGAAATAACATAATCAATTGGTAGATTTTCTTTATTAAAAAGAGTGGAAAATTTTGGATCTAAATACTCTTGAGACCTTATTCTAGCAATTTTTTTTGGTACCTTAAAAAGGGAATATGCTATTTGACATATAAGCATATTAATTTCATCATTTCTTGTAACAGCTATTAACATATCAGCATCTGATGTGTTTGCTCTATCTAAAATTTCTGGAGAGGTTGCTTTGCCTACAATTGCTTTTACATCAAGAGATTCATTAATTTTTTGAATATCCTCACTTGATTGATCAATAACGGTAATAGAGTGATTTTGTTCTGTTAATAATTTTGCTATTGTAAAACCAACTCTTCCAGCTCCACAAATAATTATGTTCATTAATTTAAATCCTTTACGCCTAATAATTTTAATTTTCTATGTAGGGCAGATCTTTCCATACCAACAAATTTGGCTGTTTTTGATATATTTCCTCCAAATTTCTTTATTTGAGAAACTAAATATTCTTTTTCAAAATTTTCTCTAGCTTCTCTTAAAGGAATAGACAAATTTTCAGTAACAGAAAATGTTTCATTTGCTGATTTAGATAATGACTCTTTTATTATATCCAATATTTTTTCTTCATCGTTGCCAGGAGAAAGTATAGCAATTCTCTCAATAAGATTACGTAATTCTCTTACATTTCCTGGCCAGTCATAATTTAAAAGATAATTATTATCTCTAATTTTAAATTTTTTATAATTATAAGTATTACAAATATTTTCAATAAAGTATTCAACAAGCAAAGGGATATCTTCAATTCTTTTATTTAAAGGTTCAATTTCTATATTAAAAACGTTCAATCTATGAAATAAATCCTCACGGAAATTTCCATTTCTTATTTCGTTATTAATATTTTTACTAGATGCACAAATAATTCTAACATCAACTTTTATGTCGTGGTTGCTATTAATTCTTTTAAATTTTTGATCTATGACAACTCTCAATATTTTAGATTGAGTTTCTAATGGAATTTCAGTAACTTCATCTATTAACAATACACCTCCGGATGATTTTTCCAATGCTCCATAAACAATCGATCCATCTTTTCTTTCCTCACCAAACAGTTCTAATTCATATTTTTTTGAATCTAAAAGTGCGCCATTAATAATAATAAATGGTCCATTTGAACGTTTCGAATTTTTATAAATTTTCCTTGAAATTAATTCTTTTCCTGATCCAGTTGGCCCACTGATAAAAACTCTACTCTCTGAATTTGATAATTTTTGAACCTGATCTTTTATTGATGTGATATTCACACTTTTTCCAATAATCTCAAAAGAATGAAATAATTTATTAGATAAAGATTTATTTTCTTTTTTTAAATTGATATTTTCTACTGCTCTTTTTACAAAATTTAATAATCTCTCTTTATCAAAAGGTTTTTGTATAAATTCAAAAGCACCAGATCTTAAAGAATTGATAGCCATTTCAATATTTGCGTGACCAGAAATAATTATTACTGGAATGTCTGGATTTTTATTTTTTATATGTTCAAGTAATTGAATACCATCATTGTCACCTTTGTCTAATTTAACATCTATAATTGCAACTTCTGGTAATTTTTTATCTATTTCGGAAAGTCCTTGGTTAAAATTTGCAGCTAATCTTGTTTTATAACCAGCATCTTGAATTAACTCATCAAGAATATTTCTTATGTCAGCATTATCATCAATAATTAATATTTCTGTAGACATGAATTACTTTGGAATTATGATTTGGACTTTAGCTCCATTATTTGTGTTTAAAAATTTAATTGATCCATTATGGTCATTAATTATTTTATCTACTATTGATAGTCCTAAACCAGTTCCTTTTTCTTTTGTTGTATAATATGGTTTTATTATATCTTTGGTTTTTTTGTCTTTAAAACCTTCGCCTGTATCATTTAAGTTGACAGTTATATAGTCTCTTCTTTGATTTATTTCTATATCAATATTTTTCAATGATTTGTTGGTTTTTTTGACTTTTTCTTGAATACTTTCTATAGAATTTTTGATTAAATTAAAAAACAACCTATTAAATTGCTCATTATCAAATTTTATTACAACTTTTTTTCCTGTTTTATTGTTAACTTTAAAAACGATAGAAGTATCAATTTTTTTTCAATAATTGAATATTTTCATCTAATATTTTAAGTAAATCATTGTTTTTAAAATGAGGCTTAGGCATTCTTGCAAAATCTGAAAATTCATTTACTAAATTTTCGATTTGTTTAATTTGTTTTAAAATTGTTTTTAAATTGTCTTGATATTTTTGTTTCTTTTCATTGTTCAAATCGGGTAAATATTTAGAGTTTAAATTATCAATTGTTAATTGGATAGGCGTTAATGGGTTTTTTATTTCGTGTGCCATTTTTCTTGCCACAGTTTCCCATGCTTCATGCCTTTCATTTGAAAGTAGTTTTTCTTGCTGATTTTTTAATTTCTCTATCATAGAATTAAAATTTTTATTTAATAACTCCATTTCTCTGTCAGCTTTAAGTTCAGGAACTTTAACATCTAAATTTCCTTTTCCAATTTTTTCGGATGCTGTTATTAAATTATTGATAGAAATAAAAAACCTTGAAGAAAATCGAATTGCTATTGTTATAGATAGAAATAATAATAATGTTACAAGAGAAATATAAATTATTGCAAAAGAAATCCTTATACCAAGGCTTTGATTTTCAACAGTATAATAAAAATTTACAGCCTCTTCTGATTCAATCAAATAATTAGAAATATTTTTATCTAAATTTTTAATTACATATAGAAATATATCATCAAAATTCTGCAATCTTATTACAGCAGCAGATCTATTTTCTAGAGCATTTATTATTTTTAAAGGACGATCATCAGATCTAACCATTTCAATAGCACGATCTTCAATTTTGATATATTTTGAGTCGTTTGCTGATAAGATTAGTTCACCATTTGAATTAATTAAATATAATTGGTCAATGTCTCTAATAATATTTTGAGTATTTAGAAATGATTTAAACCTGCTGAGGTCAGTTTTATAAATTTTATGATATTTATTTAAGTCGAAAGCGATCAATATTATTTCTGACTGAATTTTGTTTTTTTTTTCATCAACATAATTTTTAGCTATTTCATAAGAATTATTTACAGCAGTAGTAATTTTTTTGTCAAAATATTTTTCAAGAGCAAAGGAAAAAATAAATAAAGAAAAAATTGCTATTAATAAAGAGGGTATTAAAGTGAAAAGACCAAAAGATACTATATATTTTCTATTTGCAATAGAGCCTCTCACATTGATGTTATTTTTAATAGAATTTTTGATATCAATAAAAATTAGTACAAAAAATAAAAGTAGAAATACAATGTTTAGAATTAATACTAGCTGTAAATTTTGTTCATTTAACTTTATAAAGCTTTTATCAATAAATGTTAAAAATGTAATAAATGAAAGAAAAACAGTCAGAAAAAATATTATTATTATAAATAAATTTCTTTTTATGAAAGCTATCATAAACTATGAATATATATAAAAATTTATAAATAAATACATGAGTGATTGTTTTATATTATTAAGTGCAGGAAAAAGTAAGAGATTTAAATCAAAAATAAATAAGCAATTTATAACCTATAAAAATAAGCCTTTATTTGAGCATTCGTTAAAAACAGCTATAGATTCAAATTTATTTAAAAAAATTTTAATAGTTTCAAATAAAAAAATTAATTACAAAAATGTAAAAGTAATCAAAGGAGGTAAAGAAAGACATAATTCAACGCAAAAGGCACTTAATTATTTAAAAAACAAAAAAATAAAAAATGTTTTTATCCATGACTCTGCAAGACCAAATTTATCATTAAATTTACTTAAAAAATTAAAAAATCAATTAAAAGCTAACAGTGCTGTTGTGCCATATATAAACTCAGAAAATTCAGTAAAGTATAAATACAAAAACAAAATAAATAATTTAGATAGAGATAAAGTTTTATTAACCCAAACTCCACAATGTTTTAATTTTAAGGAGCTATCTAGCTTATACAAAACTAACAAAGCAAAAATTACTGATGAGGCTAGTTTATATTTAAATAACAATAAAAAAATTAAATTCATTCTTGGGGATAAAAATAATTTTAAAATAACAACAGTACACGATTTAAAATACTTAAAATCAGAAACTTATTATGGAATTGGCTTTGATATACATAGATTAATTAAAAATAAGAAACTTTATCTTGGAGGTGTTAATATTCCATTTCACTCTGGGCTTAAAGGACATTCTGATGGTGATGTTATCCTTCACGCTATAATTGATGGTTTGCTTGGAGCTATGAGAAAAAGTGATATTGGAACTCTTTTTCCAAGTGATTCAAGTAGATTTAAAAATATCAGATCGAAAAATATGCTTATGCCCGTTGTAAAGTTATTAAAGAATAATAATTTTTACATAAATAATATAGATATAAACTTAATTTGTGAAAATCCTAAAGTATCAAAAATTAGAAAAAAAGTAATAAAATCAATATCTAGTTTATTATCATTAAACGAAAGTTTTATAAATTTAAAAGGTAAAACAGTTGAAAAATTAGGTATAATTGGAAAAGAACAAGCAATTGCATGTGAAGTAATTTGCTCATTATCAAGATGAAAAAAATCAATATTTTAATTTCAACTTTTTTTGGAAATGGATATATTTCAAAAGTTCCTGGAACATTTACATCACTTAGTACATTGATAATTCTTTATATACTTTTTGAAGTACTTAATTTTAAAAATTTAAATTATATATTAATATTGTATTCAATCATATTTTTTTATTCTTTTTATGCAGTAATGGACTCAGAAACTGAGTTTGAAAATAAAGATCCTAGACAAATTGTTATTGATGAGGTGTTAGGACAAGCATTGCCTTTGATATTGATTGTTTACCTTTCTTCACTTGATCTAATAAGTATCCCTGTTGAAATATATTATTTACTATCTTTTATTTTTTTTAGATTTTTTGATATTGTAAAACCTTTTCCAGTTAGTTATTTCGACAAAGAACATAAAAACTTCTTTGGAATAATAATGGATGATATAATGGCAGGTTTATATACCATGATATTGATTTACCTAATAAGTCTCAAATTTTAATGAACATTGAAAAGCTTCATAAGAAATTAATTAAAAAAAACATAACTTTATCAATAGCAGAGTCATGCACAGGAGGCTTGTTATCAAGTAAATTTACTGGACTAAGTGGTTCTTCAAAGTACTTCCAAATGGGTTTAGTTACTTACTCAAACAATGCTAAAATTAAAATATTAAAAGTTAACAAAAATATCATAGACAAGTATGGCTCTGTTAGTCCTGAGTGTTGCAGAGCTATGGTGCAAGGATTATCAAAAATATCAAAAAGTAAAATTAATATATCTATTACTGGTATAGCTGGTCCTAATGGTATGACTAAAGATAAACCTGTTGGTCTTGTATATATAGGTTTAACAAAAAGAAACAAAACTATAGTTTCAAAAAATTTTTTTAAGAAAAAAGATAGAAAATCAATACAAAATAAAACTGTTGAAAAGTGTATTGAGTTAATTCAAGATATTATTTAATACCAATAAAGATCACAAACTTTCTGCTCTTTTTTGAAAAGCATCTGCTATTTTATTAAGACCAAATTGAAATGATTTAGCCATAATAATATTAAGAAATTTATTCTTAATTTCAAAATCAACATCGAAATGAACTTCTGTAAAATTATCTTTTTCGATAAATTTCCAGTTATTTTCAAGATAATTAAGTGGTCCATCAATATTCGTGACAT
This sequence comes from uncultured Pelagibacteraceae bacterium, assembly GCA_902617975.1. Lineage (GTDB taxonomy): Bacteria > Pseudomonadota > Alphaproteobacteria > Pelagibacterales > Pelagibacteraceae > Pelagibacter. Next base: position 18,456 of record CACMYV010000004.1, read on the forward strand.
GGATATGATCATTTATTTTATCAAATCTAACATCGCTTTTATAAGTATCTGTGAAAGGTCTTTTACCAATAGTTAAATCAGCTATTATATTAATAGAATCTTTTACCTCTTTTTTTTCGTACACCTTTGAATCTATACAAAAAGGAATAAATTCTGGATATTTTTCAATATCTAAAACAAAATTTATAAGTGTTTTTTTATCGCGTTCTATATGTCGCGTTACAGATGCTTTTGGCATGAAATTAATTAAGTCTGTTTTGTTTTAATTTAGCAAAATCTTCATCTGCATGATAGGATGATCTCGTTAAAGGAGACGAAGAAACCAATAAAAATCCTTTTGATTTTGCTATTACTTCTAATTCTTTAAATTCATCTGGATGATAATACCTATGTAGAGGATGATGTTTTACTGACGGCTGTAGGTATTGACCAATTGTTAAAAAATCCACATCAGCTGATCTTAGATCATCCATTACTTGGATTATTTCATCTCTCTCTTCACCTAAACCAACCATTATTCCAGATTTGGTAAATACTTTTTTATTATTTATTTTTGCATTCTTAAGAAGTTCTAAAGATGCAAAGTATCTAGCACCCGGTCTCACTTTGACATACAGTCTTGGTACTGTTTCGATATTGTGATTAAAAACATCAGGATTAGACTCTAATATTGTTTTATAAGACTCACCTTTTCTTAAAAAATCTGGTGTCAAAACTTCAATTGTAGTATTTGGATTTTTTTTTCTTGTCATTAATACTACTTCTTTAAAATGATTTGATCCACCATCTGGTAAGTCATCTCTGTCAACAGAGGTTATAACAACATGTCTTAAATTTAATTTATTTACTGCATTTGCAATTTTAACATGTTCAAATGGATCTAATTTTTCTGGTTTTCCTGTTTTAACATCACAAAAAGCACAAGCTCTTGTGCAAGTATCTCCCATAATCATAAAAGTTGCATGTCGTTTACTCCAGCACTCTGTTATATTTGGGCAGTTTGCTTCCTGACAAACAGTAACAAGATTATTTTGATTAACTACAGTTTTGGTATGAAAAAATTCTTTACTATCTGAAAGTTTAGACCTAATCCATTCTGGTTTCTTTTTAATTGGATTTATCGGGTTTCTTACTTTTTCCGGATGTCTTGGTTTATTTTTTTCCATTATGTTTAATTATATAGGTAGTCTCTCCCTCTTTTCCAAATAAAAATTTGTCTCGTATTAAAATTTCAATAAAATCAAGGTCTATATTTTCAGTTAATAATGAGTTTTTATGCTCTAAATCTTGAATTTTGATTCGTAGATCTTTCTGTTTAATTTTTAAATCTTTGTGAATCTCTTTTTTTTTTACATAGGAAATTAAACCTCTATCACCACCTAATAAGTTGAAAAAAAAATAAATAAACAAAAATGTTACTATTAAAATAAAATAATTTTTTTTTATTTTATCTAACATTAATTAATATTATGCATTTTAGATTTTTTTCCAAGATTATGCTCGATTCTTAACAATTGGTTATATTTTGATACTCGTTCTGATCTAGACAATGATCCTGTTTTTATTTGATTAGAATCAGTGCCAACTGCAAAATCTGCAATAAATGTGTCTTCACTGTCTCCAGACCTGTGAGAAATTATAGTTTTATAACCTATCAATTTTGCAAATTTTATTACCTCTAATGTTTCAGTTACGGTTCCAATTTGATTTAATTTAATCAAAATTGAATTTGCCGAAACATTCAAGAAACCAATTTTTAATCGTTCCAAATTTGTAACAAATAGGTCATCACCAACAATTTGCACTTTATCTTTTGTTTGTGTTAATAATTTTGTCCATGCAGACCAATCATTTTCACCAAATGGATCTTCTATCGATTTTATTTTATATTTTCTTATTAATTTTAGGTATTTAGAAATTGTTTTGTCTACATTTACGTACTTTTTAGAATGAATTGAATAATGTTTATTTTTTATTAACTCATTCGCCGCAACATCCAGACATATAACTACATCTTTTCCATTTTTAAAACCAGATAAGTTTATTGCTTTTACTATAAGTTTTAACGCGCTTTCATTATCATTTATCATTGGAGCGAACCCACCTTCATCTCCTACAGAAGTGGAATGACCCATTTTCTTAATTAAATCTTTTAATTTATTAATAACAATAAAACATATTCTAACACCCTCAGAAAAAGATTTAGCTTTATCTGGTCTTATCATGAACTCTTGGATTCTGAGGCCATTATTTGCGTGTGCACCTCCATTTATTATATTCATTAAAGGATAAGGTAATTTAAAATTTTTACTTATTAGCAAATTTTTATAAATTGGAATTTTTTTAATTTTAGATGATAATTTTTTTACAGCTATTGAAACTGAAAGAATTGCATTAGCTCCAACTCTATTTTTTTGTTTTGTACCATCAAGTCTTATTAATAAATTATCTATTTTTTCTTGTTGATGAACATTAAAATTTTTTAACTTATTTGATATTACTTTATTTATAAATTCAACAGGTTTTAAAACACTTTTTCCAAGATATTTTTTATTATTTATATCTCTTTTTTCAAAAGCTTCGTAAGTTCCTGTAGATGCACCCGAGGGACAAATCGCTGAAGCACTAATGTCTTTTACAAATACTTCGGTTTCTATAGTTGGATTTCCTCTACTATCAAAAACTTGTCTTGCAATAATTTTTGAAATTTTAGACATTATTTTTTTTTACTAGATTATCTATTTCAACTATCTGACTTATAAGATTATCTAACTCTTTAAGTGGAACCATATTTGGACCATCAGAGGGAGCATTATCAGGATCTTGATGTGTTTCTATAAAAATTGCAGCTAAACCAACTGCAACAGCCGCTCTTGATAAATGTTCGACAAATTCTCTTTGTCCACCACTTTTATTACCTTGACCTCCTGGTTGTTGAACTGAATGAGTGGCATCAAAAACAATCGGGTAACCGTTCTTTGCCATTATAGGAATTGATCTCATGTCAGACACTAAAGTGTTATATCCAAAACTAGCTCCTCTCTCTGTTACAAGAATATTATTATTTCCAGAGTTAGATATTTTTTTTGTTACATTTGCCATATCCCACGGAGCTAAGAACTGACCCTTTTTTACATTAATGATTTTTTTTGTTTTTGCGGCAGCAACTAATAAATCTGTTTGTCGACATAAGAATGCAGGAATTTGTAAAACGTCTACATGTGGGGCAACGATTGCACACTGTTCTACATTATGAATATCTGTAAGGACAGGAATTTTCATTTGTTTTTTTATTTTATCAAAAATTGGTAACGAATTTTCTAATCCGGCTCCTCTTTTTCCATCAAGGCTTGTTCTGTTAGCTTTATCAAATGATGTTTTGTATATAAATCCAATATTATATTTATCAGTTATATTTTTAATTTCCCCTGCCATGTCTAAAGCATGTTGTTCAGTTTCCATTTGGCAGGGTCCAGCAATTAAACATATTTTGTTTAAATTTGAAATTTTTATATCGTTGCAACTAACAATTCTATTTTCCATGATAGTTCTTAGCAGCCTTTATAAATGATTTAAATAACGGATGTGGTGATAATGGTCTTGATTTAAACTCTGGGTGAAATTGAACACCTATAAACCAAGGATGATTTTTTAACTCAATTATTTCAGGCAATTTATTATCTGGTGACATTCCTGAAAATATTAATCCTTTTTTCTCAAATTTTGATCTCTGATTATTATTAATTTCATATCTGTGTCTGTGTCTTTCCTTTATTTCATTTGATTTATAAATCTTTTTTATGGCAGAATTATTTTTTAATTTAGCTGTATAAAGCCCTAATCTCATTGTCCCACCTAAGTTTTTTTCTGTGCCCTTAAAAACTTTTCCATTTCTATTCCATTCATGGATTAATCCAATAACGGGATAGCATTTTTTATCAAGCTCTGTAGATCCAGCATTTTTAATATTTAATTTGTTTCTGGCAAATTCAATAATTGCCATTTGCATTCCAAAACAAATACCAAAAAAGGGTATTTTTTTTTCTCTTGCATATTTAATTGCTGCAATCTTACCTTCTGTTCCTCTTTTACCAAATCCACCTGGTATTAATATTCCAGAAACACTCTTAAGTTTTTTGCTTATTTCATTTTTTTTTAGTTTATCAGACTCAATTCTTACCAAATTAACTTTTACATTATTTACTATACCACCGTGTGTTAATGCTTCATCTAAAGATTTATATGCATCTTTTAAGTTCACATATTTGCCTATTAATCCAATGTTAATTACTTTATTATTTTTTAGAACAGTCGAAGTAATATTTTTCCATGGATTTAAATTGGGTTTCTTTTTTGATTTTATTTTGAAATATTTTAAGACTTGTTTATCTAATTTTTGGTTATAAAAACTAATTGGAGCTTCATAAATTGTTCTAACATCAACAGTCTCAATGACATTATTAATATCTACATTACAAAATAAAGATATTTTTTTTCTTTGTTCTAAAGGTATATGCTGCTCTGATCTACATATAACAATATCTGGCTGTATACCGATACTTCTTAATTCTTTGACACTATGTTGTGTAGGTTTTGTTTTTATCTCATCAGAAGATTTCATAAATGGTACTAAAGTTAAATGAACAAATAATGTTCTAGACCTTCCATGATCGTTTGAGAATTGTCTTATTGCTTCTAAGAATGGTAAACTCTCTATGTCGCCAACAGTTCCTCCAATTTCACAAATTACAAAATCTTCGTTACTTATGTCTTTGCTAATAAATTTTTTAATTCTATCTGTAATATGCGGTATAACTTGAACTGTCTTACCTAGATAGCCCCCTTGTCTCTCTTTTTTGATTACGTCACTATATATTTTACCTGTAGTAATATTGTCAGATTGTTTTGATGAAGTATTTGTAAATCTTTCATAATGTCCTAAATCTAAGTCAGTTTCTGCACCATCATCAGTAACAAAAACCTCTCCATGCTGAAAAGGACTCATTGTTCCAGGATCAACATTTAAATATGGATCCATTTTACGTATCCTAACTTTATAACCTTGTGATTTTAAAAGATATGCAAGAGATGCTGAAGATAGACCTTTTCCCAGTGATGATACCACGCCGCCAGTGACAAAAATATATCGCGCCATGGAAGTATCTTATAGACCTAAAATTTAAAAATTCAAAGTATTAATTATTGCTATCTGGCACCTTTGGAGCATCATCAGTTTCCTCTATTTTATCTAAAACTGATGTTGTTGGAGTTAATTCACCTCTTGAAAGAATCGTTAAACACAGACTACATATTATAAATAAAGTAGCAATAAATGCTGTAGCTTTGGTTAAAAAATTTCCTGCTGATCTAGAAAGCATGAAGTTATCTTGGGACACCCCAATACCCAATGCACCTCCCTCGGATTTTTGAAATAAAACTAAGACAACTAGAATAGCTGCAAGAATAATGTTAATTATTAAAAGTATATTTTCCACGAGGTTTAATTAGTTGATTTTTTAATTATATCAATAAAATTTTTTGCTCTCAAAGAAGCGCTTCCTATTAAAAATCCTTTTAAATCATTAATTTTTTTTAACTCTAATACATTTTTTGAGTTAACAGATCCGCCATAGATAATTTTATATTTTTGATTTTTTTTTAATTTATTAATTATATCAAATATGTCTTTAAAGTTTTTTCTTAATTCAGATGATTTTGGTATTTTTCCAGTTCCGATTGCCCATCTAGGTTCATATGCAAAAATAATATTATTAATTTTTTTTATATTCTTTAATGCGATTGTTATTTGTCTTTTAAGAACTGCAAAAGTTTTATTATTTTTTTTTTCTTTATATGTTTCTCCAATGCAAAGAATTACTTTTAATTTTTCTTTAAGTGCTGAGTGAATTTTTTTATTTATTAGTATATCATTTTCCTGATTTCTAATTTCAGAATGACCAACGATAACATAGTCACCTCCTGCTGACTTTATTAATTTAGAGTTTACAGATCCTGTAAATGCACCATAATCATTTAATTGAGAAAGGTTCTGCGCACCTACTTTGATTTTAGTGTTTTTTACTTTATTTTTAACTGATGAAATTAGGGTAAATGGTGGGCAGTAAATTATTTGATTTTTTTTATTTTTTGATTTTTTTAAAAATTTTATGGTTTTATTAATGCCAGAGATATGACTTTTTTCTCCATTCATCTTCCAATTAGCTATAAAGATCATATTATTATTTGTCATCTTAGATAATTTAATTTATAGGTTTGTTTTTTATAATCAATATATAAAGAATTACTCATGTTAGGAAAATTAAGAGGTTTTACAAATAGTAAATTGGCAGGTGTCCTAGTGGCTATAATAATTGTTCCTTTTGTTTTTTGGGGAATGGGAAGTGTCTTTAGTGGTGGGAACACAAATAATATTGCTAAAATAAATAATAATTCAATTTCAACGAAAGACTTCATTGATCATATAAACCGATCAAGAATTAATCCTGATTATATAAAAGAAAATTTAGATAACAATATCTTGGAAAGAATTTTGAGTGACCTTATATCAAAAGATTTAATGTCAATGGAGTATAAAGATTTAAATGTAAAAGTTTCAGATAGATCATTAAAATTAAATTTACAAAATGACATAAATTTTCTTGATGATGAAAAAAATTTTTCAAGATTAAAATATGAAAAATTTCTTTTAGAGAATAATATTATAGCAGCTGAATTTGAAAATAGACTGAAAAATTCTGAGTTAAGAAAAAGACTATTTGATTATATTGGTGGTGGTATTAAATCACCATATTATTTACAAAATAAGATTTACATAAATGAAAACAAAAAAATAAATATTCAATACTATGATCTTGAATATGCTTACGATAAAAATATTTCAGACGTCGAAATTAATAATTATATAATCAAAAATGAGGAAAACCTAAAAGAAGCATACATTGATTTTAGTTATGCTAAAGTTGAACCCTCAAATCTAATTGAAATCAACGAATTTAATGAAGATTTTTATAAAAAAATTGATGAAATCGAAAATGATATATTAAATGAATTTTCTTTAGAAGATATCGCAAAAAAAAATGAAATAAAATTGCAAAAAAGAAACAATTTTAAGTTTGTAAATGAGGATGATGTATTAAAAGAAATTTACGAAAATAAAGATAAAAAAGAAATAGTTTTAAAAGATAAAGATAATTACTTTTTAATATATCAAATTACAAAAATAAATAATTTACTACCAAATAAAAATGATACATCCTTCAGAGATAAAGTTAAAAACAGAATTTTACTAAAGAAAAAATTTGATCTTAATAAAAATTTATTTGAAAAAATTCAAAATAAAGATTTCAATGATTCTGACTTTGAAAATCTAGTAAAAAATAAAGAAAATATAAATTCAGGAATAATTAATTCAATCAATGATAATACTTTATTTGATGAGACATCTTTAAAGCTTATTTATGAATTGCCAAAACAAAGTTTTGTTATGGTTTCAAACAAAGCTAATAATATTTTTTTAGCAAAGATTAATCAGATTACTTATGAAAATTTAAAAAACACAAATGAAAATATTCAAGAATATTTAGCTAAAACAAATATCAACTTGATCGATGATATTTATAGTTCCTATGACACATCACTTAACACCAAGTATGAAGTTAAAATTTTTAATAACAATATAGATCGAATAAAAGATTATTTTAAATAATGCTTAACATAAGCCTTAAACAATTTAAGATTAATCACAAAAAAAAATTAAACCAAATACTCTATTTATCCTTGAACACTGATGGTTCTAAAGAAATAATAAATTTAATAAATAATTTTTTTACTGAGAAAAATGCTTTTGTATTTGAGTCAGTAGAAAAAGGATTTATTAAAGGTAGATATACAATTTTTGGAAAAAATCCTGATAAAATTTGGGAATTTAATAATAACATAAGCAAGATATACTTTGATAACAAAGTTAAAATTTTGAAAGGTAGTGCAAAGAAAAATATAGAAAATGTTATTGAAAGTTTTAAATTTAAAATTCCTAGAGAATTACCCTCAATTAGCTCCATAATATCAGGATACTTTTCATATGACATTATTAGATATCTAGAAAATATTCCTAATAAAAATAAAGACGATTTAAAATTACCTGATGCTAGAATTATCAGACCAAGAGAGCTAATAATACATGATAATATTAAAAAGAAATTATATTTTATAATTAATGTTTTTTGTGATGAAAAAATAATTAATTATAAAATAAGGTATGAAAAAATAATTAATCAAATTGAGAATTTAATTTTTTTATCTAATTATAATAGTTCGTATCTAGATAAAATTAATAAAAAAGTTAAAACAAAAGTAAAATCAAATATTTCTAAAAAAAAATTTTTATCAAATATAAAAAAGGCAAAAAAATATATTAAAATTGGAGACATATTTCAGGTAGTTCTTAGTCAAAGATTTGAAACCAAATTAAGTAAAAACCCATTAGAAATTTATAAGAAATTAAGGAAAACTAATCCTTCTCCTTTTATGTATTTTTTTAATTTTAAAGATTTTCAGATAATTGGAGCGAGTCCAGAAATACTTGTAAGATTAAGAAATAATAAAGTCACGATTAGACCGATTGCTGGAACAAGACCAAGGGGGAAAAATAAAAAACAAGATTTATTTTTTGAAAAAGATTTATTGAATGACAAAAAAGAGCTGTCCGAACATTTAATGCTTCTTGATCTAGGAAGAAACGACACTGGAAAAGTATCAAAGGTTAATACTGTAAAAGTGACTGAAAGTTTTTCAATAGAAAGATACTCTCATGTTATGCATATTGTATCAAATGTTGAGGGAGTATTTAATAATAAATACTCAAAATTTGAAACTTTATTGTCTGGGTTTCCGGCGGGAACAGTATCTGGGGCTCCAAAAATTAGAGCAATGGAGATAATAGATGAGCTAGAAACAACTAAAAGAAAAGTTTATGCCGGTGGAATTGGATATTTTTCAGCAAACGGTGAATTTGATACATGTATTGCACTTAGAACCGCAGTAGCAAAAAATAAGAAATTTTATGTACAATCTGGTGCTGGAATAGTTGCAGATAGCAAACCACAGAATGAATATCTTGAAACAGTTAATAAAGCAAAAGCTCTATTAAAAGCAATTGAGTGATTATGAAAATAATATTAATTGATAACTATGATAGTTTTACATTTAATTTGTATCATTACATATCTAAGTTTTGTCAAAATGTAGAAGTGGTAAGAAATGATAAAATTAATACAAAAGAAATATTAAAGAAAAAATATAATAAAATTGTGATATCACCTGGTCCAGGTAATCCTGATCAAGCTGGAAACTGTCTATCAATAGTAAATGAATTGTATAATAAAATTCCAATACTAGGAGTTTGTTTAGGTCATCAAATTATAGGTCAAATATTTGGATCTAAAATTATTCAAGCTAAAGAATTGGTTCATGGAAAAACAAGTAAAATCATTTCAAAAAATAAAGGGATTTTAAAAGGAGTACCAAAAATATTTGAGGCAACTAGATACCATAGTTTAATAATTGATAGTAAAACACTCTCTAAAGATTTAGAAATTACAGCTATAACTTTAGATGGAATAATTATGGGTGTTAAACATAGAATTTATGATGTTCATGGAGTACAATTTCATCCTGAAAGTATAAAGACTAAAGATGGTTTAAAAATTTTAAAAAATTTTATTAAATAAATGGAAAAATATATAAAAAAACTTGAATTAAATGAAAATTTAACATTACAGGAAAGTATTGGTGCTTTTGAGATTTTGATGAATGGAAAAGCTAATGATAATGAAATTTATAATTTTTTAACTCTACTATCTAAAAAGGGTGAAGTTTCAACAGAAATAGCAGGTGGTGTCTCAGTGCTTAGAAATAAAGCGAAAAAAGTTAATGTAGATCACTGTATAGATACCTGTGGAACGGGTGGTGATGGCAAGGATACACTAAACATATCTACTGCTTCCGCACTATTACTTTCAAGTATGGGCATTAACGTAGCAAAACATGGTAATAAAGCAGTTTCATCAAAATGTGGATCTGCAGATGTTTTAGAAGCATTAAATATAAATATCAACTTGGAGCCCAAAGATATTGAAAATCAAATTAAAAAAAATCATTTTGGATTTATGTTTGCTCCAAATTATCATAGCGCAATGAAATATGTTGGCCCAACCAGAAAAAAAATTGGGAAGAGGACAATTTTTAATATGATTGGTCCTTTGAGTAGTCCAGCAAATGTTGAAAAACAAGTTGTAGGAGTTTTTGATAAAAAACTTCTAGATATATTTGCTAGTGCCTTGAAAGACTTAAATATAAAATTTGCTTGGATTGTTAACAGCAATGATGGTTTAGATGAAATATCGCCATATGATAAAACGATCGTTAAACAATTAAGAAATGGGGAAATCAATGAAATAATTATTGATCCTAAAGAATTAAAAGTAAATGCTGAAGGTTTCTATAAAATAGTTGGAAATGACGCAAAATTTAATTCACAAAAAATTATAGATATATTTAAAGGTAATGATAATGACTTTTCTAAAGCAGTATCATTAAATGCTGCAGCTGGTTTAATAATATCTGAAAGAGAGGATAATTTTAAATATGCCTATGAAAAAGCAAGAGATCATTTGCTATCAGGAAAAACATATTCACATTTAGAAAAATTGAGAAATGTCTGAGAATATATTAGAAAAAATAATTAATAAAAAAAGAAATAAAATTCAATTTTTAAAAAAAGATATTTCAATAAATTCTCTAAATGACAAAATTACAAATCAAAAAAATTATATAAATTTTAAAGAAAAAATACTTAATAATATAAATCATGACAAAATCTCTATTATTGCAGAGATTAAAAAAGCCAGTCCTTCAGCTGGTATAATTGTTGAAAATTATAACCCTGTTGAAATTGCTGATATATACTTAAAAAATAATGTAACTTGCTTGTCAGTTTTAACTGAGGAGGATTTTTTTTTGGGAAACTTAATTCACATTAGTAAAATTAAACAAAAAATAAATTTACCTATTTTATGTAAAGATTTTTTTGTTGATAAATTTCAAGTCCATCTTTCCAGGAGTTATGGTGCTGATGCTATCTTAATAATTTTAGCTGGCGTTGATGAAAAAACTGCAGATGAGTTGTATGAAGAAGCAAAGAAACTTAAAATGTCTGTAATTGTTGAAGTTCATACTGTTGAAGAGGCCAAAAAATCTCTAAAGTACAAAGATGCAATAATAGGGATAAACAATAGAAATTTAAAAACACTAAAAACAGATATAAATACAACTTATGATATTCATAATATTTTAGTTAATCATGACGGGCCACTAATTTCAGAGAGCGGAATAAAAAACAAAGAAGATGTTTTGAAAATAGCCTCAGAAACAAAAATAAAAACATTTCTCATAGGTGAATCGATTTTAAAAAATTTAGAAAATAATAATATTTTTTCAATTTTATAAAAAAAGTGTTGAATTTATTAGGGTTTTAACTCTTGTTTAATTGAAAGAACTTTAATAGAACATTTATGTACACAATTTGTTCTATGTTAACTAAAAAACAAAAAAACCTGCTTTTATTTATCAATAAAAAGTTGAGATCTAGTGGTGTATCTCCTTCTTATGAGGAAATGAAGGAATCTCTAAATCTAAAGTCTAAATCTGGGATTCATAGATTAATTAGTGCTTTAGAAGAAAGAGGATTTATTAAAAGATTGGCTCATAAAGCAAGAGCTTTGGAAGTCATTAAGTTACCTGAAACAGCTTCAGCAAATGATATTTATAACAGTTTTTCACCAAGTGTAATTAAAGGTGGACTTGATGAAAGTTCAAATCGAAATAATTCAGATGAAAATGAAATACCTGTGTTAGGTAATATTGCTGCTGGTACACCTGTCGAAGCAATTCAAAACGAAGTTTCTAGAATACCTTTGCCTTCCAATATTGAAAAAAATGGAGAATTTTTTGGACTAAAAGTGCAAGGAGATTCAATGATCGAGGCTGGAATAAATGATGGTGATACAGTAATTGTGAAAAAAGCTGATACAGCTGAAAATGGAAAAATAGTAGTCGCATTAATTGACGATCATGAAGCAATGCTTAAAAGAATAAGAAGAAAAGGTAAGACCGTAGCTTTGGAAAGCGCAAATAGAAATTACGAAACTAAAATATTTGGTCCCGATAGAGTAAAAGTTCAAGGAATTCTAGTATCTTTATATAGAAACTTTTCCTAAAATAGTCTAAATAAATCTGATGAAAACTGTGGCAACTAGATTTGCTCCGTCACCAACAGGACCTTTACACATTGGAGGAGTAAGAACAGCATTATTCAATTGGCTTTATTCAAAAAATAAAGGTGGTAAATTTTATCTAAGAATAGAGGATACGGATAAAGAAAGGTCTAAAGACGAATTCAAAAATCAAATAATTAATTCCTTAAAATGGATAGGTATTAATTACGAAGATAGTGAATATATTCAATCAGATAAAATAGATGATCATATAAATGTAGCTAATGAATTGTTAAAAAAAGGTTTGGCTTATAAATGTTATTGCTCAAGTGAAGAAATTGAAGAGCAAAAAAAAAGGGCAAAACAAAAAAAAATACCATATATCTATAATAGAAAGTGGAGAGATAAGAGTGAAACTGACGCTCCAAAAGAAATTGAGCCTGTAATCAGATTTAAAAGTAAAGTTGAAGGAAAATCTATCTTAAAAGATTTGGTCCAGGGAAATATAGAAATTGAAAATAATACTATAGAAGACTTTGTTATATTAAGAGCAGATGGATCCCCTACATATAATTTATCAGCATCAGTAGATGACTATTTGATGGGTATGACACATATAATTAGAGGTGATGATCATAAAATAAATACATTCAAACAAATACAAATCTATGATGCTATGAATTGGAAAGTGCCATCTTTTGCACATATACCGCTAATTCATACTATAGAAGGAAAAAAACTATCTAAAAGGGATAATGCATCGACATTAGATGATTATTCAAAAATTGGAATAATGCCTAATGCTCTTAGAAACTATCTTCTGAGATTAGGATGGTCATACAAAGATAAAGAAATTTTTGATTTAGACGAAAGTATCAAATTCTTCAATTTAGAAGGAATTGGGAAATCACCTTCAAAATTAGATATTAGTCGAATTTATTCAATGAACGAACATTATATAAAAAATATTGATGAAAATGATCTATTTAATTTTTTAATAACTTATTGTGAAACTTTTCAAGAAAAGATACATGTTTCAGCACAGAAAAAAATTAAAAATTCGTTACATTTTTTAAAAAATAAAGCAAAAACTTTGGAAGATATTTACAAAAATTCAAAGTTTTTAATAAATGACAAAGTTCAAATAGAAAAAGAAGATAAAAAACTATTAGACGAAACAGCTATTAAAATTATTAAATTATTTAGTGATGATATTAATAAACTATCAGATTTTACCAGAGAAACACTAGAGCCAATAATTAATGACCTAATAAAAAATAATAATACAAATTTTAAAGGGGTTGGACAACCACTAAGAATATGCCTTACGGGATCAAAGTTTGGGCCAGGTATATATGATATATTGTGTGCACTTGGTAAAGAGGAAGTGTCTAAAAGATTATCTCAAATAAGATAACAAAATATTGGAAGCTTCATTGCTTGATGAAGTGTTCGATCTTAATTCATTAATAGTTTTATTAACTTGTTTTAATTGTTCATTTATAAGTTCAGGTTTTTTTAATAAATAATTAACTGTTTTATATATTTCATCCGAGTTACATTCCTTTTGTAAAAGTTCAGGGATAATTTCTTTATTATTAATAATATTTATCATGTTTACATAATTTATTTTTAAAAATAACTTAGCAATAAAGAAGTTAAAAAAATTCATTTTATAAATTATTATTGATGGTACACCGTATTTACAAACTTCAAGTGAAACTGTTCCAGATTTAACAATTGCAAAAATAGATTTTTTAATTGCGGCAATTTTTATATTTTCATTTGAAATAAGATCAACATTTCCTAGATTATTTTTTTTAATAATTTGAGATAAATATTCTTTAGAACCTTCAGTGGCATGAAAAATATAATTATAATTATTTTTTTCTTCATTCATTTTTTTAATAAACTCAATAAGTATAGGCACATGTGATTTCAATTCAGACAATCTACTACCAGGAAAAATCGAAATAATTTTTTCCTTTAATAATTCATTAATTTCAATCTTTTCGTGATTTGTGTTATCTAAAATTGGGTGTCCAACAAATGTATTTTTTAGTTTTTCCTTATCGAAATATTTCTTTTCAAAATCAAATAATAAAAGAATGTGATCTAAGAAACTTTTCATTTTTTTAACCCTACCCTCTCTCCATGCCCAAACCTTAGGTGCAATAAAATGAATAGTTTTGATATCTGGTTTTTTTAATTTAATTATTTTTGAAACACGAAGAGTAAAATCAGGACTATCAACGCTAAATAAAATATCAGGACTGAAATCTATAATTTTTTTTACCGTTTCATTTATTTTACTTTTTATCTTAAAAATATTAAATAATATGTCTGTGAATGCTATGTAAGTAATATCCTTTTGATCATATATTGACTTAATACCTATAGAATTTAAATGTTGACCTCCAACAGATAAATATTCAATATTTATTTTAGATTTTTTTAATTCTTTAATAACCTCAGCAGCTAATTTATCACCAGATGGTTCACCTGTTAAAATAAAAATCTTTTTCATTTAGCCATTACAAAAATATTATTTTTATTAGCAAATTGAAGTCCTTTGCGTTTATCTAAAAATATATTTTGACCTGCTTTAACTACAATTCCTTTAATATGAGCTTTTTTACAATCTTTTAGTGTATCTAGACCAAAAGTCGGCAAATCAACACGCAAGTCTTGCTTTGTTTTGGGCATCTTTATTAATATTTTATTCTTTTGATTATTGTTTCTAATCGATTTTAACATATCCTTTGTGCCTTTTCTTTTTTCAATAGAAATAATCTTGTGATTATTGATTACCAATGCTTGAACATGATTAAATGAATTTGATCTATTTAATATTTCAATACCTTTTTTCATTATTAATTTATCAGTCATACTAGGCTTCAATTTAGTATAACATCCTTTACTCAGTGTTAATTCTGGATTAAATGTATTTAGTTTAATAACTTTTATTTTATTTTCTGATAAAATTTTAATCAATTCTTTTAGTATAGCCGCATCTCCTAATTTAGATGCTTTTATAATTCTAGGGATATAGTAAAAACCTTTGAGATCTAATTTTAATTTAGAAATTCTGGGTTTAATAATATTACCTGCAAATAAAACTTTGTTACATTTTTTTGATTTAATTAATTCTAAAATTTTACCAAACTTTCCAATATTAACAAAATAACTATTTCTATCATTTTTGAATTTATTATTTTTTGATAAATCTATAATGAAATATTTAATTTTTTTTTTTTTTAAACTTTTTAATATTTCTAATGGTAGTTTTTTTTCCCCTAAAAATAATCCAATCATTTAATATTTTCTGGAAGAGATATAGGTCTTTTTTTATCTGAATTTATAAAATCAATTATGATTTTGATATATTTATTTTCTTTTATCTCAGCATTTAAATTTTCGATATTAGATCTAAAATTTTGATCATAAAATACTTTATCATAAAATTTTTGTAATATTTTAATATCTTCATTTGAAATTTTTGCTCTTCTAAGTCCTATAAGATTTAGACCCACTAAATTATTTCTATTGCCGAGTGATAGACCAAATGGAATTACATCGCTTAAAACACCGGTCATTCCTCCTACCATTGATAAGTGACCAATTCTTGAAAATTGATGTATAGCGCAACTACCACCGACTATTGCATTATTTTCTATTGTTACATGACCGCCAACCTGAACATTATTTGCTAAAACTATATTATCTCCAAGATTGCAATCATGTGCTACATGACAGTAAACCATTAGTAAATTATTATTACCTATTTTAGTAATTGTACCTCCTTGGTATGTGCCTGGATTAATATTAACATATTCTCTAAGTTTATTGTTATCGCCAATAATTATAGAATTTTTTTCACCTTTATATTTTAAATCTTGTGGAGATGTTCCGATAGACACAAAAGGAAAAATCTCGTTATTTTTACCAATTTTTGTATTACCTTTAATGCTAACATGTGAGTGCAATTTTGTTTTTGATCCTAGTTCTACATCTGAGCCTATTACACAATATGGACCAATTTCAACATCATTAAAAATTTTTGCATTTGGATCTATACTAGATGTTGGATGTATCATTAAGAATTGATAACAAATTTTAATCTAAATGCTTATCAAGAATTGCTACTAATTATTTCTTTCTATCTACTATTGTTGCTGCCCACTGAGCATCAGCCATTTTTTTCCCATTAACAATAGCTTCACCTTTGTATTTCCATACTCTTCCATGAGATCTTACAGCCTCAATATTTAATTCTAATATACAGTCAGGAATTACTGGATTTCTAAATCTTGCTTTATCAACGGTCATTAAAAAAACTAATTTATTTTCGTAAGTTTTCTTGTCAATTCCTGCTGCAGTAAGAGCTGCAGCAGCTTGTCCAAACGCTTCAACAATTAATACTCCTGGCATAACAGGTTCACCAGGAAAATGACCTTGTACAAAAAAACTATCTTTCTTAACATTTACTATTGCAGTAGCTGATTTAAGTTTTTTAATATTGATTAACTCATCTATGAGTAACATAGGTTCTCTATGCGGAAGTAGATCCTTAATTTGTATTTTATTCAAACGATCTGTCATTTATTGTCTTTTAAAAATTTTCTTATATCTTTAGCAGGATAACCCATGACTTTTGAATTGTCTGGTATATTTTTTATAACTCCACTACCTCCAGCTATTTCTACATTATTTCCTATTCTTAAATGTCCAGAAATTCCCGCTTGACCGCCTATTTTAACATTTTCACCAATTTTTGAACTGCCAGCAAATCCAACTTGACCTGTAATTATACAGTTTTTTCCTATTTCAACATTATGAGCAATGTGAACCTGATTATCAATAAAAGTATTTTTCCCAATGATAGTGTTTGATAAAGATCCTCTATCAATTGTGTTATTGCAACCAATTTCAACATTATCATTAATAATAACAATACCTATGTGAGGGTATCTAAAATTTCTATTTTTATCAGGAAAGAAACCAAAACCCTTTTTTCCAATTACGGAGGCGTCCAAAATTCTTACATTATTTCCAATTATAGTATTTTTAATAAGAACATTATTACCAATCACACAATTGTCTCCAATTATTACATTTGATTCAATTATAGTATTATGCCCAATAATTGTATTTTTTCCAATTTTTACATTTATTCCAATTAATACATTGTGGCCAAATTTAACTTTTTTAAATTTATTACGTTCACTAATTTTAACTGATAAATCAACAGCATCTTCAATAGAATCTGGGTAAAATAATTTTGTAACAATGGCTACCGATTTTAAAATATTTCTAACAATTACAGGGTTTGAATATTTTTTTACTATTTTTTCATACTTTTGGTCGGTTATTATAAATGATGATTTAGAATGCTTTAATACATCTATGTATTTTAAAGAATTAAAAAAAGAAATATCATTGTTTTTAGCGCTTTTAAGATCTTTTATGTTATTTATTTTAATATTCTTATAAATAAAATTTAATTTTAGAACTTTAAATATATTTGATAGATAAACATTATTTTTTTTTTTAAAAAAATTATTATTAATTTTCATTTATTAAATTAGCATCTTTAGTTTTCTGATCAAAAATTTGTAATATTTCTTCAGTAATATCTAATGTTTTAATACCTACTAAAATATTTTTTTTATCTATAACTAATTTTATTTTATTTTTTTCAACATAATCTGTGAGTAATGGATTTAATAATTTCAAAATTTCAGTGCTATATTTTTTTTTATTTTCAAGAATTTCATTATTTGCATTATTTCTCTCAATGTTATAATTTTTAACTAATTCGTTTAATTGCTTTATTTTTTTCTTTATTTCTTCCTCTTTAAGTATATTTTTTTGATTATTTATCTCAATTTGATTTTTTTTTATAACTTCCTCTTTTTTTAACATGCTTTCTTTTAAATTTGACTCAATTTTTTTTAATTTATTTTTATAAAATTTACCAAGATTAGAATTGTCGATAATATATTGTATATCTATATAAACAATATTTGTTTTAGCATATACTTCGAAATTAATTAGAAGAAAAAAAATAATAAAAAAAACTTTCATTAAAAAGATGTACCAATCTGAAACCTAAATTTTTCAGTAATATCTGTATCGGCTTCACTTAGTGGTATTGCATAAGAAAATGTTAAAGGGCCGATAGTGCTAAACCAATTAACTGCAAAACCCGTGGATGATCTTATATGATTGGAGTCTAATGAGCTCTTATAATCTACCTCCCAAACATTTGCAAAATCAAGAAATAAATTAAAATCAATATTTTCATTTTCAAATAATACATTTGGAAGTGTTGTATTCAAATTTAGTGCACTTGCATAATTGCCACCTATATATTGAGTGCCATCCTTAGGTCCAATTTTACCACTTTCAAAACCTCTCAAACGTCTACCAGGCACATAAACTCTTTTTGAAACTCTTACATTATCATCTAAAGAATTTACAGCTTTAAGATATAATTTTGCCGATAATATTAGGTTATCGTTTACTGAATGATAGTTTGAACTTGTAAATGTATTTTCTATAGAAACATCATCACTATAAATAGGCAAAGTTTGAGAAAAATTTGTTACAAATCCGTCTGTTGGTTGAAAATTTTGATTAAGTTTATTATATGAAATTCTATAACTAATTAAATTTTCAAAGTAATTACCTTCTTGTTTTTTTATAATACTAGTTGCAGTAGACGATGTTTCTAAATCTTCATAATAATTTGATAGTTCTAAATTTACAAATAAGTCACTCAACTGCTCAAATTCTGTTCCAATAGTAACACCGGTTCTACTTGTTTTATAACCACCAGTTGACATATAATCATTTGTTAAACTTTCAATTTCAGTTTTTATTGATTTATCTGTATTGTTAAAATTTGGGTTAATTGCAGAAAATTTACCTTTAATTGTATCATCTGTAATTGTGAGATTGGTATCTAATTTAATTCCAATACCTAAATAATTATTTTCCTTAATACCAGCAGTAATTGAGGAGCCAGTTGTTCCGGTTCCTGCACCAGCAAATATTTCTCCAGTTGGTTTTTCTTCAACTGTTATGTCTATAACTTTGTTTAAATTTTCGGTGTTATAACTTTCGTATTCAACTTTTTTGAAAATATTTTTTGCCTGTAAATTCTTTATTGATTTTTCAAATAAAATTTCATTAAATGCATCCCCTTCATCAACAATTAAAGTGTTTCTTATAACTTTCTCATCAGTTATAAAATTTCCAAATATATTAATTCTTTCAACATAAAATTTATCAAGATCATCGAAATCTATTTTTATATCGACGTGATTATCGTTTTGAACTATTTCAGAATAATTTGCATTAATAAATGTAAATTCATTTTGTAAGGTATATTCGTTAATTGAATCTATGAGATTATTTATGATTTTTTTTGAATACTTTTTGCCTTTTAATTTTACAAATTCCTTATTAAATCTATTAAATGTATCATCGGGTATATTAATTTTATCTGACAAACTTATCTCTCCAAAATAATATTTATCTCCAGCATTGATATTAAATATTAGTTCAAAATCTTGCGCATCAGTTATTAAAGCAGTGGTTGACTTAATTTCAATTTCATAGAAACCTCTATTTTTATAAAAGTTTTCTAGTCTCGCTACATCAACATTTATTCTACTTGGATCTAAAAATTTATTTCTTGTTATAAATTTCCAAAATTTATCTTCCTCTGATAATATAATATTTCTTAAAATTCTTTCTTTATAAATCTTATTACCAATAAACTTAATTTTTTTTATTTTGGCTATTTGACCCAATTCAAAATTGTAAATAAGATCAACAGAATTATTTGGGTTTGAATTGATCAATGTTTCCAATTTTACAAAATAATATCCATATGATTTTAAAATATTCTTTAATAAAGTGAGTTGATTGTTAATTTCACTTTCTACAAAAGGGTATTTTTCAGTTTTAGAAGTTATTTCTCTAATATTTTCATATATATTATTATTATCAATACCTGTGATTTTAATACTTTGAATAATTGGATTTTCTTTTACTATAATTTTTACTATACCATTACTGCTTGAAATAGAAACATCCTTAAAATAATTAGTCGAGTATAATTCTTTTAAAGAATTATTTAATTTATTTTTATTTATTGTTTCACCAAAATTTAAATTTGAAAACATTATAATTGTTTCTTTTGACAATCTTTCATTGCCAATAATATCAAATTTTTTTAATATCTCAGAAAGTGAGTTGTTTATTAATAATAGATATATGCCAATAATGATAAGAAAATGTTTTATGATATAAAGTTTATTTTTCATAATGTTTAAAATTTAATTCAAGATACATTTTTGTTTTATCAATCATTTTCTTTATATCATAAATATTTTTTGGTTTTAATTTATAATATTTCTTAAAGTACGGTTTTTTTATTAAATTTAACAAATTTAGATGAATAGAAATAAAATTAATTTTTTTAGCCAGATATTTTTTTACTAGCTCATCATTAATAGTTATTAATATTGTTTCAAAATATGATTGCTTTTCTGGTATTAGATCAACTAATTTTAATAAAGGAAATATTTTATTACTAGCTTTTTGAAAATTTAAATTATTCAAATTCTTTAATTGATTTGATGTAAAGTTATTCTTATTTTTCTTAATAATATTTAATGCATTAGATATTGGTATTATCATATCAGTATCATGTGCTAACATTTTAATTAGACCACCATTAAAAAAAATAATTGCATGAACAAATGATAATGGATGAATAAGAATCGATAGTTTTTTTTTTTCTAGATTAAAGATTTTTTTCGCTTCAATATACTCAAAAATTTTATTCATCATTGTGGATGAATCTATTGAAATCTTTTTTCCCATTTTCCAATTAGGATGATTTAAGGCCTTTCGAGGATTAATATTTGATATTTTGTTAAGAGATTTATTTAAAAATGGACCGCCAGAGGCTGTAAGGATAACCTTATTAATATTATTTTTTTTTTCATTTTTTATTAATTTCCATATTGAAAAATGTTCCGAGTCTAGCGGTATAAAATTAGTTTTATTTATCGTTATATTCTTTAAAATCAATTCCCATCCACAAATTATTGTTTCCTTGTTTGCAATCAAAAGATTTTTAGTTAATGGTATTATGTCTAGAGTTGGTTCTAAACCGTCAATTCCACTAATAGCATTTACACAATAATCTAATTTTTTACGAATGATCTTTGTTAAATTAGATAGACCTAAATACAGATTAATTTTTTTTTTTTTAAAAAGCTTTTTATATTTTAAATATTCATTCTTATTTTCAATAATAATATTTTTAACTTTATACTTAATTGCCTGTTTTAATATTTTTTTTGAATTTTTATTTGTTGATAATAATCTTATATTAAAATTATTACTTTTATTGATAGCTGCCAGTGTGGAGGCGCCTATCGAGCCTGTGGAGCCAAGAATTATTACACTTTTCATATATATTTCATAAATAATAAGCTTAAAGGTATAGCAAAAATTAATCCATCAAATCTATCTAATAATCCACCATGTCCAGGCAAAATATTTCCAGTATCTTTAATTTTAGCTTTTCTTTTTAAATATGAAATTATTAAGTCACCAATTTGTGATAAAGTTGAAATCATAATAGACATAAAGATTATTTTATCAAATAAGATGAAATTTCTGAATATTATTAATGAAAAGACAATAGATAAAATATATGCACCTATCATTCCAGAGTAAGTTTTATTTGGACTAATTTTAGTAATTTTTTTTCCTTTAAATAATTTGCCAAATATATATCCACCAATATCTGATAGTACACAAACAGTAATGATAAATGATAATAAAATTTTTGAATCAATATCATTTGATAAAGTAATATAACCAATATTGATTATTAATTGTGAAAAATAAATTATTCCAATAAATGTAAAAAAAAATAAAATTTTTTTACTTTTAATTAATTTTTTTAATATGTTGTATGCTTCGCAGACTATTAAATAATGAGCAATTATTAATGAAAATATTAATACAAAGCTAATATTTATAGATATAAAAAATATGATTAGCAACAGAATAGAAGTCAATAACCTTTTATTAATTTCTCTCATTTAAGCCGCCAAAATTCCTATCAATTCTTTTATATTTCTTTAAAATTCTGTAAAAATCTTTTTCATTAAAGTCAGGCCACATTTTTTTTTCAAAAAATATTTCGCTATAAATGCACTGCCACAAAAGAAAATTACTTATTCTATTTGTATCTCCAGTTCTAATTAATATTTCTGGATCTGGTATGTTACTAGTATATAGATTTTTTTCTAAATTTGTTTTATTAATTTTTAAATGTTTCTTAAAAATTTTTTTTATTGCCATCAGTATTTCTTGTCTCGATCCATAATTTAAAGCAATATTAACTTGGATATTATTATTATTTTTTGTTAGTCTTTCAATTTTTCTAATATTTGATTTTAATTTAAACGGAAACTGATTTATATTACCTAAAATTTTTATTTTAATTTGTTTTTTTAATAAATTTTTTATTTCGTGATTTATATAGTAATTTAATAATTTAAATAGATATTCAACTTCATTTTTTGGTCTTTTCCAATTCTCTGTTGAAAAAGCAAAAAGTGTTAGGTAATTAATTTTTTTGTATATTGCTGCAGAAATTATTTTATCTACCGTTTCAATACCCTTTTTGTGACCATAATTTCTTGATTTTTTTTTTCTTATACCCCATCTTCCGTTACCATCCATGATTATGGCTACATGTTTTGGTGGGGTCATATCGTCATTATTTCTTTTTCTTTAGATAAAACTTTTTCATCAATTATTTTTATATTAACATCTGTCAAATTTTGTATTATTTTTTCAAATTTTTTTTCATCGTCCTCAGATATTTCTTTTAATTTTAATAGTTTTTTAAGATCATCATTGGCTTCTCTTCTTATATTCCTTATTGACACTTTACATTTTTCGCCCATAGATTTTACAATTTTTTTTATTTCAAGCCTTCTTTCCTCACTTAGATCTGGTATCGGTAATCTTATTAATTGTCCGTCAATTTGTGGATTTAAACCTAATTCTGACTTTTTTATTGCCGAATCAACAATTCCAACATTGTTTATATCCCATATCTGGATATTTATTGTTCTGGGCTCGGGTGTAGAAATCGTTCCTAATTGATTAATAGGCATACTTTGTCCATAAACATCTACCTTGATAAGATCGAGCATATTTGAATTAGCTCTTCCAGTTCTTAAAGAACCTAACTCTTTATTAAAAACATCAATTGTTTTAGCCATTTTTATTTTGTAAGAATTTTCAGCAAACATTATTCTCCAATTTTAAGTCTTAAAAACTCGTTTATTTTTAAATTTGGTATATTAATTTCAGAAATTACATCTCTAACTTTTTTTTTTGGTTCCATAACCCAGTCTTGTGTCATTAAACTATTTTCTTCTTTAAATTTTTTTAATTTACCAATGCTAATCTTTTTTACAATTTCATCTGTTTTTCCTGAATTTTTTAATTCCTCCGAAATTAATTCTTGCTCTTTATCAAGAATTTCTTTCGGAATTTCATCAGAATTTAGTGCCAAAGGATTAGATGCAGCAATATGCATAGATAACTGTTTTCCAAATAATTCAATTTTATCACTGTTTTCAGTTGTTTCTAATGAAAGAATCACTCCTAACTTAGATACATTTTCTTTTATTACAGAATGTTGATATACAAAATTTTTAGATTTTACATTTTCTAAAGTTTTATGTTTTCCTATTGTAATTTTTTCACCAATTTTTGCTATTAACAATACTAAATTTTCTTCAACAGTTTTGTTATTTAACATTTTAATTTTTTTAAGTTCTTCAATTTTTGAAGAACACTGATTATTTAATTCACTTAATTCTTTCACAAAAGAAATGAAGTCGTCATTTTTTGCAACAAAATCTGTTTCACAATTTACTTCAATTATTGAAGTTTTTTTTTCATTTCCGCTTATTACAATGACACCTTCTTTAGCATCTCTAGTCATTTTTTTTGATGCTTTTGCTATCCCTTTAACTCTTAAGATTTCTGCTGCTTTTTCTAAATCTCCATCTGACTCTTTAAGTGCACTATTGCAATCTTTAAAACCTGCTCCAGTTGATTGTCTCAATTGTTTTATTTTTTCTATATCGCTCATTCAATATATTGATTTGATTTAATTTAACTTTTTTTCTAAAGTACTATTTTGAATTTTATTATCACTTTTTTTTTCAATTTTAGTTAAATCTGCTTGTGCCTGAATAATATTTTTTTTGGCATCAATTATTGTATCCTTCATGAGATTACAATATAAATCTATTGATCTTCTAGCATCATCATTACCTGGTATGGGGAAATCTATACCGTCTGGATTAGAATTGGTATCTAGGATTGCTATTATTGGTATACCTAGTTTTTTAGATTCTTTTATTGCGAGAGATTCATAATTTGTATCAATTATAAATACTAGGTCCGGAATTTTCTTCATTTCCATTATGCCACCTAGAGATCTTTGCAATTTATCTCTTTGTCCACTCATCTTAAGTAATTCTTTTTTTGTAAAACCTCGATTTTCAGCCGAAAGATCAGAATTAATTTTATTTAGTTTTTTAATAGAATTAGAAATAGTACCCCAATTGGTCAACATTCCACCTAGCCAACGATAATTTACAAAATATTGATCAGTATCTTTAGCTAATTGAGCAACAGCTTCTGATGCTTGTTTCTTAGTTGATATAAAAAGTATTTTACCACCCGCTGAAATAGTATTATGAACTTTCTCTAAGGCTTGATTTGTTAATTCAAGTGTTTGGGTTAAGTCTATTATATGTATTGCATCTCTTTTTCCAAAAATATATTTTTTCATTTTTGGATTCCATCTTAGTGTTTTATGACCAAGGTGAACTCCTGCTTCAAGCAATTGTTCGATTGTGATTTTTGGTATCTTCATATTTTTTCCCGGTTATGCCACCACAATTATTGCCCTTAGGGACCGGAGGTATTAAACCACTAATTGTGTGCGTTTTAATTTCGAAATAAATACTAATTATTTGATAAAAAACAACCCCTTTTTAATCAATAATTATATTTTCTTGCAAATTTAACGTTTTAATTAGTTGATTATTCACTTTTCTTTTATCTTTAAGTTGAAATGTTAAAATTTCATCTTTTTTGTCTAATATTATATTTACCTCTGTTTCACCATTCTCTTTGGACATTTGTCTTAATTTTTTAATATTTTTAATATCACTAAATTTAAAAGTAATTTTTTTTATTGCTTTATTAACTATTTCGTTTAGTGAAATCATTTTTTTTACATTAATTCTCCTTTGACTTCTATCATCATCAGAATAATTTTTCATTAAAGTTAACATTATGGAATTTCCTTCAATTAGAATCTTTCTATTGAGTTCAAAAATTTCAGAGAAAATAAAAAGCTCGAATGTATTTGATAAATCTGAAAATTTTATTATTCCATATGAATTTCCTTTTTGGGTTTTTTTTTCTTGAACTTTAAGTACGGTACAAGCGATATTAGAACTAAGAATATCTTTATTGTTCTCAAATTCATCAAAGTAGGTAATATTATACTGTTTAAAAATTGATTTATACTGATTTAATGGATGATCAGACATGTAAAATCCTAGGGTTTCAAACTCTTTGTTGAGCTTATTGTCTACATCGTAATCTTCACAATTATCTAGAAAATTTAGATCCTCTGTCTCTTGGTTTCCAAATAAATCAATTTGATTTGTAGCTTTATTTTCATGAATGTTTTTAGATTTTAATATTATATTTGGAATTGATTTAAATAACGATTGTCGATTATTATTTAATTTATCAAATGCTCCTGCCTGTACTAAACCTTCTAGTTGTAACTTATTTATATCTTTTGGATTCACTCTGTTAATAAAATCAATTAAACTTTTAAATTCTCCATTTTGTAATCTTTCTTTAATAACATTATTTATCGCTTCAAATCCAACATTTTTTATAGCACCTAATGCATAATAGAAAAAAATTCCGTCTGAAGTAAAATCAGCAAAAGATTTATTGATATCGGGTCTTACTATTTCTATATTTAATCTTTTAAGTTCTTCATAAAATTCGCTTAATTTTTTTTGATTAGACAATTCTGTAGACATTGATGCTACAAAAAATTCATGTGGATAATATGTTTTAAGGTATGCAGTTTGATAGGCTATTACTGCGTAAGCGGCTGCATGACTTTTATTAAATCCATACTCAGCAAATGGTTCAATTTTTAAAAATATACTAGCAGCTATCTCTTTGCTTATTCCATTTTTAGATGCCCCTTCTACAAATCTTTGTTTTTGTTTTTCTAACTCAGCTCTCTTTTTTTTTCCCATTGCTCTTCTTAAAATATCTGCTTCACCAGCTGTAAATCCTGAAAGAACTTGAGCTATCTGCATAACCTGCTCTTGATATATTATTACACCATACGTTGGTTTTAAAATTTCCTCTAATTTAGGGTGAAGATAATCAGGTTCTCTTATTCCATGCTTACAATCATTATATATTGGTATGTTGCTCATAGGACCTGGTCTATACAAAGCAACTAGTGCAATAATATCTTCTAATCTGTTAGGTTTCATGTTTATAAGCGCATCTTTCATTCCGGAACTTTCCAATTGAAATAAACCAACTGTTTTACCGCTAGATAATAATTCGTATACTTTCTGATCTTCGTAATTAATTTTTTCAATATTGAATTCAGGTTTAATTTTATTTATTAGTTTTTGAGCTTTATCGATAACAGTTAAAGTTTTTAAGCCTAAAAAGTCAAATTTAATAAGTCCTGCATTTTCTGCTGAGTACATATCAAACTGAGTTGAGGGTAATAATAAATCAGCTGAATTATCTTTGTATAAAGGTACAGTTTCTGTTAATTTTTTGTCTGCAATCACAACACCTGCTGCATGAGTTGCCACATTACGATTTAAACCCTCTAATTTCAGAGATAAATTAACTAAACGATCAACCCTTTTGTCTTCTTTAATTAACTTTTGAAGTCTAGGCTCTACATTAATACATTCCTGCAATGACATTGGTCTGGATGGATCAAAAGGTATCATTTTACAAATACTATCTATAAAGCCATAGGGCAATCCCAAAACTCTACCAACATCTCTTATAACCATTCTTGTTTTTAATTTACCAAAGGTGATAATATGAGCTACACTATCTTTATATTTTGTAGTTAGATATTCAAAAACCAAATCTCTTTTTTCTTCACAAAAATCTATATCAAAATCTGGCATTGAAATTCTATCAGGATTTAGAAATCGTTCAAAAATAAGATTAAATTTTATTGGATCAATATCAGTTATAGATAAACACCATGCTACTAAAGAGCCTGCGCCAGATCCTCTACCAGGACCCACCGGTATTTTATTCAATTTAGCCCACTTAATATAATCTGAAACAATTAAGAAATAACCAGAGTAATTCATTTCAACTATTATTCGTATTTCATGGTCTAATCTTTTTTTATATTGTATATATTTTTCATCTTTCTCAACATGAATATGATCTACATCAAAAACTGATTTAAATTTATCTTTTAGTCCTTCAATAGATAGTTGTTTCAAAATTTCATTTGGATCTTTTTCAGAAGATGAAATTCTTGGTAAAATAGGTTTAGAAAAATTTGGCTTAAAGGAACATCTAAAAGGTAAATTAAAATTATTTTCTAACGCCTCCGGTAAATCTTTAAATACCTCAATCATCTCATTTGATGATTTAAAATAATGCTGATTTGAAAGTTTTATTCTATTTGAGTCATTTACATAAGTTTTTTCACCTATACACATCAATGCATCGTGAGCTTCAAACATATCTTTATTTAAATAGTAAACTTCATGAGAAGCAATAATTGGTAATTCTAACTTGGCTGAAACTTTTAGATTATAATTTTCGAAGTCTTTTTCATTCAAATCATTATGCCTTTGAATTTCTATGTAAATATTATCTTGAAATTTATCTTTTAACATTAGCAGTATTTCTTCAATTTCATTAGTTAAACCTTTATTAAAAAGTGAACCAAAAAAACATTTTATTGAACCAGTTAAAATTATTATACCTTCAGAATTATTAAATAAGTCGTCTAATTTACAATGCGGGGTGGTTGTTTCTGAACTTTCTAAATAAGATTTTGATGAAAGTTTAATTATGTTTTTATATCCATTTTTATTTTTAGCTATAAGAGGTATTAAACCCTCAAATTCTTTATATTTAAATAAAATCTGAGTTCCAATTATAGGCTGTGTACCTACGGAAGTTAAATTTTCTGAAAACTCTAATGCGCCTGATAAATTATAGGTATCTGACAAGCCTAACGATTTAATTTTATTTTTTTTACAGAAATCTTTTAATTCTTCAATTTTTACAGCTCCTTCACAAATTGAATATTGAGTGTGTATTTTAAATTGATTGAATGTTTTGTTAATTGATTCTTTCATTGGTAGAATTCATTTTACCACCAATCATTTTAATTTTACAATCTGCCATATTTGCAAAATATCTATTGTGGGTTGCAAAAATTATAATTCTATTTTTTTCTTTTAAATTAAATAGAATTTTAAATATTTGTTTTGCATTTTCAAAATCTAAACTTCCAGTTGGTTCATCTGCCAGGATAATATTAGGTTCATTAATTAAAGCCCTAGCAATTGCAATTCTTTGATTTTCCCCACCAGAAAGCTCTGATGGATAATGATTTAATCTCGATGTTAAATCAAATTTTTTAATCAGTTTTTTTGCTAACTCTGTTGATTTTGATTTGTTATTAGAAATTAATAAATTAGGTAATATAACGTTTTCAAGCGCAGTAAAATCAGGCAATAAATTTTTGTCTTGATAAATAATACCAATATTTTTTGATCTTACACTGTCATTCTCAATTGAACTAATTGTATCAATTTTCTTTTTATTAAATTCGATGAAACCTGAAGAAGGAATATCAATTAATGATAGTAAATTTAATAGTGTTGATTTACCAGATCCAGAAGGTCCAACAATTGAGTACACTTTTCCTGATTCAAATTTAAAATTTATATTATTTAAAACTTTATGTGATTTATTTTTTTCATACTTTTTTGATAAATTGTTTAATTTTAAAAAATTATTCATATTTCAGTGATTGTATTGTATCTAATCTTGCTGCTTTTGAAGCTGGATAAATTGATACAACTGAAGTTGTCATAATTGAACATAAAGCAATTAAAATAATTGAATTAACATTTATTTCTGATGGAAGAGTACTTAAAAAGTAAATTTCTTCTGGAAATAACATTATATCAAACGTATTTGAAATAAATTTCCTAATATCTTCTATATAAAATGAAAATAAAGAACCTAATACAATTCCAAATAAAGTTGCTGAAGTGCCAATGATAAATCCAACAAAAAAAAAGATTTTTTTAATTGATACATTTGACACACCAATAGATTTTAAAATTCCTATATCCCTTGTTTTATTTTTAACCAATATAGTCAAACCAGATATAATATTAAATGCAGCTACAATTATAATTAAAGATAAGATTATAAACATTACATTTCTTTCAACTTTTAAAGCTGAAAATAATGACTCATTTAAATCTGCCCATGTGTAAACATATGCATCAGGAAATAAATCTATTAAATTTTTTTTGTGATATTCGATTTTTTTTGGATCTTTAAAATAGTACTCAGTAAATCTTTTGTTTTTATTTTTATCAAAAAAATCCTCTAATGTATTAAGATTGATATATGCTACATTCTCATTAAATTCTGTAATCCCGCTATCGAATATTGAAATTACTTCAAATTTATCTTGTCTAGGAAAAGACCCAACAATTGTTTGAATACCAGATGGTGACATTATTGTTATTTGATCGCCAATATCTATATTAAGTAAAAAGCTTAAATCTTTTCCAATTGAAATTGAATTATTTTTTAAATCTGTTGATCCAAAATATTTTTGATTATTTGATATTTCTAGTGTCTCAAAATCATTTTTCAAATATCCTTTTAAAAGTACTCCTTTTGTATTTATTTTTGAAAGAATTACTGCTTCTCCATCATTTGACACAATACCCTTAGCTAAATCCTTATTATTTACAAAAACTAAAGGCTTGTCGTAATGTTTTACAACAGCATGGGCATTAAAGCCTACAATTTTATTTATTAACTCCGATCTAAAACCGTTCATTACCGACATAACAATTATTAATACAGCCACGCCCAAACCAATACCAATAAAGGAAAAGATAGAGATTACATTTAAGAAGCCATCTTTTTTTCTAGCTCTTAAAAATCTAAATATAATTTCTTTTTCTAGTTGTGAAATCAATTTTGTTTAGCTTTTATTATTTGTGAAGCTATATCTTCAACTTTAAATTTTTGAGTTTCTCCATCGACTTCCTTAAACTCATATAAATTTCCTTCAGATTTGCTTCCGATTATCAATTGATATGGAATTCCAATTAAATTAAATTTTTTTATTTTAGCTGAGATATTTTCGTCTGTATCATCTATGATTGTTTCTATGTTTTTTGATTTTAGAAATTCATGTACTTTAATAGACTTTTCTAAATTAGATTTATCATTTTTATTAATCATTGGAATAATAGCACAATCATAAGGTGTTACTGACATAGGCCATTTCATAATACCGTCTTTATCATTATATTTTGCCTCAATTATGGCACCAACAAGTCTGGAAACTCCAATTCCATATGATCCCATTTTTACAAATTCTTTTTTTCCATTAAAATCAACAGCTGCATTCATTGGTTTTGAGTATTTATCTCCAAAATAAAATATGTGACCAACTTCAATACCTTTGGTATTTACTCTATATTCTTCTGCAACAGATTTTTCAAATTCATCTTTATTAAATTTTTCATCTGTTACTGAGTAAAACTTTTCGTATTGTTTTCTCAATACACCTAATGACTCTTTGTCTAAAATTGTTTTAGAGCTGTCTACATCAAAAATTCTCTTATCTGTATAAATTTTACTTTCACCTGTGTCAGCAAGAATGACGAATTCATGTGATAAGTTTCCTCCTATAGGACCAGTGTCAGCAGCCATGGGAATTGCGGATAAATTTAGTCTCTTAAAAGTTTTTAAATATGAAAGAAAAAATTTATTGTACGAAAATATTGCATCATCATCTGTTAAATCAAAAGAGTAGGCATCCTTCATATAAAATTCTCTGCATCTCATAATTCCAAATCTTGGTCTTAACTCATCTCTAAATTTCCATTGAATATGGTATAATAATTGAGGTAAAGATTTATATGATTTAAAGGAAGATCTAAAAATTTCTGTCACAAGTTCCTCATTAGTTGGACCATATAACATTTCTCTATTTTGACGATCCTTAATTCTTAACATTTCTTCACCATAATCTTCATATCGACCACTTTCCTTCCAAATTTCGGATGATTGAATTGTAGGCATTAATATTTCTTGAACACCAACACGGTCTTGTTCTTCTCTAACTATTTGTTCTATTTTTTTCATGACTTTAAATCCAAGCGGTAACCAAGAATAAATTCCAGCAGAGGACTGTTTAATCATGCCTACTCTTAACATTAACTGGTGTGATTTAATTTTAGCCTCAGATGGATTATTTTTTAGTATCGGAATAAATGATCTTGAAAAAAACATTAATTTAAAAAGTTACGTAAATTTAAAATTTCATTAATTACTAATAGATATATAACTATAAAAATACCAGACGTAATTAAAGTACAATAAATTATTTTTTTAGTTATTTTTGGATTTTCTGGGGCCCCAGGGTCAACTCCCTCTATATTTCCCTTTTTTTCACGATTAACATCTATAGGTAGAATGGCAAAAAAAACTATCCACCACAAGCACACATATACAACTATTGAGCCTGTAATACTCAATTAAATCCTCACTAAATTTATATTTGTGTAAGGTCTTTTTCCTAATTTTTCTTTTGTGTACTTTCTACAAGTTATTTTAAGAGCATCAATTAAATTAGATTCTTGCTTTTTATTATTTAAAGAAAAAGTTTTTGCTGTTTTTTCAATTTCCTCTTCAAGATTAAATGTAAATTCATCTTTTTCGTATATAGGTAAACCTCTAAAAGTTAATAAAGGTTTGTTATGAATATTACCATTTGGAGTGATTACTAGTGTTGCTTCTATTAATCCGTTGGTAGATAAATTTTTTCTCTCTTTGATAGATTGGGCATCTTCTTCAACACTTATAGAACCATCTACGTAAAGTCTTCCACTTGGAGCTTTATCATATACTTCAGGTTTATCACCTGGATAAATTCTAACTATATCACCATTTTCTACTCTAACAGGAAATGGGACTTGCATTTCTTTAGCAAAATTTATGTGTTCAATCATATGTCTATGTTCACCATGAACAGGTATGACTGATCTTGGTTTTATCCAGTCATACATATCCTTTAAATCTTCTCTATTTGGATGTCCTGATACATGAATAAATTCACTATCTTCAGAAATTACTTCTATACCTTCTCTAACTAATTGATTGTGAAGTTTGTATAATTTTTTTTCATTACCTGGAATAATTTTCGAAGAAAATATAACTGCGTCCCCTCTCTCAACAAAAACATCTGGATGTGTATAATTTGAAATACGGTTCATCGCACCCATTGGTTCTCCTTGACTACCAGTACATAAGTAAACAATTTTTTCTCTTGAAATATTTTTTGCATCTCTTGCATCAAGTGGTTCGATAACATTTTGCAAGTAACCACATTGCCTAGCAGCTTTATAAATTCTATGCATTGAGCGGCCCACCAAAGCAATTTGCCTACCTGTTTTTTCAGCACAATAAAAGGCAGACTCCATTCTAGCTACATTTGAAGCGAAAGAAGTAATAATTATCCTTTTCTTTAATCTTTCCATTATTTTTAGCATATTTTTTCTTACATCGAGCTCAGATCCTGCTCTTCCTGCACTAAATACGTTTGTTGAGTCACATATCATTGTCAAAACACCTTCTTCACCAATTTCCTTTAATCTTTTTGAATTCATATTGTCTCCAGTTAATGGATCTGGATCACACTTCCAATCACCAGTGTGTAATATATTTCCAACAGGTGTTTCAATTTTTAGTCCATTAGGTTCTAGTATAGAATGTGTTAATGTAACAAATTCTATTTTAAAAGGACTTAAATCTATAATGCTATTTAACTGAACAACTTCTAGATATCCTGTTACATCAATTTTTTTTTCTTTAAATTTTTCTGAAATTAACACTGATGTAAATGGAGTAGCAAATATTTTACATTTTAGTTTTGGCCATATATGAGCAATTGCACCAATGTGATCTTCATGTGCATGAGTTAGAACAATACCTAATAAGTCATCTTTTTTATCAACAATAAATCCAGGGTCAGGATATATTAAATCAACTCCAGGAATTGCATCATCTGCAAAAGTAACTCCTATATCTACAATTATCCATTTTCTATTATCTGGATTTCCATAGGCGAATAAATTCATATTCATCCCAATTTCTCCAGATCCCCCTAAAGGGCAAAAAATTAATTCTTCTTTCATTTATTTAAATACATAGCAGCCTTTAAAACTCCATCAGTAGTTAAATTAGAATTTATTTTTACTCTTTGTTTTAAAGAATTTTTAAACATTTTTGCTAGTCCACCAGTAAATATTATTTTATATTTTTTTTTGGTTTGTTTAATAATGGAATGAATTATATTGTCAATCAGACCAGAATAACCGAAGAAAAATCCTGAATTAATTGCACTTATAGTATTTTTACCTACAACATTATTTGATTTTTTAAATTTTACATTAGGTATTAAAAATGCTTTTTTTGATAAATTTTCTAATGATAGATTTATTCCAGGAGCAATTACCCCTCCGTTATAACTATTTGCTGAGATTACATCAAAATTAGTTGCTGTTCCAAAATCTACTACAATATAATTATTTTTATTGTCAATTACTGATATTGCATTAGCTAATCTATCAGAGCCAATTTGTTTCCTATTAACTTTTATACTTAAAAATTTACTTAAATTAAGATTTTTTAACTCATTACAATTTGTATTAAAATATAATGTAAAATAATTTTTAATTTTCTTGTAACAGTGAGGAACGACGGAGCAGAATAAAATTTGTTTTAATTTTTTATCATATTTTCTCAAAACATTTAAATTTTTTTTTAAATATTTTAAATTGACTTTATTTGTAGATAGTCTGATTTTTTTGATAATATTTTTATTTTTGTAAACACAGATTTTTATATCTGTATTTCCAATATCTCCAATAATGTAAAAATTAGGCATAATAAGAATATTTTTTTTCGAAGTTATTTTTTATAAAATTTATAATTTTAGATTTATTAATTTTATTATTATATTTATTTATATAAGTAGTTTCATATTCATTTATTATTGGACTACTTTTTATATTAATACCTACTCCAATAATTAGAAATTTAATTTCATTATAATAAATTATTTCTTGAAGAATTCCACATACCTTTTTATTCATTATTTTTAAATCATTTGGTAGTTTAATATTGATTTTATATGGAACAATATTTTTTAAAATATTTTTTATTATTTTAAGATTTGAAAATGTAATTTTTTTTAAATTTAAACTTTCGCTAATGGGAAAAAAAATTGAAATAAAAAGATTACCTCTTCTAGAAACCCATTTTTTTCCCCTTTGTCCTTTTCCATTAGTCTGGATATCGCTAGTAACTATACCTTGTTTTATGTTTTGTTTGATTAATCTTATTGCTGTATCATTAGTGCTTTTGACACCCTTATAAGAATATATTTTGAGTTTCATTAATTAATGTTTATTTGTGAAATTATATCTACTATTCCACTTGGATATATAAAGTAAGCAAGAATGAAAAAAGTTGATGCTACTAGTGTAAATTTTAAACCTAAATTATGTTTCGACTCAAATTTTTCTTTTTCTGGATCGAAATATATAATTTTGATTATTCTTAGATAATAAAAAGCAGCGATTACTGTTGCTAGAAGTCCAACTATTGCTAAAAAATACATTTTTTCATTTATTACAGCCACAAAAATATAGAATTTTGCAAAAAAACCAGCTAGTGGTGGTATTCCCGCTAAAGAGAATAGCACAACAAGCAATGATAATGACAGTAACGGATGATTTTTTGAAAGACCCGATAAATCATCTATGTTCTCATAATATTCATCGTTTCGCTTAAGCATAAACAAACAACTAAAAAAAGCTAAATTCATGACAAGATAAATTGTTATATATGTAATAGAGCTCTGCACACCTTGCGTTGTTCCTGTAGATAAACCTGCAAGAGCATATCCCATATGACTAATTGAGCTGTAGGCTATTAGTCTTTTTAAATTTTTTTGACCAATTGCTGCTACTGCTCCGAATACCATTGATGCAATAGACAAAAATATAATTATCATTTGCCACTGATCACCTAATTCATAAAAAGGAATGTATAGAAATCTAATAAATACGGTTAATGCAGCAATTTTTGGAAGTAACGCGAAAAAGACTGTTACAGATGTTGGTGAACCTTGATAAACATCAGGTGCCCACATATGGAAAGGAACAGCAGAAATTTTAAAAGCTAATCCAACTAAAATAAATACTATTCCAAAAGTTAATCCGTATTCTATTTCTTTTGTATTAACCATAATTTGATTAAAATTAGTCGTTTCTGAAAAACCATAAATAAGTGAACACCCATATAATAAAAGTCCAGATGAAAGAGCACTTAAGACAAAATATTTTAATCCAGATTCTGTTGATAGTAAATTATCTCTATTAAATGATGCTAACACATATAATGCTAATGATTGCAATTCTAATCCCATGTAAAAAACAATAAGATCATTTGAACTAATCATCACCATCATACCTAAGATTGAGCATAAAATAAGAATTGGATATTCAATTTTGCTAATTTTACTAATCTGAATGTATTTTGATGATGACAGCATCACAAAAATCCCAGACAAAATTAAAAGAATTTTCATAAATCTAGCTAAACTATCTATATTGTAACTATTATTGAATAATGATGATTGAATTTGTGCTTCTAAATTAATTATTAATGCTAAAGCAGCAACTAAACTTACTGTTGTTAAATTATAAACTAGTTGAGAACTATTTTTCTTAAATACCCCAAATATTAATAAAAACATAATCATTATTGATATAAATAACTCTGGAATTATAAGTTGTAGATTTTCCATTAATCGCCTAATGCTAATTTATTAATCTTGTCTAAATCATTCATATCTATCATGTTTGCAACTGATACCTCTATAGAGTTAATCAAAGGTTCTGGGTAAAAACCAAAGAATATGATCGGTAATACTAAAAGCCATAATGTAACAATTTCAAATCTTTTTAAATCAACCATTTTTTTTACATCTTCATTAATTAATTTTCCAAAGATTATTCTCTTATATAACCAAAGCATATATGCCGCCCCCAAGATCACACCTAGACTTGCAATCGTTGCTACAAGTATATTCTTTTTAAATGCACCCATTAAAACTAAAAATTCACCAATAAAACCACTTGTTCCAGGTAATCCAAGAGCTCCTAAAGTAAAAACCATAAAAACTATTGCGTACTTTGGCATTATAGAAACTAAGCCTCCATATCTATTTATAAGTCTTGTATGAAGTCTATCGTAAACAACTCCAACACATAAAAAAAGTGCTGCAGATACCAAACCATGACTTATCATTTGGAAAATACTTCCTTCTATTCCTTGCTGTGTCATTGTGAAAATACCTAGTGTTACAAATCCCATATGAGCTACGGACGAATAAGCTATTAGTTTTTTCATATCTTCCTGCATTAAGGCTACTAGTGATGTATAAATAATCGCTATCAAACTAAGTGTGTAAACTAAAGGAACAAAATATAATGAAGCATCTGGAAACAGACCTAGAGAAAACCTTATAAATCCATATCCAGCCATTTTTAAAAGTATTGCAGCTAGTAAAACTGAACCAGCAGTTGGTGCCTCTACATGAGCATCTGGTAACCATGTATGCACTGGCCACATTGGTGTTTTAACAGCAAAGGAACTAAAAAATGCTAGCCATAATAAATTTTGGTACTTAGCGTCGATACCCAATTCATATAACTTAATGACATCAGTTGTACCAGTTATCCAATATATTGATATAATAGCAACCAGCATTAAAACTGAACCTAGCAAAGTATATAAAAAGAATTTAAATGCTGAATAAACTCTTCTTTCTCCACCCCATATACCAATAATTAAAAACATTGGAATAAGACCAGCCTCAAAAAATAAATAAAATACAACTAAGTCCAACGAGCAAAAGACACCAATCATAAATGTTTCAAGTATCAAGATTGCTATTAAAAAATCTTTTAATCTATTTTTGATAGTTGCATTTACAGTTATTACACAAATTGGAGTAATGAATGTTGTAAGTAAAATGAATAAAATTGATATCCCGTCTACTCCAACTTTGTAATTAACAAATCCTGAAATCCATTCTCTTTCTTCAACAAACTGAAAGTCAACTATAGATTTATCAAAAACAATCCATAAATATAAAGACAAGAAAAAATTAGCTAAAGTTATAAAAAGGGCAACATATTTGCTACTTTGATATTGAGAATTAGACGATCTAACAAAAAAAATAAATAAGGCTCCTATTGTTGGAAGTAAAATCAGTGATGATAGAATTGGGAAATTCATATTATTTTACTATTAATAAAGTTAACAAAATTGAAAAACCTAGAAGCATTATAAAGGCATACTGATAAATATAACCTGATTGAAACTTTACTGCTTTAAAAGAAAAAAGTTTTACTAAATTTGAAATTCCATCTGGTCCAAATTTATCGATTATTAATCCATCAATTTTTTTCCAAAGAAATATTCCAAAACTTTTTGAAGGTTTAATAAAAATTTGATCATACAATTCGTCAAAATACCATTTTTTTTGGAGAAAAATGTAAACCGGCATGTTAATGGAAACTATTTCATTTACAATTTTAGTATTTTTAACAAATAGATAATATGACAATGGAATTGTTAAAACTACTAGTGTAGGAGTTAAAAACAAAAACCAAGTTGGAGGATGTTCTTTTCCTAATGGTTCTAGAAATTTTATAGACTCTCCCCAGAAGTTGTACATTGTATCATGACCTATAAATAATTCTTTAAATAAAAATCCTGAAAAAACAGCACCGACTGCTAATAACACCAAAGGTAACATCATACTTAATGGAGACTCGTGCATTGTATCAATACTAAGCTCTTTATTTTTGTAATCTCCATGAAAAGTTTTAAATATTAATCTCCATGAGTATATAGAAGTCATTACAGCAGTTAATACACCTATACCAGCAGCATAAATTCCAAATTTTGTTTCACTTATATAAGCAAATTCAATTATTGCATCTTTAGAATAAAAACCTGATAAGAAAGGAAATCCTGTTAAAGCTAAAGTACCAACAACCATTAATGCATAAGTGTAGGGTAATTTTTTAAATACTCCTCCCATCTTAGTAACATCTTGTTCATCTTTAAATGAATGAATTACTGATCCAGAGCCTAAGAAAAGTAGAGCTTTAAAAAAAGCATGTGTAAATAAATGAAACATTGCAACATTATATGCACCTACACCTGCTGCAAAAAACATGTATCCCAATTGACTACATGTTGAATAAGCGATAATTTTTTTTATGTCTGTTTGCACTAGTGCAACTGTAGCTGCGAAAAAAGCTGTGGTCATTCCAACTAATGTGATTACAGACAAAGCTAATTCTGAGTACTCATAAATTGGAGAACATCTAACTACTAAAAAAACTCCTGCAGTTACCATTGTGGCTGCATGAATTAATGCGGATACTGGTGTTGGACCTTCCATAGCATCTGGTAACCATGTATGAAGCAAAAATTGTGCAGATTTTCCCATTGCTCCAATAAAAAGTAATAAACAAATTAAATCTATTGTATAAAATTCAAAAGATAGAAAATTTATTTTTTGATCTATTATTTCAGGTATCTTAGGAAAAACTTCATCATAATTTACTGTGCCAAAAATATAAAATATTAAAAAAATTCCCAATGCAAAACCAAAGTCTCCAACTCTATTTACAATAAAAGCCTTAATAGCAGCAGCATTAGCAGTTTCTTTTTTATACCAAAAACCAATTAAAAAGTACGAGCAAAGGCCAACTCCTTCCCATCCGAAAAATAATTGCAAAAAATTATCTGATGTTACCAATGTTAACATGGCGAATGTAAATAATGATAGATAGGACATAAATCTTGGTTTATGTGGGTCGTGAGACATGTAACCAACAGAATAGATATGAACTAAGGATGAAACTAGAGTAACTACAACTAACATTACTGCAGAAAGAGCATCAACTTTAATTGACCAATTTACATTTAAAGATCCTGAATTTATCCAAGTTGCGATAATTGCATTTTGCTCATATCCTGATGAAACAACTTTAAAAAATATGAACAAAGATAATAATGCCGAAATAGAAACTAAAATACACGTGATTAATTGCGATAATCTATCACCAATGGTTTTGCCAAAGAAACCCGATATGATTGAACCTATCAAAGGTAAAAATAATATTAAGTATTCCATTTACCCTTTCAATCTGTCGATTTCTTCAACTCTTATTGTTCCAGAGTTTCTGTAATAAACAACAATAATTGCAAGTCCTATTGCAGCCTCAGCTGCAGCAACTGTTAATATGAATAACGTGAATACCTGGCCACTCAGATCGTTGATAAAGATGGAAAAAGATACTAAATTAATATTTACAGCTAAAAGTATTAATTCAATACTCATCAATATAACAATAATATTTTTTCTATTCAGAAAAATACCTACAATACCAATTGTGAATATTATAGCAGCGAGAGTTAAATAATGTCCAAGACCAATACTAAGCATCTATTTTAACTCCTTTATTATTTTCAACATCAACTAATTCAATACCATCTTTTCTATCTCTAGATATTTGTTTGAAATAACTTTGTCTTTTTACTCCAGATCTCTGTCTGAAGGTCAATACAATTGCTCCGATCATGGCTACCAATAAAACCATTCCAGATAATTGAAACAAATGAATATAATCAGTATATATAACGCTTCCTAAAGATTGAGTATTTGTTAAGTCAGTATTTATTTCAATTGCAATTGAATCTAACAAATCTGGTTTATATTTCCATCCACCTACAACAATAATTAATTCAAAAAATATAATTATACTTACCAATAGACCAACTGGAATATGAGAACTCCTTCCGCTAGAATTAAACCATTCATTTTTTTGTTGAGCCACGTTTAACATCATAACTACAAACAAAAATAGTACTGCAACTGCTCCAACGTACACAATAAGCATTATCATTCCTAGAAATTCGGCACCAATCATGATGAACAAACAAGAAATACTGATAAAGTCTAATATTAAAAAAAAAACTGAATTAACAGTATTTTTCGAAACAGTTACCATAATTGCAGAAACAATTGCAATCAGTGAAAATATATAAAAGACTATTGCGTGAGCAATCATTGACTATCTATGGGAGCTATCAGCGTTAATATTTGCTGCTAAAATATTCTCCCATCTATCTCCATTCTCTAACAACTTTTCTTTGTTATAGTAAAGTTCTTCTCTTGTTTGTGTAGCAAATTCAAAATTTGGGCCTTGTACAATCGCGTCCACTGGACAAGATTGTTCGCATAAACCACAATAAATACATTTTAACATATCAATATCATAACGAGTAGTTTTTCTACTTCCATCTTCTCTCTCGCTAGACTCTATTGTTATAGCCTGAGCAGGACAAACAGCTTCGCATAGTTTACAAGCAATACATCTCTCCTCACCATTTGGATATCTTCTTAGCGCATGCTCTCCCCTAGCTCTTGGACTAATTGAACCTTTTTCAAATGGATAATTAATTGTTTTTTTTGGTTTAAATATTTCTTTTATAGCCATGATTAATCCTGTTAAAAAATCAATCATGAAAACAGTTTTGAAAAATCTAATTAAGCTCATATTAATTCCCCGGTAATAAATCAAAATACATTAAAAAACTTGCAGTTAATACTACATAAATTAACGAAAATGGTAGAAAAATTTTCCAACCAAGTTTCATTAATTGATCATACCTGTATCTAGGTACTATTGCTTTTATCAGAGCAAATAAGATAAATAAAAAGAGTATTTTTAAGATTAACCATATTGGAGCTGGAATAACATTTAATGGAAATAAATCTATGGGAGACAACCAGCCACCAAGAAATAAAATAGATCCTATTGCACACATAAGTAAAATGTTAGCATACTCCCCTAACCAAAACATTGCATACATCATTCCAGAGTATTCTGTCTGGTAACCTGCAACTAACTCTGCTTCAGCTTCGGGCAAATCAAAAGGTGGTCTGTTAGTTTCTGCTAAGGCAGAAATAAAAAATATTATAAACATTGGGAATAGAGGTATTACAAACCATAAATCTTTTTGAGCTAAAACGATGTCACTTAGATTTAATGAACCTACACAAAGTAATACATTTATAATTATTACACCTATGGAAACTTCATAAGAAACCATTTGAGCAGCTGATCTAATTGCTCCTAGAAAAGGATACTTTGAATTAGATGCCCATCCACCCATAATTATTCCATAAACACCTAAAGATGAAACTGCAAAAAGATATAAAATACCGACATTGATATCTGCTAATACAAATGTTTCACTAAAAGGAATTACCGCCCAAGCAATTAAAGCTAGAGTCATTGTAACTATTGGAGCTAATATAAAAATAACTTTATTTGAGCTTGCTGGAATGATTATTTCTTTAAAAATATATTTTAATGCGTCAGCTAATGTTTGAAATAATCCAAATGGACCAACAACGTTAGGACCTCTTCTTTTTTGAACAAATGCCCATACTCTTCTGTCTAACCAAACAATCATTGCAACAGATACTAAAACTGGGATCAATAGAAACAGAATTCTATAAATTTGCTCAAAAAATATAACTAGTTCAGCCATTAATTATCAGTTCCAGTTTTTGGTAAACTCATTCTTATATTTTTACACTCTGACATTGTTTTTGATGCTCTTGCTATTACATTGGAGTGATAATAATCAATATCTTCAGTAATAATTTTTTCTGATT
Organism: uncultured Pelagibacteraceae bacterium; assembly: GCA_902617975.1. Classification (GTDB taxonomy): domain Bacteria; phylum Pseudomonadota; class Alphaproteobacteria; order Pelagibacterales; family Pelagibacteraceae; genus Pelagibacter. The sequence goes on from CACMYV010000004.1 coordinate 61,026, forward strand.
TAAAATTATATTCAGGTACCTCAAAATCAGTCTCATTTTTATTATTAAGATTTAAATAATTTATTAATGAGTCAATAAGTTGATTTTTATCCTTATATAGATTTTTTCTCTTAATGAATGAGGATAATTCATTTATTATTTGCCAATCCTCTTTAGCTTCACCTGGTGGATATGATGCCTTGTAGGCTTTTTGTAATTTTCCTTCTAAGTTTGTAAAATAACCATCTTGTTCTGTGTAAGTAGCACCAGGCAAAATTACATCAGCAATACTTGCGCCTTTATCACCGTGACTACCTATATATATTATAAATTCATTTTTTTTCTCAAAATTTAAATTATCTTGGCCAAATAAAATTAAAATTTCAAAGTTATTATTTTCTAATTTATCCAATATTTCGTAGCTAGAATTTTTTGATAATACATTTAAGTCATATGAGCCTACTGTGGATGAATTTTTTGATAATATATTTAATGCATTCCAATCATCAGAAATTTTATCATTTTCTAATAGATAATTTTTAAATTCTTCAAAAATATAAGGTGCCGACTTAAGTTTAAAAACTGATTGTCCAAAAATTATACTTGGATTTTTTGATTTTTTAATTTTTTCTGAAATTTCATGCTTATTATCAATAATATCTTTTATAGTGTCTGTATTATTCGATATAACTTGGTAAGGATAAGTTAAATCACCAACATCACCTAAAGATATAATTTCGGTCTTATTTTTTAAATAATTTTTTCTAATACGTGAGTTTAATATTGTTGCTTCAAATCTTGGATTTGTGCCTATTAGAATTATTAAATCACTTTTTTCTATTCCCTCAATTGAACTGTTAAATAAATAATTACTTCTTACATTTGTATTGATATATAATTTTTCATATCTGGACTCTAAATTTTCAGACTTGATCGTTTTTTCAAAAAAATCTTTTGCTGCATATGTAGTTTCCATGTTTGTCATATCACCTATAAATCCAGCAATTTTCTCAGACTTTGTTTCTGAAATTCTTTTAGATATAGCTTTAAAAGCTTCTTCCCAACTTGATGGCTTTAATTTATTATTAATTTTAATATAAGGCGTGTCTAATCTTTGATTTTTTAGGCCATCACAAGCATATCTTGTTTTATCAGATATCCATTCTTCATTAATTTCCTCGTTAATTCTTGGAAGAACTCTTTTAACCTCCCACCCGTATGTATCTACTCTTATATTTGATCCAACGGCATCCATTACATCTATTGTCTCGGTTTTTTTAAGTTCCCATGGTCTAGCTTCGAAAACATAAGGCTTTGATGTAAGTGCACCGACAGGACATAAATCAATAACATTAGCTGAGAGTTCAGACTCCATTGCTTTTTCTAAATAAGTAGTAATTTGCATATTCTCACCTCTACCTATTGCTCCAAGCTCAGGAACTCCAGCAACTTCAGTTGCAAATCTAATACATCTTGTACAATGAATACATCTTGTCATTTGAGTTTTTATAAGAGGACCCATATATTTTTCGGGTACATATCTTTTATTTTCTTTAAATCTTGATTTGTCTATTCCATAATACATAGATTGATCTTGTAAATCACATTCCCCACCTTGATCACAGACTGGACAATCAAGCGGATGGTTTGCTAGCAAAAATTCCATTACACCTTTTCTTGCTTTTTTCACTTTTTCAGTATTAGTTTTAATTACCATCCCCTCTGCAGCAGGCATAGCGCAAGAAGCTATTGGCTTAGGAGATTTTTCCATTTCAACTAAACACATTCTACAATTTCCAGCTATAGATAATTTTTCGTGATAACAGAACCTTGGTATCTCTGCACCAGCTTGTTCGCATGCTTGTAAAACAGTTGTGCCTTGGTCTACCTCAACATCAATATCATTTACTTTAAGTTTAAGCATTTTCTTCTTCTAATAAATGTTGATCAATTAAATAGGGTATATCTTTTTGCTTTTTCACAATTGGATCAAACTTATTCCTTTCAATTATTTCGTCTTTAAAATTTCTGATCAATCCTTGAACAGGCCACGAAGATCCTTCACCAAAAGCACAAATTGTATGACCTTCAATTTGTTTTGTTACGTCTAATAACATATCCACTTCATCTCTTGTGGCTTCGCCTTTGGCCATTCTCTCTAACATTCTCCACATCCAACCAGAACCTTCTCTACATGGTGTACATTGACCGCAACTCTCGTGTTTATAAAATCTTGCTATTCTAGCCATACACTTAATAATGTCTTGATCTTTGTTTATAACCACAATACCAGCTGTTCCTAAACCAGTTTTATTCTCGACACATGCATCAAAGTCCATTTTTATTGTCTCACATGTTTCTTTTGGAAGTAATGGCATTGATGAACCACCAGGTATAACTGCTTTAAGATTATCCCATCCACCTATTACTCCACCTGCATGTTTTTCAATTAATTCTTTTAATGGAATTCCCATTTCTTCTTCTACATTGCAGGGATTATTTACATTTCCTGAAATACAATATATTTTGGAACCAGTATTTTTTGGTCTACCGAGTGATGAAAACCATTTTCCGCCTCTTCTAAGTATAGTTGGTACCACTGAAATTGTTTCAACATTGTTAATTATTGTCGGGCAACCATAAAGACCTATTAAAGCTGGAAATGGAGGTTTTAATCTTGGTTGACCTTTTTTTCCTTCGATACTTTCAAGCAAAGCAGTTTCCTCACCACAGATATAAGCCCCAGCACCATAATGAATATATATATCTAGTTCCCAATCGGTCCCTGCAGAATTTTTTCCTAAGAGACCATCCTTGTAAGCTTCATCTATAGCTGTTTGAAGCTTTTGTCCTTCATTAAAATATTCTCCTCTTATATAAATATAGCACTTGTGTGCATTAACTGCGTAAGATGCAAGTAAGCAGCCTTCAATTAATTTATGAGGTTCAAATCTTAGAATATCTCTATCTTTGCATGTACCAGGTTCAGACTCATCTGCATTAATTACTAAATAATGTGGTCTTGATCCAACTTCTTTTGGAGCAAAAGACCACTTCAATCCTGTAGGGAATCCAGCACCACCTCTTCCTCTAAGTTCTGATTCTTTAATTTCATTAATTATCCATTCTCTTCCTTTGCCACAAATTTCTTTTGTATCCTTCCAGTCTCCCCTCTGTTTTGCAGATGTTAAATCAGCACCAAAGTCATTGTATAAATTTTGAAAAATTCTATCTTTATCTTCAAGCATTTTTATTACCTATTAATGTTTTTCTAGTATTTTCTGGTTCAGAACTTAATCTGCCTCTATAAGATCCTGGTTGGGGAACTTCATCATTGCTTATTTTATCAATTATTTGTTCAAGTTTTGTTGGATCTAAATCCTCATAATAATCCTCATTTAATTGAAGCATTGGCGCATTCACACAAGCACCTAAACATTCTACTTCTAACCAAGAAGTTTTTCCATCCTCTGACAAACAATTTTCATCCTCAGAAATTTTTCGTTTACAAACATCTACTAAATTATATGCACCCCTTAACATACATGGGGTTGTAGTACATACTTGAAAGAAATATTTACCAACTGGGGTTAAATTATACATGCTATAAAATGTAGCTACTTCATATACTTTTATGTATGGCATATCTAAATACTTTGCTATGTATTTCATTGCACTTAAAGGTATCCAATTGTCATTTTGTTTTTGTGCTAAGTACAATAAAGCCATAACCGCACTTTGTTGTTTTCCAGAAGGATAATTTTTAATAATACTATCAGCAGTTTCTTTATTTTTTTTATTAAACTCAAATTTTTCAGGTTGTACTTTTGATATTTTTTTAACAGCCATTTATCTATCTACCTCTCCAAAAACAATATCCATTGAACCTAAAACTGCAGGAACATCAGCTAACATATGACCTTTAATTAAGTAATCCATCGCTTGCAAATGAGAAAATCCTGGAGCTCTAATTTTGCATTTGTAAGGTTTGCTTGAACCATCGGAAATTAAGTAAACACCAAATTCTCCTTTAGGAGCCTCTACAGCTGTATATATTTCATCTTTATCAACTCTATAACCTTCAGTATATAACTTAAAGTGATGGATCAATGCTTCCATAGATTGTTTTATTTCTTTTTTTGGTGGTGGACTGATTTTTCCATCATCAGTTTTAATTGGTCCTACAGGTAAATTTGCCAAGCATTGATTTATTATATTTACACTTTCTTTCATTTCTTCAATTCTGCATAGGTATCTGTCATAACAATCGCCATTTTTTCCTACTGGAATTTTGAATTCGAATTGTTCATAACAATCGTAAGGCTGAGATTTTCTTAAGTCCCATGGAACACCTGATCCTCTCAACATAACACCAGAAAAAGAATAATCGAGAGCATCTTGTTTTGATACTACTCCTATATCAACATTCCTTTGCTTAAATATTCGGTTATCAGTTAAAAGTAATTCTAAATCATTTATTATTTTCGGAAATCTTTCACAAAATTTTCCGATCTCTTTATCTAATCCTTTTGGTAGATCTTGATGTACTCCTCCAGCTCTAAAATAATTAGCATGCAATCTAGAACCAGAAACTTTTTCATAAAAACCCATTAATATTTCTCTTTCTTCAAAACCCCACAAAGTTGGAGTTAATGCACCAACATCCATTGCTTGTGTTGTGACATTTAAAATATGACTAAGTATTCTTCCAATCTCACAAAACATTACTCTTATGTATTGAGCTCTTATCGGAACTTCTATTTTTAATATTTTTTCAATTGCTAAAGCAAAAGCGTGTTCTTGGTTCATTGGGGCAACATAATCTAGTCGATCAAAATATGGAACAGCCTGGGTATAAGTTTTGTTTTCAATTAATTTTTCTGTGCCTCTATGCAATAAACCAATGTGTGGATCTGCTTTTTCAACAATTTCACCATCTAACTGCAGTATTAGTCTCAAAACTCCATGGGCAGCAGGATGTTGAGGTCCAAAATTTAGATTTAAAGTTTTAGTTTCTTTTGCCATTATTCTTTAGTTTGTTCTTTTATATACTTTGTTCCTTCCCAAGGACTTTCATAATCAAAGTTTCTATAATTTTGTTCTAATTTTACTGGTTCATAAATAACTTTTTTTGTTTCTTGACTGTATCTAACTTCATTATGACCTGTTAAAGGAAAATCTTTTCTTAATGGATGTCCTTCAAAGCCATAATCTGTGAGTATTCTTCTCAGGTCTGGATGATCTTTAAAATCAATTCCATACATGTCAAATACTTCCCTTTCCATCCAATTTGCAGCCGGAAATATAGATGTTATTGATCCAACAATTTCTTTTTCTTTTACATCTATCTCTATGATAATTCTTTGATTAAATTCATGACTTAATAATAGATAAACTAATTTAAATCTAATTTCATTTTCAGGAAAATCTACAGCTGTAATATCTATCAATTGTCTAAATTTAGTTTTTGAATTTGTTTTTAAGAATAAAATAACTTCTGTTAAATCTGCTTCATCAATTTTTAAGTAAATTTGATTATGTTTGATTAAAGAACTTTTTATTTTAGTATTTAGTTCTGAATTCAAAATTTTTTCTAAATCCTGGATATTTTGCATTTTTTATCTTTCCAGAGAACCTTTGTTCCTTATTTTCTTTTGAAGTTGCATTATCCCATATAAAAGTGCTTCAGCAGATGGAGGGCAACCAGGAACATATACATCAACTGGTACAATACGATCACATCCTCTTACTACAGAATAAGAGTAATGATAATATCCACCGCCATTTGCGCAACTTCCCATGGAAATTACATATCTTGGTTCTGGCATCTGGTCATAAACTTTTCTTAGTGCTGGAGCCATTTTATTTGTTAGAGTTCCAGCAACAATCATAACATCTGATTGTCTAGGTGAAGCTCTAGGAGCGGCACCAAATCTTTCTAAATCATATCTTGGCATTGATGTTTGCATCATTTCAACTGCACAACATGCAAGACCAAAAGTCATCCAATGTAATGATCCAGTTCTAGCCCAGTTAACTAAATTGTCTAATGATGTTGTTATAAAACCATTATCACTAAAATCTTGTGCTAATTGTTTAAATTCTTCTGGTATATTTTTTTTTCTCTCTTCTAAATTCATTTTATTCCCAGTCTAATGCTCCTTTTTTCCATTCATAAATGAACCCGATAGTAAGAATGAACAGGAAGATCATCATTGATGTAAATCCGAATATTCCGATTTTGCCTAGAGATATTGCCCAGGGAAATAGAAAAGCGATTTCTAAATCAAAAATAATAAATAATATTGCAACAAGATAAAATCTAACATCAAATTCCATTCTAGAGTCATTAAATGGTTCAAATCCACATTCATATGCTGATAATTTTTCTGGATCAGGATTTTTTGGAGATGCTAAATAATTAACTGCCACAAATGCTACACTTAATACAAGTGCAACTAGTAAAAATACAATTATTGGCAAATAATCTTTTAAAAATTCCGCAAGCATGATGAGTCTATATAGCACCTTTTAGATCAACTAAAAGAGTAGATAGGTCACATTTTAAGGCTCTATTTTATTCATTTATTTGATGGCGGGAGTGAAGGGACTCGAACCCTCGACCTATCGCGTGACAGGCGATCGCTCTAACCAACTGAGCTACACCCCCGTGTTCTGGTGGGCAGTAAAGGACTCGAACCTTTGACCCCCTCGGTGTAAACGAGATGCTCTACCAACTGAGCTAACCGCCCAAAACCAAAAAGTAACGTGTTTTATATCTTTTAGAACGTGTAGGTCAAGATTTATTACCTTCGAAAAATGGCTAAAAAATTTATTTTTGCAACTCAACTGTGCACAGAGTGTGCTTAAATATTTTTTTATTTTTACTTAACTTCTAAATTTACTGTCGCTAAATTTACGACATAAAATAATATAAAAAGTAATCCCAATCCAATGATTAAAGACAGAACATATGGTTTCTTTTTATTTGAAACTATTAATCCAACAAACACCCATATCGGAGTTAGGTATGTTGAGAAAATAAAAAATATAGAAATATAAATTAAAAAAGTATATTTAAAATTAAGACTAGCACTAATGGCTCCAAATATACCTACCAAAATATAAGCTATAAAAATATATGATATTGGATATGTAAATGCAGCATGCCATGGACTATTATTGTAAACATTAATAATACTTTTTAAAATTTTAAAATTTTTAAACACTTTTAGAAGACTGGATAATTATTACATTCAAACTTAACTTGATCGATAATTTTCCAATCATCCTCATTAGACGTTTTTGATGTATTTATAAAAAGCATATCTCCATGATAACGATCTAAAAATATAGTTGTATTATAACTCTTATTTTCTATTTTTATTTTTCTTTCTGCTTTAACTAAATCATCAGATATAGAAATAATTTTATATAAATTTCCAGCTCTATCTAAAGTTTTATTTTCTAAATCAACAGCAAGAAAATATTTGTTTTCACTTTTATCTTCTATCTGACATGAGAGAAGAAGTGGTTCAGATTTTGCAGTATTAAAAATTAAAAAACTAAAAAATATCAATGTTAGAGGCTTTTTCACGTTAATCCATTTTAAAAAATTTATTACATTTTAGTTCAAATCTAAGATGCTCCTTCTCTTCAATATCATATCCATAATTTTTTTGTGTCATTTCATAAGTTAAGATATTAAATTCTATAGAAGAATAACGTATCATTTTATCAAGAGCTTGATTGGGAACATATCTTTCTGCATAGATAGTATTGTTATTAAAATTAATAATGTCCATTTCATAACTAAGTTCATAATTATCATAATAAACATAAAATTTTTCCTCATTGTAGTTATAAAAGAACATGCTTTTAGATTTATCAGAGTGGAGACACTCAAAATATGGTTTTTTTGCATTAGCATTCCCACACAATAATAAACCCAGAACCACGATCCCTAAAAGTGTCCTCATTAATTAAGTACTCTATCAAATACTGCTATTTTAATATGTTGATAATCATCTTGGATATCAAACTCTATTTGCATATCATCATCAGGGTCTAAAGTCATACGAACTAAGTTTACATATTTATCAATTTTCTTATATGAAACTTTGCCTCTGAATATCTTTTCAAATCTTTTCATTGATTATTTTTGATTTTTTTTTTGGTTTATTTTTTACTTTACGGTTTTTTTTATATGTTATGAAACCTTGTTTAAATAATGGATCATTCTTATCTAATGGTTTAAGAGTAATTTTCGCCATAAAATTAAAATTTATTTTTTTGAGTAAATCTCAATAAAAGATACAACTATCCATATTGAAAACCAAATTAAAAAAATCCCTAACATAATAAATGTTGAAGAATTAAAAAAACCATCTTTATAAATTGTCATTCCAACAAGAATAATGATTATTAAACCTATGAATTTTAAACCTTTATCTCCTAAAGCAGCAAGACTTTCTTTGGTTTCCATTTATATGTTTTTCTGTAATTTTTATAAATTGAATCATACTTATGTTTTTTAGATACTCAATACTTCAGTCCTTGCAATAAAATGTAACGAGATTCTTAATTATGTGTGAAGTGTGCGTGTAGTGTGCTTAAAAATTAAAAGTTATTTATTTTAAATAGTAAATTGAGGAAAATTGTACAGTGTAAACGAGATGCTCTACCAACTGAGCTAACCGCCCAAAACATGGTACTATTACATCAAGGTTATTATAATGTAAATTGTTTATTACTGAATACTAGCTTGAGATTTATCGTCTTTTTTAGTTTCAGTTAATTTATCTACTTCAGTCCACTCGGTAGGCTTCAATTCTTTAGTTAAAGCTATTTTAATTACTTCATCAGCAGTTTCTACTGGTACTATTTCAATATCGTCTTTAACTTTTTTTGGCACATCAACTAAATCTTTTTCATTCTCTTTTGGTATCAAAACTTTTTTAACACCAGCTCTATGAGCTGCTAATAATTTTTCCTTTAAGCCTCCAATTGGTAAAACCTGGCCTGTGATCGTTACTTCACCTGTCATTGCTATTTCTCTTTTAACTGGAACTTTTGTAATTGATGATACTATTGATGTAACCATGGCTATACCTGCTGAAGGACCATCTTTTGGTGTTGCACCCTCTGGAACGTGTATATGAAAATCTTTTTTTTCAAACAATGGTGGTGTTACACCAAATTCCAAACATTTAGATCTAACATAGGATTTTGCAGCTTTTACAGACTCTTGCATCACATCACCTAACTTACCAGTTATTTGCATTCTTCCTTTACCTGGCATATTAACTGTTTCAACTTTTAATATTTCACCCCCAAATTCTGTCCAAGCCAAACCTATAACTATTCCAACTTTATCTTTTGCTTCTAGTTCACCAAATTTAAATTTCTTAATACCAAGAAAGTCAGGTATATTTTTTTCATTAACCTCAACACTCTTTTCTTCATTATTGACTACTTTTTTAACAACTTTTCTTGTAACTTTTGATATTTCTCTCTCTAAATTTCTAACACCGCTTTCTCTTGTATAACTTCTAATAATTTCTTTAATTGTATCGTCAGCTAACTTCATCTCACCTTCTTTAACACCATTGTCTTTGATTTGTTTAGGAAGTAAATATTTGTTAGCAATATTAATCTTCTCATCTTCTGTATATCCTGGAATTCTTATGACTTCCATTCTATCTAAAAGTGGGGGAAGAATATTTAGTGTGTTTGCTGTTGTTACAAACATAACATCTGATAAATCGTAATCAACTTCTAGGTAATGATCGTTAAATGTTGTGTTTTGTTCTGGATCCAAAGCCTCTAATAAAGCTGATGATGGATCACCCCTATAGTCGTTTCCAACTTTATCAATTTCGTCTAATAAAAATAAAGGGTTTTTAGTACCTGCTTTTTTCATCATTTGTATAATTTTTCCAGGTAGTGACCCGATATAAGTTCTTCTGTGACCTCTTACTTCCGCTTCATCTCTCACTCCACCTAAAGACATTCTTACAAATTGTCTATTAGTTGCTTTAGCTATTGATTTACCTAAAGAAGTTTTTCCTACACCTGGCGGGCCTACTAAACATAGAATAGGGCCTTTTATTTTATCCATTCTTTTTTGCACTGCTAAGAATTCTATTATTCTTTCTTTAACTTTTTCTAAGCCAAAGTGATCTTCTTCTAAAATTTTTAAAGCTTTGTTCAAATCTATGTCCACTTTATCTTTTTTAAACCATGGTAAATCTATCATCCAATCTAGATAGTTTCTAACAACGGTAGCCTCAGCAGACATTGGACTCATATTCTTCAATTTTTTTAATTCAGACATACATTTCTTTTCGACTTCTTTTGGCATCTTTGCCTTCAAAATTGATTTTTTTAAACTTGTGGTCTCATCCTTACCATCTTCAATTTCACCTAATTCTTTTTGAATAGCTTTTAACTGTTCATTTAAATAATACTCTCTTTGAGTTTTCTCCATTTGAGTTTTAACTCTTCCTCTAATTCTTTTCTCCACACCTATGATACTTGCCTCATTTTCCATTATTTTAATGACACTATTTAATCTCTTCTTAACATCTAAAATTTCAAAAATTTGTTGTTTCTCTGAAATGCTAGCATTGATATGAGAAATTATATTATCGGCAATTTTAGATGGATCTTTTAATTGCTTTATATTGCTGATTGTCTCTGAGGATATTTTTTTATTTACACTGGTTAACTTTTCTAATCTTTTTATAGCTGTTAAGCTTAAAGGAAGTAAATCATCTTCTTTTGATATAATATCCTTTTGATACTCAAATGAACATTTAATAAATTTTTCATCATCTTTAAAGTCAACAATTTTAACTCTTTTAGTGCCCTCTACTAATACTTTAACCGTTCCATCCGGAAGTTTAAGCAATTGCAAAATATTACTTTCACAACCATAAGTGAAAACATCATTTTTCTTTGGATCATCAACCTCTGAATTTTTTTGTGTGACAAGAACAATTTTTTTATCACCCTTCATTACTTCATTTAATGCAGTTATTGACTTATCTCTTCCAACAAATAAAGGAATAACCATACTTGGGAAAACAACTATGTCTCTTAATGGTAATAACGGCAATGTTACTTTTATATCCATCAGAGAAATATGGATATTATATTTTATAATGCAATAGGAAATTATGGTTTATTAACGTGAAATTATGCTGCTGAAGTCTTGTCAGTTTTAGTTTTGTTCTTCGAATGAACAATAACAGGTGCTGATACACCTTTCGCCGCACCAGAATCAATTATAACTTCTTCTATGTTATCTTGACTTGGTAGATCAAACATTGTTTTCAATAATATATTTTCTAGAATCGATCTAAGTCCTCTTGCTCCAGTTTTTTTGGATATAGCTTTGTTGGCAATATCTTTTACTGATTGATCTTTAAAAGTAAGTTTTACTCCTTCTAATTTAAATAGCTCTTGATATTGTTTAACTAGCGAATTTTTTGGCTCAAGTAAAATTTTAACTAAAGATTTTTCATCAAGATCATCAAGAGTTGCAGTTATAGGTAATCTTCCAATAAATTCTGGTATCAATCCATATTTTAGCAAGTCTTCTGGCTCTAGATTTTTCATCCACTCACCTACTTTTTTATCTTCTAAACTTTTGACTTCAGCACCAAAACCAATTGATGAACCTTTATCTCTTTGGGAAATAATTTTATCTAAACCTGCAAACGCACCACCACATATAAATAAAATGTTAGTTGTATCTACTTGTAAAAACTCTTGTTGTGGATGTTTTCTTCCACCTTGAGGAGGTACGCTAGCAACTGTTCCTTCCATTATTTTTAATAAAGCTTGCTGAACTCCTTCACCCGAAACATCTCTTGTAATTGATGGGTTTTCAGATTTTCTACTAATTTTATCTACCTCATCAATATAAACAATTCCTCTTTGTGCTTTTTCGACATTATAATCAGCAGCTTGTAATAATTTTAATATTATGTTTTCAACATCTTCACCAACATAACCAGCTTCGGTTAATGTAGTTGCATCTGCCATTGTGAAAGGCACATCTAAAATTCTTGCTAGAGTTTGTGCTAATAGCGTTTTTCCACATCCTGTTGGTCCAACTAATAAAATATTTGATTTTGAAAGTTCAACGTTTTTGCTAGTTTTGTTTTCGTAATTCAATCTTTTATAATGGTTGTGAACAGCAACTGATAAAACTTTTTTTGCATGATCTTGTCCGATCACATAATCATCTAGAACTGCACAAATTTCTTTTGGTGATGGTAATCCATCTTGATGTTTGACAAAAGTATCTTTGCTCTCTTCTTTAATGATGTCCATGCATAATTCAACACACTCATCACAAATAAAAACAGTTGGGCCAGCGATTAATTTTCTAACCTCATGTTGACTCTTTCCGCAGAAAGAACAGTAAAGAATATTTTTATTATTGTTGCTCATAGTTTTTTATAACGAATCAATTTGAATACTTTATTACAAAGATTACTTCTTAATCAAGTATAGGTTGTGAATAAACTATATATTGTTGTTTAGTCTCTTTTTTCTACTACTTTATCGATCAAACCAAAATCTTTTGCATTATCTGGAGTCATAAAATTGTCTCTCTCCAAAGCTTCTTTAATTTGATCAACAGACTTACCTGTGTGTTTAGAATAAATTTCATTCAATCTTTTTTTTAAAGACATGACTTCATTAGCATGAATTTCTATATCTGTAGCTTGACCTTGAAAACCTGCAGATGGTTGATGAACCATTATTCTTGAATTTGGTAACGATAATCTTTTTCCTTTAGATCCTGCGGCTAACAAAAATGAACCCATACTTGCAGCTTGACCAATGCACAATGTACTAACTTCAGGTTTGATATATTGCATCGTGTCATAAATTCCTAAACCTGCAGTAACTAATCCACCTGGACTATTTATGTATAAAGAAATTTCTTTTTTTGGATCTTCAGACTCTAAAAATAATAATTGAGCAGTAACTAAAGATGCAACTGCATCATTAATTGGTCCAACTACGAAAACAATTCTCTCTTTTAGTAATCTTGAATAAATATCATAAGCTCTTTCACCACGGCTTGATTGCTCAACTACCATTGGTATCAAAGTGCTTAAATGTTCTGGAATTTTTGTTGTCATAAGTGATTCGAATTACTTATACAACTTGTGATTACTTTTTGCTAACTTTTTTTGTTGATTTAGTTTTTTTTGCTACTTTTTTTGGAGCTTTGGTTGGTTTAGCTGTTTTCTTTTCTTTTTTATCTTCAGACTTAACTTCTTTTTTCTCTTTTACTTTATCATCAGTTCCTTGAGATAATTTTGCTAATTTCTCTTGCTCTTTTAGATTTTTTTCATTCTCTTCTTTTAATATTTTTTCAGCTTCTTCTTTGCTAATTTCTTTTTTATTTACTTTTGCAATTTTTTTAAGTTCACCAATTATCTTTTCCTCATAGATTGAACCTCTTAAACTCTCTATCGCTCCTGGATTTTTCTCATAATACTCTTTCACCATTTTTTCTTGTCCAGGCATCATTCTAAATTGTTTTTGTATTTCTGCATTTAACTCTTCTTGAGATACTTTGATTTTATTTTTCTCACCAAATGCATTTAGAATTAAACCAGTTTTAATTCTTTTTTTGGCTTGTTCCTCAAAGTACTTCATATTTTTTTTCTTCTCTTCTTCTTTCATGCCTTGACTTAATATATTTACCTCTTGTTCAATAAGGTTAGCTGGTAACTGATCTAGTTTTTGTTTTTCAATTTGTTCTAAAATTTGTTTTTTTGAAATCATTTCTAATGAATTTTTAAACTCATCATTGATCTGTTTAGATATCAATTCTTTTAAATTATTTAAGTCTTTTGCTCCTAAATTTTTTGCAAAGTTATCGTCAATTTTTGTTTCTTCTGGTTTTTTTACAGCTGTTATCTTGCATTCAAATGCTGCAGATTTGTTAGCAACATCTTTTTCTGGAAAGTTTTCTGGTAGTTTAACTTCTACTTTTTTATCTTGTTTATTTTTTACACCTTCTAATTGCTTATCAAACCCTTTAATAAATAAATCTTTTCCAAGTTCCAATTGAGTATTTTTTCCCTCATTTCCTTTAAAATCTTTACCATCAACTGTTGCCTTATAATCAAAAACAACTAAATCACCTACTTTAGCTGCATAACTTTCTTCAGCATCTTTAAAGTTTTTTTGTGTTTTTGCTATTTGATCAATTCTTTTATCTGTTTCTTTTGGATCAATTTTAACTACATACTCATCTACTTTAAGATCTTTTAATGATCCAACTTCAACATTAGGTAATTCTGTTACAGAAATTGTGTATTCAAGATCTTTTCCTTCACCAAACGATTTTAAATCAATTTTAGGCTGACCTGCTGGCTTAATTTTATTATCTTCGAGAGCTTTAGTAGTAGTATCTTTTAATACTTTATCTATCACTTCTCCATAAACAGCTTTTCCAAATTGTCTTTTTAAAATTTCTGTAGGAACTTTACCTGGTCTAAATCCTTTTAAAACGACATCTTTTTTAATCTCTTCGTATTTTTCTTCGAGATATCCAGATATAGTTTTTTTATCGATAAAAACCTTTATATCTTTTTCTAAACCTTTTTTATTTTCTACTGTTACTTTCATAAAATATGGTAGGCGAGAAAGGACTCGAACCTTCACAGTTTGCACTATTGGTTCCTAAGACCAACGCGTCTACCAATTCCGCCACTCGCCCAAATTATTGGTGCTTTATATATGATTGTTTATAATTGTCCAATTAGAATAATAGTGTAAAACATTAGCTTAATTGATATGAGCAAAACAAATATTGCAATTGTTATTTATCTCGTCGGTCTTGCATTAGGTGCAATCTTTTTAGATATATGGAGTGCTGAAACTAGTCCAAAAGCTTTGTTAGGAATTGCATGGACAACTTTATTTGCAATTGCTTTATTCTTCGCTGAAAAAGAAAAAGAAGAAAAAAAAGATTAATTCTTCTTTATTAATTCACTTATAAAAAGTTCACCATCACCATCATCAACAGCTTTTTTATAAAAAGATTTTGATAGATCAGATAATTTTTCTGCATTATCCATGCCTTTTAGTAAGTCTGTAATATATGTTAAATCTTTTAGTGTATTAGTCGCAGTGAACTTAAAACCTGTGTAATCATCCTCTAGAACCTTATCAAAAATTCTCTTTAAAGCATTAGAATTACCAGATCCTAATTGTGCTACTTTATAAAGCTTATCTAAATCTATATCTAATTTTTTTGCAGCTTTGATTAATTCAATTACATATGTGGCAGTTCCTAAAGATAGAAAATTATTTAATAATTTCGTTTTTGCACCATTTCCAATCCCACCAAAATGATAATAATTTTTACAAAAACATTTTAAAAGTTCTTCTGATCTTTTTAAATTTTCTTCAGATCCACCAACTATTCCCCCTAATATTCCCTCCTCTGCTTGAACAGGACCTCCCATTACAGGGCACTCTAAATAAGGAATATTATTAGCATTTAATATTTGTTCCATTTCAACAGAACCATTTTGATTATGAGTAGTAATATCAATGACAATGGTTTTATCAGACAGTAATGAAACTATTTTTTTTCCAATTTCATGGGCAATAGGTGAATTCGTTACACACAAAAACAAAGCATCTAATCCACTTTTGCAGAGTTCTTCATAAGATTTAACTTCTTTTGCACCTTCTTTAACAATTCTATCAATTGGCTTTCTATTTTTGTTAGCAATTACAAATAATTCATGATTATTTTTAAGGATGTTATTAGCGATGCCAAATCCCATCCATCCAACACCAATGAACCCTACCTTCATATTAATTTAATTGTTTAAAAGCTTTTTTTTAAGCATTTCAAACTCATCTTTTGAAATTAAGCCCGATTTAAACATTTCATTTAATTCTTTAATTTTAGACATTAAATCATCAACACTTATTTCATCTTCAG
>CACMYV010000005.1 GCA_902617975.1 uncultured Pelagibacteraceae bacterium
ACAATCAATAATTATTAAATGGATTGAAAAAAATCAAAGTTATAATTCATTAACATGGCAAACAGACATTTTATCGAAGAGAATAATATCTTGGATTGCAAACTCTAAACTATCTTATGATGAAAGTGATCCTAAATATAAAAATAAATTTAATTTTTCTGTAAATAAACAAATTAATCATTTAATAAATGAAATAAGCAAATCTCGATCTGTTAATGATAAATTATTAGGCTGTATAGCAATTATAATTACAGGATTATCTTACGCAAATGAAAAATTTTTAAATTATGGATTAGAATTACTAAGAAAAATTATTATTAATTCTTTTGACGATGAGTATTTTCCAAAAACGAGAAGTATAAGACAATTAAATTTTTATTTAAAATATTTTGTTCTTGTCAGAGAATTATTAAAGGAGTCTTTTAATGATATACCTGAGTACCTTGATGAAATAATTTTCTATCTAGGAAAATCTTATTCTATTTTCTCTAAAATCGAACAAAGTTTACTATTTAATGGGAATCATCAAAATGATTTAAAGGAATTTAATAAATATCTTTCGCTTTATAAATATAAGTTTGAAAATTCAGATAACGTAGTGGGAGGATATGCCATTTTAAAAAACAAAAATTGTATTCTTGCAATGGATGTTGGAAATTCACCCCAAAGAACATTTTCACATAACTATCAAAGTGGAGCTCTTTCATTTGAATTCTTCTACAAAGATAGAAAACTTATTTCAAATTCTGGTTACTTTCAGGATTATAAAAACAAATTAAATTTAATTTCAAAATCTACTGCTGCTCATTCAACACTTATAATTGATAATAATTCAAGTTGTTCGTTTAGAAACAATGGAAACTATAAAACATTAGAAAATGGTTTGAAAATTAGTAATAAAAATATTGTTAATGAAAAAAACTATTGGTTAATCAAAGCATCTCACAATGGCTTTTTGAAAAAATTTGGAATTTTGCATGAGAGGTCTTTAGAATATTTTGTTGAAAAAAATAAATTAATTGGAAGTGATAAAATAATTTCAAAAAACGGGTTAGAGAATAGAAAGTATGATATCAGGTTTCATATGGAGCCAGGAGTTAAATTAACAAAAACTTTGAATAACAAAACTATACTGATTGAAATTGAGAATTCTGGATGGAGATTTTCAACTAATTGTGAGATTATTAATATTGAAACAGGTATATATTTCGGTAATAAAAATTTATCTAGTGAAAACCAAAATATATGTTTATCAGGCGAAATAAAGGATATAAATCAGGAAATTAAATGGGTATTCGAAAAAATTCAGTAAAAATCAAGACTGCTCTAATTTCATTGTCAGATAAATCCAATTTAAGACAGTTATTAAATTTATTAAAAAAATATAAAGTTAAAATAATAAGCTCAGGTGGCACTTACAAAAAAATTAAAAGCATGGGTTTTAATTGCTCTGAAGTATCTAAATTTACAAATTCAAAAGAATTATTAGACGGAAGAGTAAAAACTTTACATCCAAAGATTCATGCCGGGATTTTAAATGTAAGACAAAATAAAAAACATCAAAAAGAAATGAAAATTAGCAATTATGAAAATATAGATTTAGTTGTTATAAATTTTTATCCATTTGAAAAAGTTTTATTAAGCAATTCTGGTCACAAAAATATAATTGAAAATATAGATATTGGAGGACCGGCAATGGTTAGATCAGCTGCAAAAAATTATAATGATGTGGTGATCCTAAGTAACATAAAACAGTATGAAGATTTAACTTTAGAATTAAATAATAATAAAGGTTCGACAAGTTTAAAATTTAGAGAAAAATTAGCTCAGGAAGCATTTATGGAAACTGCATACTATGAATCAAGAATTTTTAATTATTTTAATGAAAAGTCTGAAAACCTTTTTCCAGTTAAAAATATTTTTTCAGGGAAATTAATCGAGAAAACAAGGTATGGAGAAAATCCTCATCAAAAAGCAGCAATATATGCACAAAATAATAAACAGGAAATTATTCAAATTAGCGGAAAACAACTCAGCTATAACAATTATAACGATCTTTATTCAGCCCTAAGTATATCTAAAACTTTACCAATAAATAAAGGTGTAGCAATAATTAAGCATGCCAATCCTTCTGGAGTTTCTATTAATCCAAATAAAATAAAATCTTTTGAAGAGGCTTTAGAAAGTGATCCAATTAGCGCCTATGGTGGTATTGTATCATGTAATTTTAAACTAAATATCAGTTTAGCTAAAGAAATAAATAAGAATTTTTTTGAGGTAATAGTTGCAAATGGATTTGACAAAAAATCAGTAAAACTTTTAAAAAAGAAAAAAAACTTAAGATTAATTGACTCAAGTAAAGTTAAAAAAAATTTTAAGTTTAATTTCATAAATAGATTCAATTCGATTTTAGTACAAGATACAGATAATTTAAATTTTTCTAAAAAAGATTTTAAAACAGTGTCAAAATTAAAACCTACGAATAAAACTTTAAACAAACTTATTTTTGCATTCAATGTATGTAGAAGTGTAAAATCTAACGCGATAGTTATTACAAGAGATTACAAGACAATAGGCATAGGTTCTGGTCAACCAAGTAGGTTAGATAGTTGCAAAATAGCAATTGATAAAATGAAAAAGTTTCAAAAAATAAGCGATAATGATGAAATCTTAGCAGCATCTGATGCGTTTTTTCCGTTTGTGGATGGTATAGAAAAATTGGTACAAGCTGGAATTTCAGCAGTCATTCAACCGTCGGGTTCAAAAAATGATAAAGAAATTATTAAATTTGCTAACCAAACAAATACTATTTTAGTATTTTCCAAAACAAGACACTTTAATCACTAATCAATTTATCTTATCTATTTTAGCAGCTAAAATAAAATCACTCTCAGCAAGACCTTTAATTGCATGAGTAAATATTTTAATTCTTGCATAGCCCCATCCAAACCACAGATCAGGGTGATGTCCCTCTTTTTCAGCAATTTCTCCAACTTTATTCACAAATTCTTGACTTTGTAAAAAATCATCAAATTTAAAATTTTTTATTAAGTGAAATCCATCGATTTTATCCTCTATAACCTCCCATCCATCAACTTGTTTTAAATATTTATGAATTTCTTCTGTGTTAAATGGCGGAATGTTACCTTCGCACGGGATACATTTTTTACTTGCTAAATCACTCATAATATAATTCCTTTAATGGAGCGGGCAATGGGACTTGAACCCACGACCTTCTCGTTGGCAACGAGACGCTCTACCACTGAGCTATGCCCGCTTATTCTTACATAACAAAACTAAAAGCTTTTTTTGAATTTAGCAAGTGATTAAATAGTTAAATGCGACTACGAATCATTTCTGAATAGTTGTAACCTTGAAAAGAATTATTATAATTAAGATATGAAACTTGAAGAATTACCGAAAACTATACCAATTTTCCCTTTATCAAATTTCATAATGTTTCCTGGCACAACTGTTCCACTGAATATTTTTGAGCCTCGATATTTACAAATGGTGAATGATAGTATGAAAAAACATAGGATAATAGGAATGATACAGCCAAAAAAAACAGGGTCTTTGAAAAAACCTGATTTATATGAAATAGGATGTATTGGAAAAATCACAAGTTTCAATGAAACAGAAGACGGTAGAATACTTATTATTTTAAACGGAATTTGTAGATACAAAATTAACTCAGAGTTGAGTACCAACAAAATGTACCGTGAGTGCAATGTTCAATATGATCATTTTTCAAAAGATATAATGCAAAAAAGTAACGAAGTTAACTTTTCAGACTTAAGCTTAATTATGAAGAACATGAGAACATTTTTCAAAAAACAAGGGTATATTGTGAACTTAAAAGACTTAGAAAAGAAGGATCTTAGCCAAACTCTGAATGATCTATCAATGGCATCACCGTTTTCATTAGAAGAAAAACAAATATTATTAGAAAGTCTTGATATAAATGTAAGAAAAGAAAAAATGGAACAAATTCTAAATAATTATATTAAAGACGAATTCGAAAATACTACTCTTCAGTAATTTACAAATTAAATCCTTTATCCGATAAAATATTAGAATACTTTTTAAAAATAGAATTTTTATTTAAAATACTAAAAACTGGTTTTGAAATTGAATTGTTAATGTTGCTATCTAATCTAAAAAATTCATATATACCATCGATAGCTTTTCCATAAAGATAATTAAGGTGTTTTGTAGAATTCTGAAAATCTTCAGCAACAGAGATATCTATCGGAAGACCTAAAGATATCCTATCATTTACTAGTCTTGAGATTATTTTAATATCTCTAATTGTCATGTTAAATCCTTGCCCTGCAAGGGGATGAATGCGATGTATTAAATCGCCAAAAGCGAGGATATTATTATAAGTATAATTTCTAAGCATTTCAAAACTAAGACTAAAATTTTCAATTTTATTTATTTTAGCAAATGAATAGAAAGAATTATATTTTTTGAATATATCAACGATTTTCTCATCATCTATTTGCACTCCCTTATAAGAAAAAACTATTGAAGTTTTGGTATTAGATAATGGAAGAAAAGCTAGGGGTCCAAATTTTGTAAAAACTTGAATAGCGATATCGTTAACTTTAGGACTATGATTTATTATAAATGTGTACGCTCTACTTCTATAATTTTTTTTTATTTTATTTGTAAAAAATTTATTTGATATAAAATTTTTATTTTCACTATTAATAACTAAATCATATTTTTTAATTTTATTTAGAATAAGTGAACTAGACGTATCTAAATGATATAATTTTATAAATTTTGATTTTTTTATTTTTTTTAAATAAATTTCATTTAATTTCGAATAAGATACTAAATTAAAAACCTCTTTATTTTTTTTAATAAAATTAATTATCTCTTTAGATTGTGAACTTTCTGTAAAAATTTTAATTTCTTTACTTTTCCAAGGTATAATGCTCGATTTTGTAACAAATTTTAAATAATCAAAATTTTCGCTTGATAAAGCTATTGTTCTATTTGTTTTTATGTTCTGAAACTTTTTATTTAAATATATGTCAACATTGAGTTTTTTTTCCTCAAAAACTCTAGCAAGAATCAAATTTGTTAAATTTTGGCCTATAAGACAAATTTTCATAACAAAATAATTTTAACAATAAAAATTAAATGATACAAAGTGACAAAAGCAGTTTTGATTCATGATATTTAAAAATTATATCAATAAAATAAACGATTTTATCATAAGAAGATTGGCTGAATTAGTCGGTATTTTTCTGGTGGTTGCCTCTATATTACTGTTTATATCTTTAATTAGCTATTCACCAGAAGATCCAAATTTTATATTTCCAGAAAATCAGGAGATAAGAAATTTACTTGGATTTAGGGGAAGCTTCATCGCTGATATATTTTTTCAATCAATTGGTATAATATCACTTTTAATTCCTTTTTCTCTTCTATTTACCGGAGTATCAATAACAATTAACAAAAAATTTATTATTATTATAGAAAATATTTTTTTCACAATTCTTTACATTATAGTTGCAACTTTTTTCTTTAGCATTTTTCATAAGGAAACCTATTGGTTAATAATAAACGGGAACAATGGTTTTGTTGGCGATTTAATGTCAGAAACTGTAATTGCAGATTTTTTGAAAATTAATCTAACATTGAGTTACTATTTATTAATATTTTTTATTTTATTATTTTTTTTGCTAAGCAGTAATTTCAAAATTTCTCATATTTTAAGTTCTTTCACTATGATAAAAAAACTGTTTTCGTCAAAAAAAAACAATTTAATTTCTCAAGAAAATACTTTTAAAGAAAATACTATAATTGAAAGATCTAATGAACCTCCTGTTCAAGAAGATTTGTTTTCTAATAACAAATCAATTTTAAGTGATGTAAAAATTAAATTACCTTTAATTGATTTTTTAAAAAAACCAGAAAAAGACTCTAATAAGAAAAATGATATTAAAATAGATGCAGAAGGTTTAGAAAAAATACTTCTTGATTTTGGTGTTGAAGGGAAAATAAAAAAAATAAGTCATGGACCCGTTGTTTCTCTCAATGAATTTGAGCCTGCGGCTGGGGTTAAAGTTTCCAAAATAATAAATTTAGCAGAAGATATTGCTAGAAATACAAGTTCAGAGTCTGCAAGAATAGCCACAATACCTGGAAGTAATACTGTTGGTATTGAACTACCAAAGATATCCAGAGAAAATGTTTTTTTAAGAGAAATAATTTCAGATAAAAACTTTAAAAAAAGAGAAGTTAAATTACCTATTGCTCTTGGTAAAAGTATATCTGGAGAACCAATAACTAGTGATTTAAGTTCAATGCCTCATTTATTAATAGCAGGAACGACCGGTTCAGGGAAATCCGTATGTATTAATACAATTATCCTATCACTCATTTACAAACATACACCAGACGTCTGTAAATTTATTTTGATCGATCCAAAAATGCTTGAACTTTCGACCTATGAAGGGATACCACATTTATTATGTCCTGTTATTACTGAAGCGAAAAAAGCAGCATCTGTTTTGGGTTGGGTAGTAAAAGAAATGGAAAGTAGATACAGGTTAATGACAAAAGTGGGTGTGAGGAACATTGATGGATATAATGAAAAGCATAAAGTTAAGATGCCTTATATTGTTGTAATAGTTGATGAAATGTCAGATTTAATGTTGGTAGCTGGAAAAGAAATTGAAAACTATATTCAAAAATTATCACAAATGGCCAGAGCGGCTGGAATTCATATAATAATGGCCACACAGAGGCCAAGTGTAGACGTAATAACTGGAACAATAAAAGCTAATTTTCCTACCCGTATTTCATTTCAAGTAACCTCTAAAATTGATAGCAGAACAATTTTAGGTGAGCAAGGAGCTGAGCAACTTTTAGGTAAAGGGGACATGTTATATATGTCTTCTGCAAACAGAATTACAAGAATACACGCACCTTATGTATCTGAAATAGAGATTGATAAAGTAAATAACTTCCTGAGAAATCAAGCAGAGCCAGATTATGTTGATGAAATTTTGAATTTTGCTGACGAAAAAGAAATTGGTGAAAAAAATAAAGATAATTCTGATACAGATGAATTGTATAGCGAAGCATTAGAAATAATTAAATCAGAAAGAAAGGCATCTACTTCATTTTTGCAAAGAAAATTACAAATTGGATACAATAGAGCTGCAAGAATTATTGATCAAATGGAATTAAATGGTGAAGTAAGTAAAGCTAATCATGTTGGTAAAAGAGAAGTTTTAAAATAGTGAGATATATAATTTTCTTTTTAATTTTTTTTTATCCATCAAATATTTTTGCATCATCAACGGAGCAAATAAAAAATAAATTAAAACAGACAAATAATATGTCTTTTAAATTTATCCAAAAAATTGGAAAAAAAACTGAGAAAGGCGATTGTATAATTTCATATCCAAAAAAAATTTTATGTAAGTATGATGATATTTATAATAAAATTATAGTCTCTAACGGAAGATCACTCGTGATAAATAGCCAAAAAATTACAAACTATTTAATATACCAACTTAAAGATACTCCTCTCAATTTAATCTTAGATAAAAAATTTCTATTAGACAAACTAGGTCAGGTTGAAACAATTAAAGAGAATGATGAAACGTTTTCTTTTAAAATAGTACATAACAATAATCTATTAAATATTTTTTTTGATAAAAGAAGTTTTGAGATTAAAGGATGGACAACAACTGATATATATCTAAATACTGTTGAAACGAAATTATTTGATATAAATACGAATGTGATGATTGATGAAAGAATATTTAGAGTTCAAAATTATATTAACTAATATCTAAATTAATAGTTTCAGATTTAAAAATTTTCATCCCCCTTCCTAGATAGTTTTTTAATGCATGTTTGTGATCTAATGAACAAGTATGTAGCCAAACTTTCTTAGTATTTTTTCTAAATCCAAGTTTCAAAGCTTCCGATAAAAGATAACCACCATATTTTTTTCCAATAAATTGATCAAGGATACCAAAATAGGCCACTTCACATTTTCTTGTCTCTGGATGAAATAAAAGTTCAAAAAAGCCTATTAAATCCTCATTTTCTGAAAGAATGTAAGTCTCTAAATTTGAATTGTTTGTATAATCAGTCCATTTAGTATCATTCCAAACCAACCTATCAATCCAACGATAACTTTTGCCAATTTGCTTATAAAAAAATTTATTGATTTGAAAATCTGGTGGATTTTTTTTTTCTAATTTGCAATTACTTTTGGGTTTTTTTGATAAATTAATTTCATCAATTGAATTAATTTCTAAGTATTTCCTATCTACTTTAGTGATCACGAGACCATTTTTCCAACTTTTTCACCACCAAATAAATGAAAATGAAGATGTGGTACTTCTTGACCGCCATCATCACTTATATTAGCGAGGGCTCTATAACCTTTCCCATCTATAGAAGAAATGCCTAATTTTTTTGCTACAGTTGTAACGCCTTTCATTAAACCAATAATTTCTTCATTTGAAGCATTTGAATTAAAATCATCCAAATCTATATACTTTCCTTTTGGAATTACTAATGCATGAATCTTTTTTTGTGGACTAATATCATAAAAAGATAAAACAAAATCATCTTCGTATATTTTTTTACAAGGAATTTCGCCTCTTAGTATTTTAGCAAATATATTATTATCATCATATTTCATAAATTTTACTTATCTAAAATCACAAAAATTAATTTCTCTAGACATAAAATCATCTGATCCATCTCCATCAGTATCTCCTAAATTGACTTTAACACAAGACATATTGCCAGCCATTCCACATGTGTTATTTTTATGTGCATATCCCATAACTATTTGACCTTGAATCACATTCTGAGGTGGACATTTTCCGTTGCTCCAATTTATTCCAAGCTGAGAGCTACTAATTGGGTTTTTTAATCCGTAATTTTCTAAATACAGCTTATATGTAATCGAATCAGCATTTAACATATTGCTTGAAAAGCCCGAAGTATTGCAAGTATGCGTATTTGGTGATCTCCCGTCCAAATACGGACCAAATTTAATTTCTATTCCATTAAAACAACCTTGCGCTGCCAAATTAATTTTTCTCTCTATATTTGCAAAATTAGTTTTTAATACATTTTGCTTTGCAGCTGAAGTATATCCACTGTATGCAACTACACCGACAGCAGCCAAAATACCAATTATTGCAACTACAACTAACAGTTCTATTAAAGTAAAACCTTTATGCTTCATATAAAATAAGATTATTTTATTTTATTTAAAATTTCAAAATTTACATTGTTAAAATATATGCAACTAATAAGATATTACTTAAAAAAAAGAGAGGAAAAATGAATAAATTTAAATCAATTTATAAAGCTATTATTAGCTTAACATTTGTTTTTTCATTTGTTCTTACTTCAACAGCTGCTTTTTCAGAAATAGTTGGACGTTTATCTGTTCACTGGAGTCCGAAACACCATAGTGCAAAACATGCACAAATTTTTGCAGATGAAGTTAACAAAAGAGCAAAAGGAAAATTAAAAATCGAAGTTTATCCATCTAAACAATTATTTGGAATTAGAGAAGTAATGGGAGCAGTAACTTCTGGTGCAGTTGAACTTGGAGGAATTGTTGGAGTAGTAAGTTTTCCACCAATTAATAAGAACTTTAATGTTGCTTCATTTCCAGGGTTATTTAATTCTTGGGAACAACAAAGAGGTTTTTTTCAAAACTCACCAAAAGGAAAAGAAATTTGGGGTGAGTTAACTAAAAAAACTAATTCAACATTAGTTATGTATAACCCAGTTGGACCTGTGATGACATTTTCTAGTGCTAAAGAATTAACAGGTATTGATGCTATGAAAGGTCTTAAGGCTAGAAGACTTTTAAAAAGTGAAGAACCAATGTGGGATGCTTTAGGAGCAAACAGAGTATCTTTGCCTACTGGAGAAGTTTATACATCTTTACAAACGGGAATGATTGATACAATAAACAGTCCTCCAGGAAGTATTGAAGCATATAGCTGGTGGGAGTTTTTAAAATACGCTCAAAAGCCTTATCAGTATTATGCTGATGCATATATCATGGCAAACTCAACTTGGTTTAATAGTTTATCACCAGACTTACAAAAAATCATAATGGATGTTGGTAAAGAAGTTGGAAAACGATCAACTGACTTAATTATGGATACTGGAGAAAGTACTCTTAAAAAATTCCAAGAAAGAGGTGGAGTTGTTACTACACTTTCAGGGGCTGAAAAAGCTAAGTTTGATAAGCTTATGAAAGATGAAGTAATGCCAGCAATGGCTAAAATGATTGATGCTGACGCCTTAGAGGCAGCACAAGCATATGCTAAGAGCAATTAGAAGAAGTTAAACTTTTTCTAAAAAGATTATGAGGGCATTGCGAGCTATTAATAATTTGCTAGCAAAAGCTGCAATTTCGCTCGCAATGTTCATTGTCTTTTTAATGGTGGCAGCTTTAGCATTAAGTGCCACAACAAGATTTATCACAGGTACAGGATTTGCGTGGTTTATTGAATTACCGCCTGTAATGGTGAGTTGGTTAGTATTTCCATTACTTGGTCCTTTATTAAAGCAAGGACAACATATTAAAGTAGACTTTTTAAGTCACTATTTATCAGAAAAATCAAAAAATATTATTGGAACAATCGTGAATTTAATTGCCTTAATTTCTGCATGCGTATTTTTTAAGGCAGGAGTTGATGCAACAACAATGTATTACAATTTAGGACAGATGATGGAATTAGAAATAAATATTCCTATCTGGTGGATGTTTTTAGCATTTCCAGTTGGTTTTTTAATTTTAGCATTAACTTCGTTAGAGCTTATTTTAGATAATTTAAAAAAACTTTTAGGAAAAGAATAAATGTTTGGATTGGCTTTTATTATTTCTCTTGTAACATTAGTTATTTCAGTTCCAATTTTTTTAGTGTTTGGTTTAGGAAGTTCATTAGCAGCTATTGCAGGGTTGAATTTACCTTGGTCAGTTCTAATTCAGGTTTCATTTGGTGCATTAACAAAACACGTTTTAATAGCTGTCCCACTATTTATTTTTACTGGAATGGCAATGTTAAAAGGTGGTGCTGCATCAAGACTGGTAAAGTTTACAACAACACTAGTTGGTCATTGGCCAGGTGGATTGGGTGTTGCCATGGTAATTGCGATGGGTTTCTTCGCAGCTTTTTGTGGATCAATACTTGCTGCTATTACTGCAGTTGGAACAATTATGATGCCAAAGATGATTGAACAAGGTTATCCAACTCCATTCGTTGTAGTGTTAGCAGCTTCGGCTGCTTTATTAGAAGCTTTGATACCTCCATCTAATGCTGCAATATTATTTAGTGCTCTAACTAATGTTCCAGTCTCTAAAACATTTGCTGCAGGTGTTATTCCGGGCTTAGTTCTACTGGTTTTGATGGTCCTTCTAGTTTTGTTTAAATGCAGGCATATTAGAACAGATGAGAAAGCATCTTTTAAGGAGAGAGTAAGTTCTTTCATTGCTGCATTACCAGCATTGATCACTCCAGTGATAATTTTAGGTGGAATTTATGCTGGAATACTAACTCCATCTGAGTCTGCTGCTGTTGCAGGAGTTTATGCAGTGCTCATTGGATTTTTAATTTACCGTGAGCTTACATTTTCATCTTTGATGAGCTGTTTAAGGGAAACAGCAATCATAACAGCAGTTATTTTTGCAATTATAGCTACTGCAACTTTCTTAAGTGTTGTTTTAACGTACACTCAAGCTCCTCAAAAAATTATAACATTCTTCACTGATAAAGGGGTTAGTGTAAATCTATTCTGGATAATGCTTGGAGCAATTTGTTTAATTCTTGGAACATTTATAGAAATAGTTCCTGTATTTTATTTAACGGTTCCAATTTTTGCAGCAATAACATTATCATTTAATCAAAGTTTACTTCATCTTTATGTGGTGTTCGTAGCTTTTGCTGGAATAGGAATGATAACACCCCCCGTATGTGTTGGTATTTATACAGCTGCAGGAGTGATCAAAGAAAATCCAGCCAAAGCTTTCAAAGAAGTTCCTCTATTTACAATCGTTGGGATAATTTATGGAATACTAATGATACTATTTCCAATATTCTCAACATGGTTACCTGGTAAATTATAAAATTATTTTTTTCTACTATTTAATTCATCCATCACTTCTTCAATTTTTATACCACTTTTTTCTAGATACACAATTAAGTGATATAAAACATCCGCAGCTTCATGGATTTTATTTGAGTCTTGCTCTACAGCTTCAATTAGTTCATTTATCTCTTCTAAAACCTTTTCTTTCGCTAAAGATTTGTCTTCTAAAAGCTTATTAGTGTATGAGCCCTCAACAGGGTTACTTTTTCGCTCTCTTGCAAGGTTTACGAGATTTTCTAGAATCTTTAACATACTAAATTCTAACAGGTATATCTTTTGAAGCCAAATATTGCTTAGCTTCGTTTACTGAATAAGTACCATAATGGAATATAGATGCAGCTAAAACAGCACTAGCTCCTGATTTTATCCCATCTACTAAGTGATCTAAAGTTCCAACTCCACCTGATGCAATAACTGGAATATTGACCATAGACGATATCTTTTGCATCAATTCAATATCATATCCAGATTGAGTGCCATCTTTATCCATGGATGTTACAAGAAGCTCTCCCGCGCCACATTTTTCCATTTTAGATGCAAATTCTAAAGCATTTATGCCGGTTGGATTTCTTCCCCCATGAGTAAAGATTTCCCATCCATCGTCTTTTCTTTTTGCATCAATTGCAACAACAATGCACTGTGCTCCGAATTTTCTAGAACTACCTTCAACGACTTTTGAATTTTGAACAGCTGCTGTATTTATTGATACTTTATCGGCCCCACAATTAAGCAATTTATTAATGTCATCAATACTTCTAACACCACCACCTACAGTTAGTGGTACGAAACATTTTTTAGAAGTTTTCTCTACCACTTCATAAATAGTATCTCTATTTTCATTTGAAGCAGTAATATCTAAAAAGCAAATCTCATCAGCACCGCCATCGCTGTAAATTTTTGCTTGTTCGACAGGATCACCTGCATCTTTTAGATCAACAAAGTTAATACCTTTTACAACACGACCATTTTTAACATCTAAACAAGGTATAATTCTATTTTTAAGCATCTATTTCTTTTGCGAGTTCATTTAATTTTATATCTCCATCGTATATAGCTTTTCCAACTATCACACCTTCGATGTTATTTAAATTTTTAGCTTTTTTAATGTCATTAATAGAAGAAACGCCACCAGATATAACTACTGGGCAATTTGAAATATCTGCAACTTTTTGTGTCTCTTCAAAATTTGGGCTTTGCTTAGTTCCATCTCTATTAATATCGGTGAAAATAATTCTGCTTACGCCATAATCATTAACTTTTTTTAAATACTCGGTTGTTAATTTATCAGATTCCTCTGTCCAACCTGAGATTGCGAGATGACCATCCTTTGCATCTAAGCCTAATGCAATTTGGTTTGAAAATTTTTTACAAGCTTCTTCTAAAAATCTTCTATCTTTAATGGCAGCACTTCCCAAGATTACTTTTTCAACACCAGCATCGATGTATTTTTGAATATTTTCAAAATTTCTTACACCACCTCCTATTTCTATTTTAAGGTCAAATTTATCAACAATATCCTCAATAATATCAATATTAATTGGCTCCCCAGTTAATGCACCGTCTAAATCAACTATATGTAAATTTTTAAATCCATTATCTTTGTATTTTCCAGCTTGCTCTACAGGAGACATTTCATATTCAGTTTTATTGTCAAAATCACCTTTAATTAACCTCACACATTTTTTATCTTTAATATCTATTGCAGGAAATATTTTCATTTTAACTAAATTTAAAAAATTTATTGTTATAAAAAATCTCGTCTTGACCAACTCTATCAAAAAAAGAAAAATTGTTTTTTTTTAAAAAAGAGTTAAAATCTATCTTTTCAGGATTATTATTCTCAACAGAAATAACTTTTATAATGTATTCTTGAAAATTTATTGATTTTAGGACATCTAATTCTGTACCCTCAATATCAATTGATAAGTAATCAATTTCTTTGGTTAAAATATTTTTATCAAAAGTTGAGGTTTTGATTTTATTTTTATTAAATTTGGTTTTTTTATTATTCTCTATAATTAATTTTGCTGAATAATTTTCATCATCAATTCCACTCATTTGTGTTAACCCATCTATTACTTCAATAAACTCAACTTCTTTTTCAGTGGAACTAATGGCTTCATTCAAAACTTTACAACTTCTATTTTTTGAAAGTTTTTCAAATTGTTTTTTTGATGGTTCAATTGCTATTCCATCCCAATTCATAATTTTTTCAAAATATAAACAATTGCTACCCATGACACCATCGAAAGCTCCTATCTCTACAAAAAAACCATTTTTTTTAGATCTAAAAAATGAATTTTTTATAATTTTATCTTGCCCAGACTGAGAAGAAAATTTTTCATTCCAAAAGAAACTTCGTTCACAATTCCATATTTTTTCTCTTAATAAACCTCTTAATTCACGAAATTTTATTTGTTCATAACTAATGGGAAGCTGTTCCAAAATAATGTTATAAATTTTATGAGAGTGTATTTTTTCTTCTAAATTACCATTAAATAGTTCGTCGCTTTTTTTAAGTAAAACTGAAATGTCCTTACCAGCAAATTCTGATAGATTTATATTTTTCATATTTAAATATTTATAAAGTTACTTGTTATTTTCAGTTTGTTTTTATCACTTTTTTTTTTAATTTCTATTGCTGAAAAATTTTCACTTAATTTAATATTTTATTTTTAGCTTTTTCAAATTCTTCTTTTGATAAAACACCGTCGTCGTATAATTTTTTCAAAGATTTAATTTGCTCTACAAGTTCATTGTTTGATAAATTGGAATTATTATTTGAAGATGTATTATTACTTTTATTTGTATTTAAATTTTGAGTTTTACCTTTATAAAAATCTAATTCTTTCAAAATTGAAAAAGTCTTTCCTGCTTTAATTTCAGATTTTTTGAGTCGTCTTCTTTTTTTATCAGAACCATTATCCCACACAATTTTTGTTTTGACAGCAAACAAAAAACATTCTTGTGGATAACCATCTTTTTGTGCCATTTTTTTACAATCTCCTATGGCTAATGCTGAATAGTTTTTTTGATCTACATTTTGAGAAGCAAATTTTTTTGGTTGTCTTATAATACCAAAATAATATCCATCCTCTGAAATAGCAATAACATAAGGATTCCAATCTGCTTTTTCTGGTTCTGCCCACTTTCCTTTTGTTCCTCCACTAAAATAATATTCCAAAACATGTGCTGTATTTTCAGAAAGATTTAAAGGTCCTTTACCTTTTTTATAAGTCTTAACAGCGTAACTATTAGAGGTAAGAAATAATGCAATCAGCAAGTAAATTAAAATTTTAAAATTCATTTGCAATTAATTTAATATTTTTTTTTTAGCTTTTTCAAATTCCTCTTTTGATAACACACCAGATTTGTAAAGTTCGTTTAAATCTTGAATCTGATTTATAAAATCAGTATCTTTATTCGAACTCTCAATTTTAATAGATTTACTTTTCGATTTAAAAGAATCATCTATTATTTGGTCAAAATCTGAGAAGAAAGTTTTACAATTAACCACGCAATAACCATCCATAACAAATAATTTATCATTAATTTCTGAAATATAGTAAGCAATATTACCCAATTTAATCTTCGACGAAGTAAGTAGATATGTAATATCGCCATTTATTATAAGATAAGGCTTATTATTTGAATATTTCGATATAGTAAATTTTTCAAAATTTATGAATAAACCATCCATAAACATATAATAATCTTTGCCAGATGTTATTTCGTTTTTAATTTTATTAGAGAATTTTTGTATTTCTTGTGAAGACATATCTCTTATTTCATCAATATTAATCCCATATTCAGATAATATATCATTATCATTTATATTTTCATCAGTTCTAAAATATGTAAAAAATGTTCCAGAGTTATTTTTTTTTAAAATATTTTTTGTAGTCTTAAACAAACTTTTAACCTTGGTATCACTGAACGAATCTATCATATTATTATATTTAGTTATTATAGGCTTTATAGCTTTTATTTCTTCAAAATTTTTTCCAGCCTCTACCTGATTAACAATTTCTAGAGCGTTATTGTCAATTAAGCCAAAACAAGTTGAAAATTCTTGACAAAAAGAAGAGCCAAAACTTGTATCATTCCAATTAATTACATTGAATTTATTAGGAAAAATTATTTTGTGCATTCCTAGATCTAACTCTTTTGTAAAAGATTTTGTTGAAATAAATATTAAACTTAAAATTAAAATATATTTTTTCATTTTATAACTTTATAAAATTATCAATTATTTTTAGACCAGTCTTATCACTTTTTTCAGGATGAAACTGCGTTCCAAATATATTGTCTTTTTCCACTGCACAAACTATCTTTGATGCATAATCAGTTGTGGCAGCAGTGACAGACTTATCATTTGGTATAAACTCATAACTATGAACAAAATACATATGTGAATTATTTTCTATATCTTTAAAAATTTTACTATCTTTGATAATACTTATTTGGTTCCAACCAATATGAGGGAGTTTATATTTTCCATTTTGATTATCAATTTTAGATACTTTACCAGAGATCCATCCTAAACCTTTTGTTTCAACCTCCTCGTATCCAACATCTGCAAACATTTGAAGACCTACACAAATTCCTAAAAGAGGTTTTTTGTTATTTAATGCAAATTCACTTAGAGTATCTATTAAACCATTTATGCTATTCAAACCATCTATACAGCTCTTAAATGAGCCCTGCCCTGGTAAAACTACTTTATCACTAGATTTAATTTTATCTAAATCTGAAGTTACTTCGATATTAACCTTGTCTTTGGCAACTTCAAAAAAGGAATTTATTACGGAACTAATATTACCTGATTTATAGTCAACAATAGTGACGTTCATTAATTTTATAAAGAGCCCTTTGTCGAAGGAATTGCATTTTTGTTTCTTGGATCTAATTCTAATGCAGCTCTTAAAGTTCTTGCCAGTCCTTTATAGCAAGATTCTATAATGTGGTGACTATTGTCACCATAAATATTTTCAACGTGCAAAGTAATTCCAGCAGCTTGTGAAAATGCTTGGAACCATTCTTTAAATAATTCTGTATCCATCTCACCAAGTTTTTCTACTTTTAATTTCACATTCCAAATTAAATATGGTCTATTTGAAACATCTATTGCAACTCTTGTTAATGTTTCATCCATTGGTAATAAAATATGAGCATATCTTTTAATGCCTACAAATTTTTTTGAGGCTTTTTTTAAGCATTCTCCTATAGCAATTCCAGTGTCTTCAGTTGTGTGGTGAAGATCAATGTGTGTGTCACCTTTAGCTTTAACAGTTAAATCCATTGATGAATGTTTAGATAGCTGCTCGAGCATGTGATCTAAGAAACCTATTCCTGTGTCAACTTTGTACTTACCTTTACCATCAATATTAAGGTCAACACTAATATTAGTTTCTTTTGTTTTTCTGGCTATTTTTGCTTTTCTTTTCATAATTTAAATTAGGTATATAGGTATTTTTGATTATATCAATAACACTAAACTTGGGCTTGAAGTATTTAAATTCGTATCCATTTATAGTCCATGACAACAATTGTACTTGTAAGAAAAAATAATGACGTAGTTGTGGCCAGTGATGGACAAGTTAGTATGGGAAACACTGTTATTAAAAAAACAGCTAATAAAGTTCGTAAAATTGAGAAAAGAAATGTGATCGCAGGTTTTGCAGGATCAACTGCAGATGCACTTACTTTGTTTGAAAGACTAGAGTCAAAGCTAGAAAAACATGCAGGCAACTTAACAAGAGCTGCTGTAGAATTAGCAAAAGATTGGCGTACAGATAAATATCTAAGAAGATTAGAAGCCTTAATGGCAATAGGTGATAAAGAAAAAAGTTTTATAATTTCTGGAACAGGTGATGTTCTTGAACCTGAGGGTGACGTTATTGGAATTGGTTCAGGTGGAAATTATGCTTTAGCAGCTGCAAAGGTATTAATGGATACCGAGATGTCAGCAGAGGAAATTGCAAAAAAATCTATTAAAGTTGCATCTGATATTTGTGTATTTACTAATGACAATTTGAGTATGGAAAAAATATAATGGAAAAATCAAATGTTACATCATTTCCGAAAGATAAAGTCGCTAAAGAGAATACATCAATAACAAATTCATTATCACCTAGAGAAATTGTTTCAGAATTAGACAGATTTGTTGTTGGTCAAAATAAAGCTAAAAGGGCTGTTGCGATCGCTTTAAGAAATAGATGGAGAAGACAGGCATTAGAAGATGATATGAAAGATGAAGTTCTTCCAAAAAATATCTTAATGATTGGACCAACGGGTGTTGGTAAAACTGAAATCTCTAGAAGACTTTCAAAATTAGCTGAGGCACCGTTTGTAAAAGTTGAGGCTACAAGATTTACAGAAGTAGGGTATGTAGGACGTGATGTTGAGCAAATCGTAAGGGATTTATTAGAAATCGCAATTGCAATGGAAAAGGTTAAAAAAAGAAAAGAGGTTCACGCTCAAGCACAGAAATTAGCTGAAGAAAGGGTTTTGGATGCACTGGTTGGTAATAAAGCAAGTGTTGCAACAAGAGAAAGTTTTAGAAAAAGACTAAGAGATGGAGATCTAGATGATAATGAAATTGAAATAGCTGTTAGTGAGTCAAATCAAATGCCATCATTTGAGATACCTGGAATGCCTGGTGCAAATGTTGGTATGATTAATATTTCAGACATGCTTGGAAAATCTATGGGCCAAAAGCCTAAAAAAAAGAAGATGACAGTTAAAGAATCTTATGACATTTTAATAAACGAAGAATCAGACAAACTTATTGAACAAGACAAAATTATAAAATCAGCAAAAGACTCAACGGAAAATAATGGTATCGTTTTTTTAGACGAAATTGATAAAATTTCTGCAAGAACAGATAGAGTTGGTGGTGATGTCTCAAGAGAAGGGGTTCAAAGAGATTTATTACCATTAATTGAAGGAACAACGGTTAGCACTAAATATGGACCTGTTAAAACAGATCATATTCTATTTATTGCTTCTGGCGCATTTCAATTGGCAAAACCATCAGATCTTTTACCTGAGCTGCAAGGTAGGCTTCCTATTAGAGTTGAACTTGATGCACTAAATAGTGAGGATTTTATAAGAATATTAAAAGAACCTGACAACAGTTTGATAAAACAATACAAGGCTCTTTTAAAAACAGAGAATGTTGATTTAGAATTTACAGAAGATGGGATCAATACAATTGCTCATATTGCAAGTGAGGTAAATTCTTCAGTTGAAAACATTGGCGCGAGAAGATTGCATACTATAATTGAAAGAGTTTTAGATGAGATAAGTTTTACAGCAACAGATAGAGCTGGAGAAAAAATAACTGTTGATGGAAAATATATCAAAGACAATATTGGTGAATTAGTAAAAGATACTGATTTATCTAAGTTTATTTTATAGTTTTAAGAAAGATATCGAAATTACCTTTTGAAGTACTATTAACAGAATCGAAATCAATTTTAATTATTTTTTTCATTAATTCAGAATTATTTTTAATATATTCTGGTATAGAATGTTTTAGCATACTCAAATCTTTAGATTGATAAGGGTCATCATAATTTTTAGATCTCATCCCCTTTCCGGTAATCACATTTATTTTTTTAACTCCATTTAGAAAAGAGTTCTCGATAAATTTTGAAATTTCTTTATTGGCTTCTTCAAGTGTGTATCCATGTAAATCAATTGATCTAACCATAATTTTTTTTTTCTGTGGATTATCTATATCTTTATTTTGAAGTTTGTCAGAACTATCTAGGAAATTCTGCCAATCTTTTTTATCTTTGTCTGTAAGCTTATTAGTCAAGCCTGTGTATCAATTAATAGCCAATTAGGGTTTGAGGATCTGCTATCTTTAGAAAACTTCCAAGTATCTAAAACTTTTTTTATTTTTTCTGGATCACCAGATATAACTTTATTATCTTTATCTTTAACGCACGAAATTATCTCACTCACAAATTCAACTGTAACTTCAAGCATATTTTTATTTTGCTCGTGTTGCTTTACTTCTGCAGAACTTATTCCAATAAATGTTGTTTCAGATGAGAGCTTCTTACTTTCTCTATCTTTTATTGCATCTTCAAATTGTTTATAAACACTTTTATCCAAAAGAGATTTAATATCTTTTAGAGTTCCCTTTGCGAAGTTAGTTATTATACTTTCGTAAGCAATTTTAGCTCCTTTTACAAATTCTTTTTGTGCATTATCATCAAATGTATTTGCATTTAAATCTACATTTGGTTTTGCAGGAGGAGCTTCGTGCGCAAAACTTGACTCAATATCTTCTTCAAAACCTGTTTTTTTTCCTAGAATTCCTCTTAATCTGAGGAAAATAAATCCAGCAATCATTGCAAGAAGTATAATATCAATGTACTCGAAGCTATAACTCATATATGTATAATATTTACTATGTTGCTAAATTTCAACCTGGTAATTAAATTATAGACAAATGAACACAGCACTTATTTTAATAATTGGTATTCCACTTGTAGAGATCTATCTATTTATAAAAATAGGTTCTCAAATAGGGGCTTTTAACACAGTTTTATTAATATTACTTACAGCTGTTGTTGGGGTTGCCTATGCAAGATATGAGGGTTTTAATACTCTAAAATCAGGTGTAGGACAATTATTCAAAAACGAATTGCCTGTATACGAACTAGTTTCCGGAGCAACATTAGCATTTGCAGCATTACTATTGATTTTTCCTGGTTTTGCTACTGACTTAATAGGAATTCTTCTTGTAATTCCTTTAACAAGAAAAATTATACTCAACAGATTTATTAAAAAACCAAATCTTAAAGAGAAAGTAGATGCAAATTATATTGATGGAGATTATGAAGATATAAGTGACGATAATGACAAAAAAATATGAAATAGTTTTAAGGTATATCAAAGATCTTTCTGTCGAAATACCAAATGCAGAAACTTTTATTTTTAGCAGAGAGTATATTACAAAATATTCCTTAGGGATAAATATTACCACAAATCCACTAAAAGATGAAATGATAGAGATAATAACTAAGATTAATTATAAAGATCCGTCAGAAAATAAAAGAAAATCTTACTTTGAGATACTCTATGCATCTGTAATAAAAATAAAAGATAAAAATCTAAAAAAAGAGGAACTAGAAAGAATAATTCTTTGTGATGTTCAAAATGAAATCTATCCAGATTTAGAAAAAATATTTTTAAATGTTATTAAAGACTCTGGATTTCCAGACTTAAAACTTGAGAAAAAAGTTGATTTTGAAAAACTATATCAACAAAAACTAAATTAATAGAAATTTTTTTTTAAATTATTTTTTAAGAAAGCTTTATGTTCATCAATTTCATTTTTTGAAATTTTAACAATTTTTTTGAATAATCTATTGGCACATTAGAAATTGGAATATTGCTTTGGCCTTCATTTTTAAATTCAAATATGGGCTCTTTTTGATCAATTAAATTAATGTATACTTTTGAAAGAAGTTCGCAGTCTATTAATGC
Organism: uncultured Pelagibacteraceae bacterium; assembly: GCA_902617975.1. Classification (GTDB taxonomy): domain Bacteria; phylum Pseudomonadota; class Alphaproteobacteria; order Pelagibacterales; family Pelagibacteraceae; genus Pelagibacter. The sequence continues at coordinate 21,676 of CACMYV010000005.1, forward strand.
AGTATGTTTAATTCTTTTTGAGTTATCTATTTTAAATCTTTTACAAAGAGCATCTAGACTTATACTTGACCCTGGGAATTTATTCCTTGCAATTTCTAAAGTATCAATAACTTTATCTTTTGTTATTTTATCTTTATTTATCAAAGATAGTTCATTATTTAAGTGAGCAATATCAAACTCAGCATTATGAATTATAATTTTTTTCCCAGCAATGAAATTTAAAAAATCATCAACAATTTCTTTAAATTTTCTCTTATCTGATAAAAACTCGTCAGTATAGCCATGAACTTTTAAGGCGCTTTCTGATACTTTTCTCTCTGGGTTTAGATAACAATGAAAAACATTTTTTGTGGGTATTAAATTTTCAAGTTCTATACATCCTATTTCGATAATTCTGTGACCATCTTTGACAGATAAACCAGTTGTTTCTGTATCAAGTACGATTTCTTTCATCAAAAATTCTTTTTTTTAAAAGTTTAATTTTTTTTCTCATTATATCTGGTGGAGAATTATTATCGACAATATAGTGTGCCAATTTTCGTTTTTTTAATATTGCTGCTTGATTTTTATTTAAAGTTTTATGAATTTTTTTGTTATAGTTTTTTCTTTTTTTTAATCTATCTAAAATATTTGACTTATTTGATTTGATAAATAAAAATATATCATCTTTTTTGTAAAGCTTATTCTCTACTAGGAGTGGAATATCCAGAACTACAATTTTTGAAAATTTGTTTTTTTTTAAAAATTTTATCAATCTTCTTCTTACTATCGGGTGAACAATCGAAGAAATTATTTTAAGATTGTTGTTATTTGAATTAATAGCTTTTATTAGCTCTTTTTTTTTAATCGGGAAGGATTTTATATAGCTTGATAATTTTTTTTTTAATTGATTGAAACATTTTCTATCCTTCCTATAAACATGATTTACCTCTCTATCTGCATTAAAAATTGGGCAATTAAATAATTTTGAGATAAATGATTTACCAGATCCAATACTACCTAAAACACAAATCCTTATCATATCAAATAATTAAAATATTTATATACATCTCCCACCATCTACCTCTAATACTGTTCCTGTAATCATACTTGCTTCATCTGAACATAAAAAACAAGCTGCGTTACCCATATCTTGTGGTGTAGAAAATCTACCAATAGGTATTGTTGATAAAAAAGCTTTTTTCTTTTCTGGGGTGTTGCCTCCCATAAAAGATTTTAACAATGGCGTTTTTCCAGCTACAGGAGCTATTGCATTTACTCTAACCTTATAAGGTGCAAGTTCGATTGCCATAGCTTTGGTGGCCGTAATCATCGCACCTTTGCTCGCATTATACCAATTAAGTTTAGGTCTCGGTGAGAGACCTGCGGTTGATGCAACATTTAAAATAACCCCTTTTTTTAATTTCTTCATTTTTGGAACAAAGTATTTTCCAGATAAATAAACTGATTTTACGTTCACATTAAAAACTCTATCAAATTCTTTTTCGGTAACAGTCTCCATCGCCTTGGGTTTATGGGTTGTGCCAGCATTGTTAACAATGATATCAACCCTACTAAAGTTTTTCTGAACAAATCTTAACAATGACTTAAAATTTGAAGACTTTGATACATCAGCAACAAAGCATTTTTGGGATAAATTCTTTGAGACTTTTTTGAGGAGTGAGGAATTAATATCTACCATTATTAGTTTGGCCCCTTCTTCCGTAAATTTTTTTGCTATTCCTTTTCCAAATCCAGATGCTGATCCAGTTATTATTGCGATTTTATCTTTTAATCTCATTATATTTTTTTTAAAAAACTAATAAGTTTTTCATCAATTTTTGGATCAATATTATGCCAAATATTGAAAGCTTTTTGAGCTTGAAACATAAACATATGTAATCCATTTTCAAAATTATTACCTGGCTTATTTCCGGCTATTGAAAATTCTGTTTCATAAGGATTATAAATAACATCATAAAATAATTTGTCATTACCAGCTTTTGTAAAATCAAAACCAAATTTGTCGTTTTGATTTAAACCAAGACTGGTTGCATTAATAATTATATCAAACGCTGGTATTTGTCCCCAATCTAATATATTTAAGTCATCAAATAATTTTTTTAAATCTTTGGCCTTTTCTTTTGTCCTGTTGCTTAAAAAAATCCTTCCAGACTTCATTCTTTTTAATGAATATATTATTGAAGGTACAACTCCTCCAGCACCTAATATAAATACAGATTTACCACTTACGTCATAATTTAATTTTTTTATACTTAACTCAAAACCGTCTATATCGGTGTTATGCCCTATAAGATTTCCTTTTTCTACAGTGATAGTATTTACAGACTGTGTTCTTAGCGCATCACCACTTAAAACATCCAAATGGGGTATAATTAGTTTTTTAAATGGTACTGTTATATTTAATCCGTCTAATTTCCCCTCTTTTAGGTTACTACAAAGTTCTCCAAGCTCATTGGCTTCTACCTTTAATTTTCCATAAATTGCTTCTAAACTGTGAGTTTTAATCCAGTAATTTTGTAGCTTTGGTGATAGTGAATGTTCTATAGGATTTCCAATGACTAAAAATTTTTTCATTTATAATTTTTAAGATAACCTTTAATTTTTTTTACAGGTAAACCCATAATTGTATCTTCGTCCCCATCTATTTTTTCAAACAACTTTCTTCCTTCTCCCTCTATCTGATATACATTATAAGAATACAAATTATCGTCTGATATTTTACCTAAGTATATCTTTAATTCGTCTTCTGAGAAATCTTTCATTACTAGTGAGGCTTTATCAGTATAATTCCATATCATTGAACCATTTTTAGAAATACAAACCGAACTTATTAAAAAATGTTTTTTTCCATTTAATTTTTTTAAAATATTTAAAGCTTGCTCCCTATTTTCAGGTTTTGAGATCAGCTCTCCTCCTAGATCGATTACACTATCTGCTCCTAATACCAAAAAATCGTGCATCTTCTGACTTACTTTATTTGCTTTTAATTCAGCTAGATTTTTTGATATTATTTCTGGTGTAGCACCCTCTTTAAGCAAGCTTTCCTTTACTGGATTTTCATCAACATTTGATGGTTTTATAATACATTGAACATTATTTATTTTTAGAATTTCTTCCCTGACTTTGCTTTTCGAGGCCAATACAATTTCAAACATTTTTATTTTGAATTTCAAATATTTTTATAATGGATGCGGCTGTCTCTTCTACAGATTTTCTTGTGACGTCTATAATAGGCCATTTATTTTTTTTAAATAGTTTTTTTGAATTATTTACTTCATCTCTAATTTTGTCTAAATTTGTATAATCAGAGGCTTCGTTTTCCTTTAATGAATTAAGTCTGTTTCTTCTTATATCGTATAATCTTTCGGCTTCTGTAGTTAGTCCAATGACACATATTCTATATTTTGAATTTATTATATCTTTTGGAACACTCATTTCATTAACCAATGGAATATTTGAAGTTTTTAAACCTTTGTTTGCCAAATAAATGGATGTTGGTGTTTTACTAGTTCTACTAACTCCTATTAAGATTATATCAGATTCTAAAATATTTTCGGTATTATTTCCGTCATCATGATTCATTGTGAATTGAATTGCTTCTATTCGTTTGTAATAATCTTCATCAAGCACATGTTGTGCGCTAGGTAAATGCATGGCTTTTTCGTTTAGTATTTTTGAGAAATTTAATATTAGATCTCCAAGTACTCCAAAACATGGGATATTTTTTTTACTAGCTTCTTCTGCAAGAAATTTTGCTAATTTACTGTTAACTACAGTATAGAGAATTATTGGGCTTTCTTGTTTTTTTGCGTTATTTAGAATAGTGGAAATTTGACTTTCTGTTCTAGTAAATGAGAATTGAGTTAAATCATAATTAAAGTTACTAAACTGCGCCTTTAAAGCCATGAATATTCTGTCAAGCGTCTCGCCTGTGGAGTCTGATATCAAATAAACTTGATGTGTACTTTTCATGTATAATTTGTCTATAAATTATTAATAAAATAAGAAATATTTTTAATTTAGCAACTGTAAGTAATTTTATTAAAAGTATTATTATTTAATTAACATATTTATATTTGTGAATATCTTATTAACAATTATAATTTATTAAGAAATTAATAAATAAGCTAGCGTTTAAGCGACTTTTTTAAAAGTAAAATATAACAAATGGTTAATAAAATGTTTAAATTGAGTAATTTACGTTATCTACAATTCATACTAATAATAAATTAAATATATATATTCTTATTTAAATGACACCAATTAAAGAATGTTTGATTAACAAAAGAACAGATATAAACCCAATATGGTTAATGAGACAAGCTGGTAGATATCTCCCAGAATTTAGAGATATTAGAAAAGAAAATACAAATTTTATCAAATTATGCTTAAACGAAAAATTATCTGAAATCATAACCCTTCAACCAATAGATAGGTTTAATTTTGATGCTGCTATAATCTTTTCAGATATTCTTATGGTCCCCTACGGATTGGGACAAAATGTTGAATTTAAGAAAAATTTCGGTCCAACCTTAGGCAACATAAACATTAATGACTTTTTAGATCTTGATGAAAAAACATTCACAGAAAATTTATCGCCAGTCTATAAACTTTTAGAAAATTTGAGCAAGAGCGATAAATTAAAGAACAAGGATTTAATAGGTTTTGTAGGTGCACCGTGGACTTTGTTAGTGTATATGGTCAATAAGATATCCCCAAAAACTGGACTACCAGAAGATTTTCTGACGGATAAGACCTTAATAAATCATTTACTTGAGCTTTTGGATAGATTTATAAAAATCCATATTAAAAATCAAGTAAACGCTGGCGCAACAATAATTCAAATTTTTGATAGTTGGGCAGGATTAATAAATAAAGATTACGAAAAATTTCTCTACAAACCCTTAGAGTCTCTTGTTAAGTTTACCAAAAGTCTTGGAGTTCCTGTAATATGTTTTCCAAGAGGAATTTTGAATTATAACGAATTCTGTAAAGTTGTTAAACCTAGTATGATAAGTATTGATTATAATGTTGATCCTAAAAAACTTATCGATAAAATAGATTTACCTATTCAGGGAGGATTAGATCCAAGTATTCTTCTTACAAACAAAGAAAATTTGAATCAAAAAGTGACTATGTATATGGAAATTTTTAGAGATCACCCATATGTATTTAATCTAGGCCATGGGATTATGCCAGACACAAAAGTTGAAATGGTAGAAGAATTAGTAAAAATAGTAAGAGATTTTAAGTAATGGAAAATCATCCAAAAGTTAAATACGGCAAAACAGGGGTTTTAATTATAAATTTAGGAACCCCCGATTCTACGAATTGGTTTGATATAAGAAAATATTTAAAAGAGTTTCTATCTGATAGAAGAGTAATTGAAGTTAATCCTGTAGTATGGAAAATAATTCTGAATCTTTTTATATTAACCTTTAGACCTTCAAAAACTGCAAAGGCTTACAGGGAAATTTGGATGGAAAAAGAAAATATCTCACCCTTACTTTACTATACACAAAAACAAGCGGAAAAAGTTTCAGATCTAATATCAAGCGAAAATTTGATTGTAGATTTTGCTATGAGATATGGAAATCCAAGTATTAAGAGCAAAGTTAAAAAATTACAGAATGAAGGATGTGAAAATCTGATCATTTTACCTCTGTATCCACAGTATGCTGCCGCAACAACGGCTACAGTTTGTGATGAAGTTTATAGAACATTAATGAATATGAGATGGCAACCATCCTTGAAAATTATACCACATTACGAGTCAGAGCCACTTTATATAAACGCTCTAGTAAACTCCATTAATAATAAAATTGAAACAATCGACTGGAAACCAGATTTAATAATAGCCTCCTATCATGGTATCCCAAAAAAATATTTTGATAAAGGTGATCCCTATCATTGTTATTGCCACAAAACTACAAGATTAATTTCAGAAAAATTTAATTCTATTGAAATTAAAACTACTTTCCAGTCAAGATTTGGTCCTCAAGAATGGCTTCAACCATATACAGATAAAACACTAGAAAATTTACCGAAAGAAGGAAAAAAGAATGTTTTGACAATATGCCCCGGATTTTCCTCGGATTGCGTAGAGACCCTTGAAGAAATATTAATTCAAGGCAAAGAAAGCTTTATTGAATCTGGAGGTGAAAATTTTGATATGATACCATGTCTGAATGACAATACTGATCATATAAATTTACTAAAATATTTAATTCAAAAAAATATTTAATTAATGAATTTTTATCTACTTTTTAAGTCTATTCATTTAATCGCAGTTGTGTCTTGGATGGCTGGTTTATTATACCTTCCAAGAATATTTGTTTACCATGCACAAAATAGTTCTGAGATAAAAGTTTCTGAAGTATTTAAGCTAATGGAGAAAAAACTATATTTTTATATTATGACACCTGCAATGATTTTATCTTGGGCACTTGGTGTTTTGTTAATACATAGTATTGGTTTTGAACAACTAAGCCAAAAATGGATGATACTAAAAATAGTTTTTGTTATTATCTTGACTTTTTACCATTTCTACTTAGGCAATATACTTAAACAATTTAGTATCAATAATAACCATCATTCTCATAAATTTTTCAGGTTTATAAATGAAATACCTACAATATTGCTAATTTTAATTGTTTTTGTTGTTGTTTTTAAGCCTTTATAAACTTGAAATTTTTTAAACAGATAACTATATTATATATATCTAACCAACTAATCCCTACATTATGAACATACAAGAATTAAAAGAAAAAAGTTCCGAAAAGTTAATCACGGAAGCTGAAAATCTCGGTATTGAAAATGCTAGTACTTTAAGAAGACAGGAAATTTATTTTGCTATTCTAAAAAAATTAGCCGAAAAGGAAGAGGAAATAACTGGTGGTGGAGTACTCCAATTACTTCAAGATGGCTTCGGTTTCTTAAGGGCAATGGAATCAAATTACTTGCCAGGCGCAGATGATATATATGTTAGCCCTAACCAAATAAGAAGGTTTGGATTAAGAACAGGGGATACTGTTGAAGGCCCAATTAGAGCACCAAAAGAAGGCGAAAGATATTTTGCACTTTTACAAGTGAGCAAAATAAATTTTGAAGAAACAGACAAATTTAAACATAAAATTGCTTTTGATAATTTAACACCTCTTTACCCAAACAAACAACTAGTTATGGAAGTGGAAACAAACAAAGTTGAAAAAAAAATAGATTTAACTCCAAGGTTAATAGATTTAGTAAGTCCGATAGGAAAAGGTCAAAGATCATTAATTATTTCTCCACCAAAAGCTGGCAAAACAATGATTTTACAAAGTATAGCTAATTCAATTACAGCAAATCATCCAGAGTGTTATTTAATGGTTTTGTTGATAGACGAAAGGCCAGAAGAAGTAACAGATATGCAGAGGACTGTTAAAGGTGAAGTTATAAGCTCAACATTTGATGAACCCGCACAAAGACATGTCGCTGTTGCCGAAATGGTAATAGAAAAGGCAAAAAGATTAACTGAGCATAAGAAAGATGTTGTTATTTTATTAGATTCTATAACAAGACTAGGAAGAGCATATAATGCAGTAGTCCCAAGTTCTGGTAAAGTTTTAACAGGAGGTGTTGATGCAAATGCACTTCAAAGACCAAAACGTTTTTTTGGTGCTGCCAGAAATATTGAAGAGGGAGGATCTTTAACAATAATAGCCACTGCGTTAATAGATACTGGAAGCAGAATGGACGAAGTTATTTTTGAAGAATTTAAAGGTACAGGTAACAGTGAAACTATATTAGATAGAAAAATTTCTGAAAAAAGAATTTACCCCGCTATAGATATTACTAAGTCGGGAACAAGAAGAGAGGAATTGATATTTAATAAAAATGATCTTCAAAAGATGAATGTTCTAAGAAGAATAATAGCTCCAATGGGCTCGATGGATGCTATTGAGTTTATAAACTCAAAATTAAAAGATACTAAAAATAATTCAGATTTTTTTAATTCAATGAATAAGCCAAGCTAGAATTAAATTTTAATTAATTTTTAGATAAATTTCTTCGAGATCCTTTGTGAACTTTACACTATCAAATAAAAGTCCATTTCTGCTTTTATCTTTTAAATTTTCTTTTATTTTTAATAATTTCTCTTTATTTAATGCAACATCTATAGCAATTTTTTCGTATTCATTTAACGATTTAGCTATTAGTTCAGGTATCCCCGCTGCATTTAGAACACTTGCGGCTACACGTGAAGAGAACGTTTTTCCTATCAAAGTAATTATTGGAAGTCCTACGCGTATTGCATCACTTGCTGTTGTGTGAGCGTTATAGGGAAATGTATCTAAAAATATGTCTGCTAATTTAGTTCTTTCCAAATGCTCTTTAACCACTGATATTTTTTCTGCAAAAATAATTCTTTTGGGGTCAACACCCCTACTGCTAGCCTCATTTTTTAGATTATTTTTTGCTATATCGTTAGTTACATAAAGCCAGATCACACTGTTATTTACTTTTTTTAAAATATTCATCCATGAATTAAAAATTAAAGGAGTTATTTTGTAATTATTATTAAAACAACAAAATATAATACCTTTATTTGGTAAATTAAAATCTTCTTTTGCAAATTTTTTATTATTTTTTAATTCAAATATTTCTTTTGAATTTGGTTGATAACAATTAGGCATATATAAGATTTTTTCAGTATAATTTTTTTTCATTTCTTTCGGTATTATTGTTTTGTCTGAAATTATATAATCTATAAATTTCGCACCCATTGTTCCAGCAAATCCCAGAAAATTAATCTGAATAGGCGCGACACGTTTTTTATATATATTAGTTCTGTGATTAGAAGTTAATCCTGTTAAATTAACTGCAATATCAATACCTATTTTTTTCGACAAACTCACTATTTCTTCATCACTCTTATTACTAACATCAAAAAAATCATTAAAATATGGTTTGACTTTTTTTCTCCAAATATTCTCTTCTAAATTTGGACCGTGAGAAAACCCATATATTTCGAATAGCGATTTGTCATGATTCTTAAACAAATCCATGATTAAAAATAGTACGGGATGGTTATGATACTCTGCAGAAAAATATCCCACTTTAATTTTCGATTTTTTATTTTTTCTGTAATTTTTCTCATATTTTTCGTTATTACTTGTTAAATGATCAATATAATTTTTTGTATTAATTTTTTGTAATTCTGCATCATCAATCAAAGAAAGAAGAATAAATGGATCGATTAAAATTTTTCCATCTTTTATAATTTTTACAATTTTGTTATTAAAGCTATCAAAATCTTTCCAATCACATAAAAACATTTTTGAATGATGAATTTTACCAATTAGGTAATTCATGTTTGGATTTAAATATAAAGCTTTTTCAAGACTCTTAATACAATCAGCATATTCCCCTGTTTCATGAAGTGATATACCCCTATTGTAATAAGCATCTGAATTTTTTTGATTTAAAGATATTGATTTATTGTAAAATTTTATCGCCTGATCCTTGTCACCTTTATCCTTGAAAACATTTCCAAGATTATTGTAGACTTCGGAGTTATTTTCATCGATTCTGATAGCATCTTTAAAACAATCAATCGCTTTATCAAAATGTTTTAAATTTTTTAGTGCAATACCCTTGTTTATAATTGCGCTTACAAAATTTGATTGAATATTAATTACAATATTACAATCCTCTATAGCTTTTATATTTTCGTTGCACTTAATATATGCAATAGATCTATTATTATAAGCATTTATAAAATCATTTTTAAATTTTAAAGATAAGCTCAAATAATATATCGCCTTTTTATGATTATCTAATTGTAGATAAGCAGTACCAACTAAATAGCTTATCTGATGATTATTATATCCAAAACTAATAATTTTTTCATAAAGTTTAATTGCACCATAAATTTCACCTTTACGATGTTTGATTTTTGCTCGTTCAAGTATTTGATTATTTTTGTTCATCAATTTAATTTTAACTTATTACCTATTTAAGATAACCTAGAGTTTTCATTTCATCACAAAATTTTTTTTCAATTTTTTTAATTAATTCACTACTTATTGAATTCTTCCAATTGTTACCGAAACCTTTATAAAAAAATTTTTTTTTATTACCCATATAGTCACTCACTCCTTCATGAAAACCATACTTAGTCTCTTTTTCTTTTAGAACACTGAAGTCTGTTGTTTTTATAGCTGTCTCTAATTTTTTTTTATTAACTCTTTCTGTTTTATTAAGAAGAGTATTGATAAAAACAACGATATCTCTAAAGGTTTCATATTTATTGTCCTTTAATTCTTCATATTTAATTATTAATTTTCTATATTTTTTAGTATGAGCCCATGATTTATAATGATTAGACCAACTACTTAATAAAGCATAACTTGAAAAATCGTTATCAATTCGATGTATATCTCTATTATCATCAGTAATAAACTCCGCTGCTTCTTTTTCATTAAGTGAATAGTGGTTTATCAAAGATACCAGAACATTGCGTGGGTCTCTAACTACTTGTATTGCTCCTAAAGTGTATTCGGGAATTGTAAAAGGGTGTCCTTTATAATTACCCAAAATACTATGAGTCTTTAAAAATTTTACTTCCTTAGCATCACATATTTTTTTTTGTGCAGTAATATAATTTTTTGTTGCTTCCTCAACACTTCTAATTTTTTCATTAAAAAAAATTCTTTCAGGAAACTGCTTTATATTTTTAAGAAGATTAAAATTGAATTCCCCATCTTTTGAAAAATAATAGGCAGATAAAAAGGATCTTATATATGTGTTTCCACTTTTAGGGTATGATGCAATCCAAATGATCATTTTTTAATATCTTGCATTTAGTTATATATATCCAATTTCTTTCATCTCCTTATTAAAAACATGTTCAATTTTTTCCCTAATGTCACTTCTTAGTATTTTTTTCCACCTATTATTAAATCCTAAATTAAAAAATACTTTTTTCCTTTTTTTTTCTTCCGAATAAAGAGCTTCATTGAAACCTTCATTTTTCTCCTTGTTTTTTAAAACGTTAAAATTTGTTGAGTCTATAGCTTTCATTAATTTCTTTTTATCAACTCTTTCAGAATTATTAATAATAGTATTTGTGAATACTATTAAATCTCTAAAGGTCTCATATTTGTTTACTTCTAGATCTTCATATTTGACAATAATTTTTCTAAAATTTTTTGAATTTGCCCAAGATTTATAGTGTTTTGCCCAAGTGCTTAAATATGAATATGTTGAGTAATCATCATCAACATTAGATCTTATTCCCCTATGTATGTCAGTCATAAATTCGTAAGCTTTTTCAACATTTAAAGAAAAATGATTCATAATTGAGGAGATCACATTCCTTGGGTCTCTAACAATATAAATTCCTCCTAAGCTATAATCTAATGTTGTAAAAGGCTTGCCTTTGTATGCACCTAAACAGCTATGTGTCTTAAGGAACTTAATTTTTTTTCTATCCTTAATTCTCTTTTGTGCTTGCAACCAATTATTAGATGCATCATCTAAATTACTTATTTCTCCATCAAAAAATTCTGTATTAGGAAACTGCTTTATATTTTTAAGAAGATTAAAATTGAATTCCCCATCTTTTGAAAAATAATAGGCAGATAAAAAGGATCTTATATATGTGTTTCCACTTTTAGGGTATGATGCAATCCAAATGATCATAATTACAAATAATTTAGTTTTTTCATTAATATAGAGTATTTTTCCTCGATTTCCTTTTTAATTTGTAAATTTAAGCTTTCTTCCCATCTATTATTTGGTCCTTTGTGAAAAAAGCTAAAGTTTCTTTTGTTTTCTTTATACTCTTTAAAAAGTCCAACATTTTCCATTTTTTTTAAGTTTTTAAAACTAGTTGTTTCAATTATTTTTTTTATTTTATTTTTATTTATTTCTACCTTAGTAAACCGAGATATAAATTCTGACATCTTCAAAATTTGATGTTCAATATCTTTAATCAGATCTTCGTACTTAATAATTAAAAGATTATCATTAAAAGATGTCCAAGATTCATAGTGGTCTTCCCATGTTCCTACTAAAGTTAATACCCCATCATTTCTTAGAGTGTTTTCTTTAAGAGCTCTCTTTGTAAGAATAAAATTTTTTGCTTCTTCTTGACTAAAATTAAAATGATTAGTTAAAGAATTTAAAATGTTTCTTGGATCTCTTACAATATATATAGTCCCAATTGTATTCTTTTTATTTGTAAATGGGTAATTATCTATTTTAATATTTGCGTTATGAGTTTTGTAAAAATATAATTTTTTATCTGCATTAATTTTTTCTTGTGCAGCGATCCAGTATTTTTTTATTTCTTCAATATCATCAAAGTTTTTACAGATTCCAGTAAATTGCGATTTTCTTGGAAACTGTGGTATCTGAGATAGAAGGTTCATATTAAATTCACCATCATGTGAATAAAGTAGAGCAGACACTATTGATCTAACCCACGTATTTCCACTCTTTGGATAAGAAGCAAGCCAAATAATCATTGAAATATTTTTATATTAAATTCATATTGTAGCTATAATAAAATGACTATCTATGCACTTTCATCTGGACCAGGATCTTCAGGTATAGCAGTAATAAGAGTGTCAGGTTCAGATACAAAAAAAGTATTGGAAAACACAACGAATTTAGCCTTACCTAAGCCCAAAGTAGCCTCTATTCGAAAATTTATTGATTCAAAGACTAAGGATTTAATTGATGAAGGTATTCTATTATGGTTTCCGGGCCCTCAGAGTTACACAGGTGAGGATATGGCAGAATTTCATGTTCATGGAAGCAAATCCGTGATTGATGCCTTGCATTCATCTATATCCAAAATTGAAGGGTGTAGACTTGCAGAACCTGGAGAATTCACAAAGATAGCTTTTCAAAATGGTAAAGTAAATTTGTTAAAAGCCGAGAGTATTTCGGATCTAATAGCATCTGAAACAGAAATACAAAGGCAACAAGCTATAAAATTAATGTCTGGAAAAAGTTCAGATAAATTTAATTTTTTAAGAGAAAGATTATTAAAAATTCTTTCTAAAATTGAGGCAAAAATTGATTTTCCAGAAGAGGATTTACCGGATGATATATTATTAAATATTAATTCAGAAGCAAAAAGTATCAGAGAAGAAATTAGGAAAATTTTAAATGATCAAAAAGTGGGAGAAAGAATTAGGGAAGGATTTAAAATTGCCATAGTAGGTCCTACGAACGTAGGTAAATCATCTTTGTTAAATTATTTATCAAAAAGAGACGTGGCTATAGTCTCAGAAATTGCTGGAACCACTAGGGATATTATTGAGGCACACTTAAACTTAGATGGATATCCTGTTGTTATTTCTGATACTGCCGGGATAAGAGACTCAAAAGATGAAATTGAAAAAAAAGGTATAAAGTTGGCTTTAAAAAAAGCAGAAAATGCAGATTTAAATATAATTTTAATCGAGCCAAAAAGTGTTGATTTTAGAGACTTTTTTAAAGATGAATTATTAAATAAATCAATATTGGTAGTAAATAAAATGGATTTAGGTTTAAATCAAATTAGTAGTTATATAAAAAAATATGATCCAATATATATTTCTATTAAAGACGAAATAAATTTAGACAAACTTATAAATTTTATTAGAGAGAATTTAAAAAATAAATTCATGTCATCAGAAGACATTTTTATAACAAGAGAAAGACATAGGATAAATCTTGAACAATGTTTTGAGTGTTTAAAAAATTTTGAAGAAAAAAAATCACTAGAAGATTTTGATAAAGCAGCTGAAGACTTAAGATTAGCAACAAGATATTTAGGAATAATAGTGGGCAAAGTAGACGTAGAAGAGATTTTAGGCTCAATATTTAATGATTTTTGTATAGGCAAATAATCGTTGATAATACTTAATTTTAAGACGTTTTTAAGTGTTTTCTTGTAAATTTTAATATCAATAATAAATTACGTTTATGAAAAATGATTTGTCATTTGATGTTGCAGTAGTAGGAGGTGGACACGCGGGCTGTGAAGCAGCGGCAGCAGCAGCCAGGTTAGGCGTTAACACAGCTTTATTCACTCATAAATTTGAGACAATTGGAGAGATGTCTTGTAACCCAGCGATTGGTGGTCTAGGAAAAGGGCATTTAGTAAGAGAAATAGATGCATTAGATGGTGTAATGGGAGTAGTGGCTGATATGTCAGGTATACAATTTAGGCTACTTAATAGAAGTAGAGGTCCAGCTGTAAGAGGACCAAGAACGCAAAGTGACAGATCTTTATACAAGAAATATATGCAGAAAACGCTTATAAACTATTGTAATTTAAGCATTTTTTCTGATCCTGTAATACAGTTTAATTTTAAAAATAATGATATAATTGGTTTCTCAACACAATCAGGCAAAGAGATTAAAGCAAAAAAAATAATTCTAACCACTGGCACTTTTTTAAATGGGCTAATACATATTGGAGAGGAAAGGACACCAGCTGGAAGATTTAATGAAAAACCTTCAACTGGTTTAAGTGAACAATTAGAGAAATATAATTTCAAAATTGGAAGATTAAAAACTGGAACACCGCCGAGACTAGATGCTCGTACAATTAATTTTGATAATTTAGAGAAACAACACGCCGATAAAGAACCATACTTCTTTTCATTTTTCACTAAGAAAATTTTAAATAAACAAATTTCATGTAGTATGACTTACACAAATGAAGATGTTCATAAAATAATTTCTAAGAATATAAAACGTAGTGCTATCTATTCGGGGAGTATACAAGGAGTTGGTCCACGATACTGCCCATCAATAGAAGATAAGATAAAAAAATTCGCTGACAAGCAGAGACACCAAATTTTTTTAGAACCCGAAGGATTAAATGATCATACAATTTACCCAAATGGAATCTCAACATCACTACCTGCTGATATACAAGAAGAAATATGCAGTAAAATCAATGGTTTAGAAAACGTTAAAATTATAAGACCTGGTTACGCAATAGAGTATGATTTTGTTGATCCAAGAGAACTGTTTTTAACACTTGAGACAAAAAAAATTAATAATCTCTACCTTGCGGGTCAAATAAATGGTACTACAGGTTATGAAGAGGCTGCTGCCCAAGGATTGATTGCAGGTATAAATGCTGCTCTTGCTTTTAAAGATAAAGAACCGTTTATTCTAGATAGGTCAGAGGCATACATAGGAGTTATGATAGATGACCTTGTAACCAAAGGTGTTGCAGAGCCTTACAGAATGTTTACATCAAGAGCTGAATATAGACTTACGCTAAGATCTGATAATGCTGACGTTAGATTAACTCAAAGAGGTATAAATATTGGGGTTATTCAAAAAAACAGACAAATTATTTATAAAGAAAAATATAATGAATTATCAAAAACTCATTCTAAAATGGATAGTCTAATGATTACGCCATCAAAAGCTGAGAAATTTGGAATAAAAATTGCAAAGGATGGGGTAAGTCGAACAGCAAATGAGTTATTGGGGCAAAAAACAGTAAATATGTGCAAAATAAGGGAAATATGGCCAGAAATTAAGTATATTTCTAGTGAAATTGACGAGCAGTTAGAGATTAATTCACATTACAAAGGGTATTTAAAGAAACAAAAAGCTGATATATTGGCTTTTAAACGAGATGAGAATCTTATAATACCAAAAAATTTAAATTATGATAGTTTTGCAGGTCTATCAAATGAAGTTAAGTCAAAATTTAAGAAAATTAAGCCTAAAACAATGGGCCAAGCTTTAAGGATTGACGGTATCACTCCTGCGGCTGTATATATTTTGTTGTCTCATCTTAAAAGAAAGTCTATTAAGCATATAGCTTGATCGATTCGCATTTTATAAAAACAGATAAATATATATCCAATAATGTTTCACGTGAAACATTAGGCGAGCTCGAGGAATTTACGAATTCAATATTACACAAAAATAAGAGTATTAATCTTATTAGCAAAAGCACAGAAAAATCAATAAAAACAAGACATATATTAGATAGCGCGCAAACTATTGATTTTGTTGATAATAATGATATTAAAGTCTGCACTGACCTAGGGTCAGGTGCAGGTTTACCTGGCATAGTTTTAGGTATTTTGATGAAACCAAAAAAACCTCTATTTAAGGTAGTTTTTTATGAAAAAAGTTACCACAAAAGTATTTTCCTAAAAGAAATGACAAAAAAATTTAATTTAAATTCTGAAATCTACCAAAAAGATATTTTCTCTGAAAAAAATTTACATACAGATGTGATTATTTCAAGAGCATTTAAACCACTACCCATAATTTTTAAGATAGCAAAAAAAAATTTTAGAAATTTTAAGTATATAATTTTGTTTTTGGGAAAAAGTAGAAAAAAAATTTTACAAGAAGCTCTAAAAATTTGGAAATTTGATTATGAAGAAAAAAAAAGTTTAACTAGCAATGAGTCCATTATTATAAAAATTTCAAATTTGGAAAAAAAAAATGAATAAAATAATTATATCACAATTAAAATAAAAAAATTATTAAGAAAATGAGTTTAATAAATAAAAAAAAAAAATAGAAACATAAAATCGATAAAAAAAATGCAAAAAAAAATAATTTCAGTCATAAATCAGAAAGGAGGAGTAGGGAAAACGACTACAGTTATCAATTTAGCAGCTGGATTGTCCATGAGGGGAAAAAAAATACTTGTAATTGATCTAGACCCTCAGGGAAATGCTACAACAGGACTTGGATTATCAAATAATACAAGTTCAGAGAAAACAATCTATAGTGTATTAAATGGAAATAAAAAAGTTTCAGAAGTCATACAACAAACAAGCTTTACCAATCTTAATATAATACCTTCAAACGTAGATTTGTCAGGACTAGAAGTAGAAACTGCTGGTGATAGCCGTAGAGCATTTAAATTAAAGGATGAATTAAGCCTGATTTTAAATGATTCTAGAGCATCATATGATTACATACTTATTGATTGTCCCCCATCTCTTAGTTTACTTACAATTATGGCATTAGTGGCTTCCAATGCTCTAGTTGTACCACTTCAGACAGAATTTTTTGCATTGGAGGGGTTAACACAACTTATGAAAACAATTGAAAGAATTAAATCTAATTTAAACCCATCCCTCGAGATTAGAGGAATACTTCTTACGATGTTTGATAAAAGAAATAAGCTTTCAGGACAAGTAGAGACAGAAGCAAGAAACTATTTTAAGGAAAAAGTATACTCCACATCAGTGCCAAGAAATGTAAGACTTTCAGAAGCACCATCTCATGGTGTACCCGTATTACTATATGATAAAATCTGCCCAGGAAGTAAGGCATATTTTAAATTTACAGAAGAATTTTTAGAACAAGACAAACAAGTGGATAGTGCAGCATGATAAATCCCTTTAAAAGTAAAAAAGGTCTAGGTAGAGGTTTATCATCTTTAATAGGTGATAGTGATGTAAATACATCTAATGTAAAAATTTCAATTAGTTCAATAATCCCAAATAAAAATCAACCTAGGAAAATATTTGAAAAAGAATCATTGGAAGAATTGACAAATTCAATTAAGGAAAGAGGTATTATCCAGCCTTTAATAGTAAGAAAGTCAGATGATAACAATGATAAATTTGAATTGGTAGCAGGAGAAAGAAGGTGGCAAGCAGCACAATCAGCCGGCTTACATGAGGTTCCAGTTGTAGTTATAGACGCTGATAATTTAAAATCACTTGAATTTGCAATTATAGAAAATGTCCAGAGAAAAGATCTTAATGTGATTGAGGAGGCTGAAAGTTATAAAAATTTGATAGAAAATTTCGGTTATGACCAAGAAAAGGTTTCTCAATTTATTGGCAAAAGTAGATCGCATATTTCAAATACACTTAGACTTTTAAACTTACCCCAAAAATTAATTGAAATGATAAGGCTTGAAAAAATTTCTCAAGGACATGCAAAAATATTAATTGGTCTAGAGAATGCATCTTTATTAGCTGAAAAAATACTGAAAAAAAAACTATCTGTAAGACAAACAGAAAATTTGGTAAGATTTTTAAAAAAAGGTTCAAGTAAGAAAATATTTAAAGACCCAAATGTCACCGCAACTGAACAAGAATTAACAGAAAAAATAGGCATGAAAGTTTCATTAATTAATAAGAAAAAAAATTCAGGCTCCTTAACTTTTGAGTTCAAGAACTACGATCAATTGGATAGACTTATTAGTGTAATTAAAAAAAACTATTAATAATTGAAAATAAAATCTGAAATTAAGTTTAGAGAGTTTTTGTTATTACTCTTAATTGTTAATTCAATTTGATTAATTTTATAAATTTTACCTTTTAATTCATCTGAATTCCAAGTTTTTAATTGTGCTTTCATATTTTCTTTCTCTTTCCAAAATATCGGTGGTCTTGCTTTTGATATAACTTCATCAATATTATTAATTGTTTTATTTTGCTCGATCATAACTAGTAGTTTTTTGGATTTTGCAAGTATTGTCCTTAATATTAAAATACAATCATCATCCGAATAATTATTTTCATTTAAAATTTTAGCAACATACTTTGTATTTTTTATTAAATAATTATTAACTAATTCATTCACTCCGTGATTTTCCGTTAAATTAGTAAGCCTTTCAATATTCTCAAGGGTTATTTGTTTATTGGAAATTGAAAAGCTGTAGATTTTATTTAACTCTGAAATAAGATTTCCCCTATCACCACTTGCTCGATTAATTAATAAATTTATGCTTTCTCTTGACAGATTAATTTTATTCTTTTGCAAAAATCCTTTTGCTATTGAATATAATTCTACACTGTTATCCTCATAGAATGGTATCGCAATTAGTGATTTATTTTTTTCAAATAGGTTTCTCAGTTTAGATTTTTTTTCAAGTACTCCTGATCTTAAAATTATTGAAATATTTATAATTTTTTTTTCAATTATCTCCTGAATTGTTTTGTATATTTTTTCAGTTACTCTTGAAATAATAACCATTTTTTGACTCTCAAATAGAGATTTATTTAATAATTCACTTATAATTTCATCTTGGTTTTCAATGAAACTATTCTCCTCATATTTATTTATTTCCCCATCAAAATCCTTTAAAAAATAGTTATTAATTATGTCGTTTTTAAAACCCTCATTCTTTCCATACATTAAAAAAAGACTGAAATTTTTAAAACTTTTTTTTTTTAATTCTTGAGTTTTGATGATCATTATTCAGAAGATGTTACAGAAATAAGTATCTCATCTGCTATATTTTCTGAAATAATATCTGTTATATTTTCTTCGTATTTTAGTAACTCAAACTTATCATTTATATTGTTGTAAGTTACCTCTTTAAAGATTGTATTGTTTAGGATGACTTTCTGTTCTTTAGAAAGCATGTATTCTGATTTTATTTTTAGTCTAAAAACAGATGGGTCACCTTTACTATTCGAAGATATTGTCTCTTTATTCTTTTTGGATTTAATAAATATAGAATATTTTTTTTCACCTGAGCTTTTTAAAAGTAATCTTTTTTTAATATTTTCACCAATTTGATTGTCTCCTTCCAGGTCTATTCTTTCAAAACCAAAATTATTTTTTTTATCTGAAAAAATTGGTTCATAACCACTACAACTTGATAAAATAAAAAATAGTAAAAAAAATATTAATCTATTCATTCAATAATATATTCATTAGTCGATTTTGTACAAAAATAACTTTATTTATTTCTCTTCCATCTAAATGTTTATTTATAATATTATCTTTTTTTATAATTTCCAAAACCTCAGATTTAATTATGTTTTTCCTAACTTTTAAAACAGTCCTCTTTTTACCATTAATTTGAATTACAAAATTTATCTCTTCCTTTTCTAGTAGTTTTAGATCAAACTTTGGCCAAATCAAATTTTGATCTTCCTTAATTTCACTTAAACATTCACTTGCAAAGTGAGGTACAACCGGTGAAAAGCAAATAAGTATTTTTTTATAATTTTCCTTTAAATTTATTATATTTTTGTTGTCTTTAATATATTTTATAAAAAAATTGTAAGTTTCATACATATTTGCAATTATCACATTGTAATTAAATTTTTCTAAGTTACCCGTGATCTTTGATATCATCTCATTAACAAAACTGTCGAGGTTTTCGTCTTTTTTACTTTCTTTTTGATATAATATTTTATTTTTTACCTCTGTGTGAAGTATCCACAATTTTTGAATAAATTTATAAGATGACGCCATTCCTTGGTCTGACCATTGCACATCTTTTTCCGGAGGACTATCAGATAATATAAATAATCTTACTGCATCTGCACCGTAATTTTTAATAATATATTCTGGATCAATTACATTTTTTTTTGATTTTGACATTGACTCTGATGGACCAACTTTGACAATTTTATTTTTTGATCCTTTTTGAAAAAATTGATTATCAATTTTCTCAACATCATCAGGACTAAGCCAATTATCATTTTGATCTTTATAAGTTTCATGACAAACCATGCCTTGTGTAAATAAACTTTTAAATGGCTCTGTAATATTAAAATTTTTATTTTCAAAATCTAAAGCTCTCACAAAAAAACGAGAATAAAGTAAGTGCAAAATTGCGTGTTCTACACCTCCGATGTATTGATCAACTGGCATCCAATAATCAATATCTTCTTTGTTAAAACCATATTTTTCTTCTTTAGGCGAACAGAATCGCAAATAATACCAAGATGAACATACAAAAGTATCCAATGTATCTGTTTCTCTGGTGTATTTTTTTCCATCTATAATTATATTTTTCCAATCATCTTGTGAATCTAAAGGATTACCTTTTGAATTTAGATTTACTTTTTCAGGTAGCTTGACTGGTAAATCTTTTTTGGGAATTGGAGTAACATTTCCTTCACTATCATAGGCAACTGGAATTGGACAACCCCAATACCTTTGTCTTGAAACTCCCCAATCTTTTAATCTATAATTTATCTGTTTTTTACCGATTTTATTTTTTTCTAAATACTCAATTGTCTTAATTATAGATTCTTCAGGAACTTTTAAACCATTCAAAAATCCCGAATTGAAAATTTTACCTGGACCTGTGTAAGCTTCGTTTTTGATAACAAATTGTTTTGTATTATTGTCGTATTCATGACCTGAAGTATCTAATGGTTCAACCACAGGTGTGACTTTTAAATCGTATTTTCTTGCAAAATCAAGATCTCTTTGGTCGTGTGCAGGACATCCAAATACAGCACCAAATCCGTAATCCATTAATACAAAATTTGCAAAGAATACCGGCACTTTTTGGTTTGGATTTAATGGATTTATAGCAGTTAAGTTTGTTTTAAAACCAATTTTTTCTCCTACAGCTATTGCCTCTTCAGTTGTTCCAGTCTTTGAACATTCATTCTTAAATTTTATAAAATCTTCATTTTTATCGTAAAATTGTGATACCTCGTGATCAACAGAAAGTGCGAGGAACGAAAATCCAAAAAGTGTGTCTGGTCTTGTTGTAAAACATTTTATTTTTTTTACTGGCAAATCTCCTTCAACTTTAAAATCTATTTCACAACCAAATGATTTACCTATCCAGTTTTTTTGCATAGTCTTTACTTTATTTGGCCAAGTTTTTAATTTATTTAATCCATCTAATAGATCTTGCGAAAATTTAGAAATAGAGAAAAACCATTGATTTAATTTTTTTCTTTCAACAATAGCTCCTGATCTCCAACCTCTTCCATCAATTACTTGTTCGTTAGCAAGTACAGTTTGATCTATTGGATCCCAGTTAACATAATTTTCTTTTCTGTATACTAAACCTTTTTCTAATAATTCTAAAAAAAAAGTTTGTTGATGTTTGTAGTAATCCTCATTACAAGTTGATAATTCTCTATCCCAGTCAATAGATAGTCCAAGACTCTTAAGTTGATTTTTCATTGTTTGTATATTTGAATTTGTCCAGTCTTTTGGATCTAATTTATTATCTCTAGCAGCATTTTCTGCTGGCATTCCAAATGCATCCCATCCCATAGGGTGTAATACATTAAATCCTTGTAAAATTTTGTATCTTGAAAGCACATCTCCAATTGTATAATTTCTTACATGTCCCATATGAATTTTTCCTGAAGGATAGGGAAACATTTCTAAACAATAAAATTTACTTTTATTTTTTTCAATTTTTGTTTTAAAGATTTGGTTCTTATCCCAAATCTTTTGCCATTTTTCTTCTACTTCTTTGAAATTGTATCTTTCCACAAATATAGCTTTAAAATGTTTGTTATAAGTATTTTATATTAATAACTTATTTTTTCTTAGACTTATTTTCTTTTTCATAAATAGCAGCTTTTGTTAGAATTTTCTTTTCTATATCATTTGATAAAGCACTTGTTTTATCTGTTATGGTACAACTATCTTGCACTGAACATTTTTTATAAAAAACTTTTATAGATAACGCATCAGATCTAATTTCATTACTTAAAAATCGTACTGAGATTTTGACTGATTCATTAGATGAACCTTCACTAGTGTACCAGTCAGTTACAATAATGCCACCACTATAATTTGCTAATGATAAAGGCATAAATTCTAAAGTGTCTAATGATGCCCTCCATAATTCATTTGAACTTGCAAAATCAAAATCACCACCTTTATTATTGAACACTTTGCCTAGACTTAATCCTCTTCCTTCCTCAATGTTTTGTCTTTGTCTTTCCTGCATATTTGCTGGTATTTTTCTAGCATCTGCCCCTTTGAAACCTCCGGAGCAAGAATTAAGAAGCGTAATTATCAACAGCAATTTGATTATTTTAAAGTTCATTGAATTTAAGTCTCTTACTAAAATTAATATAAATATTTAAGAAAATTAATAAATATTAAAGATTTTAGAAAAATAATCAAAAAATCGTTATTTATTGGTCTTTTTAGTGATGTAATTTTGCAACATAGTAAATATTATTTTGATTAATTTTGCTTAATTTCATTAGTTTTTCAAGTTTTTTGGTAAATAAGTCTTGTTTAATATTAAACATAAACAAGGAGTACTTAATATGAACAAATATAAAAAAATAGGACTAACAGCTCTTGCTGGTTCTTTAGTTGCTGGATCTGTTTCAGCAGCTGAGATGTCAGCTTCTGGTAGTGCTACAATGACATTTACTGGTGGTGATGAGAAATCAAACCACGGTAATGGTTGGACAATGGCTGACTCAGTTACATTTTCTGCTTCAGGAGATGTAAATGATATCGGTGTAACACTTTCTATAGAGTTAGATGGTGACGCTCAGTCAGAAAAAGTAGACCCTGCTGCAAATTCAGCAACAGCAACATCTTCAAACGTTGTTGACAGTCACTCAATCACATTTGATTTTGGTGATGCTGGTACATTAGTATTTGCTGGTCACGGTGGTGATGGTTTCATGAGTGCAAACGATGACGTTATGCCAACTGCTTCAGAAGAGCCATGGGATGTAATCTCAGGTGCTGATGCTGGTGTAATCAATGGTTTCTCAGGAAACAACATGTTTACTTATAAATACAGCCATGAGTCAGGACTAAATCTAACTTTAGGATACATTAATGCATCTGATGGTGTAACAGATGTATCATACAGTGATTACGGTATAACTTATACTGGTATGGACGGTCTTACTCTTGGTTATGGTGAAGGTGACGTAGAAAACGTAACTAACACTAAATCTAACGAGAGCACAATGTTTGCTAAATACTCTATTGGTGCTGCTACTGTAGGTATCCAAGTTTCAGAAAAAGATATGGAAACTGGTACTGATACTGAGTCAACAGGAATTGGTATTTCTTACCAAGTAAACGATGACTTAGCTATCTCTTATGGTACTAACACTTTAGAGAAGACTGGATCAACTGACCAAGACGCTTCTGCAATTGGTATATCATATACAATGGGATCACTAGGTGTTGCATTGTCAATGAACCAAGTTGATAACATTGCTAACTCTTCTTCAAATGATAGAGAAGGTTATCAATTAGGTCTAAGTTTTGCATTCTAATTTGTAAAATTTAAATTATTTAAAAGGCCCCATGTTATTGGGGCCTTTTTTTTATTCAAAAAAAGATATTCCACTAAATCCGTTACAATCTAATAAACTCAATTTTTTTAGATTTTTTTTTGATATACCTCCAAGGGCGATAATTTTCTTATTTGTCTGTTTTCTTAAATTTCTAAATTTATAAGTACCAAGGTAATTCTTATTTTTTTTAAATATCGAAGAAAGAAATATTATTTTTACACCCTGTTTTTCTTTTTCTCTAATCTCTTTAATATTGTGAGCGGACCCAAGAATTAAAAATGAGGATTTTGTTTTATAGCTTATATGTCTTAAATTTTTATAAAAAGAGGGTAAATATGCTCCATCTAAACCGAGTTTCAAAGCAATTTTGAAATTATTGGAAATGTAAAATTTTTTCTTTTGTTTTGAACAATGGTCTCTTATCTCTATTATCTCACTTATATTTAAATTTTGTCTGTAGTTTCTATAAATTACACCTGTATTATTGTCTAATTTATCAATATTATTTTTTTTAAAAGAATTTATAAAATAAAACTTATTTGGAAATTTATTATGCATATCTCTGTTAAAAACTTACTGAAAATTAACGAAAAAGTTAAGTCAAAGTTTGAAATAAGTAAAAATATATCTAATTTACCGAAAATTATAGCAGTTTCTAAAACCTTTGAAATAAATCATATTTTACCCCTAATCAAACATGGACACATACATTACGGAGAAAATAAAGTTCAAGAAGCAAACCAAAAATGGAATGAAATTAAAAAAGAAAATAAAGATATAAAATTACATTTAATAGGTCGACTTCAAACTAATAAAGTTAAAATTGCTGTTAAGTTATTTGATTATATTCATTCTTTAGACAGCAAAAAACTCGCTGATAAAATTAACAAAGTTCAAAAGGAATTAAATTTAAAAACTAAATTATTTATTCAAGTCAATGTTGGAGATGAAAACCAAAAATCTGGAGTATCAATAGATAATGTTTTTGAATTTTATGATTATTGTTTAAATATAGACCTAAATATTATTGGTCTAATGTGTATACCACCATTTAATCAGGATCCAATAAAATTCTTTAAGAAAATGAATGATTTAAATAATCGATTAGGATTAAATGAATTAAGCATGGGCATGTCATCTGATTACATAGATGCAGTAGGGTATGGATCAACATTTTTGAGAATTGGCACAAGTATTTTTGGCGAGAGAGGTTAAAGAATTTTAATTTTGGTTTTTTTGTTGATTAATTTTACTAAAATAAGAAAGTCTTTTTCAGAGATACCTATACATCCAGCTGTTGGTTTATAATTTTTAGTTAAGTGTATAAAAATTGCACTTCCTTTTCCTTTTTTTACGTTATCCCAATTATATTTTATTGGTATTAAATAATCGTATTTATAATCTGTTCTAAATAATTTTTCTCCATTCTCATTTAAATCTAGATTAATTAATTTATTATAATTAAGTTTTGAATTTGGATTATTACACCATCCCATATTTTTCCTTATTTTTACTAATTTTAATTTTGTCTCAGGTTTAGTTTTTCTATCTTCCCTAAAGTAAAGGTTTTCCAAGGCAAATTTACCTGTTGGAGTTTTTTTATCTCCTTCGATTTTTTTATTAGAAAATCCGTACTTTCCAATACAACACTTAAAAACAAAATCATCATATATAAGCGTATCTTTATTTTTTATTAATATTATCATATTGTACCTTTATGAGCGTAAACCAATCATTAATAATTTATAAATTTCCAATTTTGTTTAACATACTAAATGAAATAAGAAGTAAATTAAATTTTAAAATAATTTATTACGATAATAAGGATTTTAATAATTTTCTAGATACAACAAATGCCGTTGTAATTTCTGGCGAAAAAAAAAATGTAGTTAAAAACCAGATAAAGATATCTGAATACCCAATAAATATTCAAAAATTGATAGAAATAATTAACATTCAGTTTTTAAAAAATAAATTTAATCAACAAATTAACATTAAAGCAGGTAAATATTTTATAAATTTAAATTCCAGAGAAATGAAATATAATGATCAAATTTTACAAATAACTGAAAAAGAACTAAAAATAATAAATTTTTTAAACTCTTCAAAGGGACCTGTCTCTATAAGTAAGCTACAATCAGAGGTCTGGGGATACAATTCAACACTCGAAACTCATACAGTCGAGACACATGTTTATAGACTTAGAAAAAAAGTTGAAAAAAAATTCAAAGATAAAGCATTTATAGTTAGTTTAAAAAATGGGTACAAAATCGAAACTTAAAAAAAATCAATACGCGAAGGATCTATTTTCAAGAAAGTATAAGCCTAGAGTGGTAAAACCAAAAAAAGGAAAAGGTAGCTTCTCGAGGAAAAATCCTAAAGTCTAGCCCCAATTTTTTGAATAACTTGGGATGACATTTCTCTTCCCTTATTAAGATTTTCTAAATTACTAAGACCTCTTAAATATCCATGCAAAAATCCGGCAGCAAATAAATCTCCTGCACCAGTAAGATCTTTAATACTTAAGTTTTTTTCAACATCATTTTCTACCACTTCATCACCCAAAATTGATACTGCTCCTTTTTCTCCTCTAGTTATTACAACTAGTTTGTTTAAATTTTTTCCAAACTCAATTACATCTTTAAAATCTTTGGCATCAATCAATGACATCATTTCTTGTTCATTTGCAAATGTAATATCTAATTTGTTTTTTACTAAATCTAAAAAATGTGGTTTGTGTCTGTCAACACAAAATTGATCTGATAGAGACATGGCAACTTTTTTTGCATAATTAATTGATTTTTCAAACGCTTTTTTAGGTTCACCCTCATCCCATAAATAACCTTCTAAAAATATCATTTCTGATTGTTTTACAACGTCAGTATCAACATCGTTTTCATTAATTTTTCCTGCAGTACCAAGGAATGTACACATTGTTCTTTCTGAATCTGGAGTTACTAAAATTAAACAAGTCCCGGTTGGTAATTTTTCTTTTTTTTTAGAGTAAAAAAACTCTACGTTCTCAGACTTTAAACCAGATTCGTATTTACTCCCTAAAGCGTCATTACTCACTTTTCCAATAAATCCCACTTTATTACCTAGCTGAGATAAACCAACAATAGAATTTGCTACTGATCCACCCGATATAGTTTTTTCGATATTTAGATTTGATAGCATTGATTTAAATTCTTTATCATCAAAAATAAGTTTCATCGTTCCTTTTGTTAAATTATTTTGATCAATAAAGTTTTCATCGACTTTACAAATTACGTCTACAATAGCATTTCCAATTCCCAAAATTTCCATTTTAAGCTTTCTTTGTTTTAATTGGTTTTTTTCTTTTAGGATAACAAGAAGTACAAATTTTACAAGAAATACCGTAACACTCTCTAGCTTTACAATATTCTCTTCCATAATAAATTATTTGAAGATGAAGTTTGTTCCAATATTTTTTTGGAAATAAACGCTTTAAATCTTTCTCCGTTTGGACAACACTTTTTCCATTAGTTAAACCCCAACGTTGGGCAAGTCTGTGTATATGTGTATCAATTGGAAATGCTGGATAGCCAAAACCTTGAGACATTACTACACTTGCTGTTTTGTGACCAACACCGGGCAATTCCTCTAATTCATCAAAAGTCTTTGGAACTCTACCATTATATTTTTCAACTAGAGTTTTTGAAAGATTGTAAATACTTTTAGCTTTAATTCTAAAAATTCCAATACTTTTGATTAATTTTTCAATTTTCTTTCTACCAAGTTTTACAAAATGGTCTGGTTTATTATATTTTGGATAAATATTTTTGGTAACATTGTTAACATTTACATCTGTACATTGAGCTGAAAGCAAAACAGATATTAAAAGTGTGAATATATTTCTATGTTTTAATGGTATAGGTGTTTTTGGATAGGTTTTATTCAGTATTCTTAAAACTATTTTGGCTCTTTGAAATTCATTCATTACCTAAAATTCAGAAGATTTCTCATTGAGTAAAGACCTGGTTTCTTGTTAATTAACCATTTAGCAGCAGTTATCGCTCCTTCTGAGTATAGAGCTCTATCGAAAGCTTCATGGTTTAGTGTTATAATTTCTTTTCCACTTGAAAAAGTAACTTCATGTTCACCTATAATTTCACCTTTCCTGATTGAGTTGAAATTAATTTTTTTTCCATAAGGAAAGTTTTTTTTATTTAAGTATTTTTTTCCAATTAATGTATCAAAGTTTTTATTTTTTCCTACAGCAATTCCCTTTCCAAGCATTAAAGCTGTTCCAGACGGATGATCTTTTTTATGCTTATGATGTATTTCAAAAACTTTACTTAGGTAATTACTGCCGAGTGATGCCGATGTGATCTCTGTTAAGTACATAAGTAGATTGATTCCAAGACTCATATTGCCCGCTTTTAAAATAGGTATTTTTTTGGAAAACTTTTTTATTAAATTTTCCTCTTTTTTCGTAAAACCTGTCGTGCCTATTACTACTTTTTTTTTAAGTTTTGCAGCTATTTTTAAAATCTCAAATGTGCATTTTGGAATTGTGAAATCTATTATGACATTTGCTCTATTTAGAGATTTTTCAGAATTTAATTCTGGTTTAATTCCATTTATCTTTTTATTAATTGCTCTATTTTCAGTAAGAGTTACTAAATTAATAGACTTATCTTTATTAGCAGATTTAATGAGCTGTTGACCCATTCTCCCCATGCAACCTGTTATGGCTAAGTTAATTTTACCCATTCTCAAAATTGAGATTAGCACTATTGATTAGTTTTTCCAGAAACTTTTAGCCTTTTGAAAGAACTTTTTGATACTTGGATTAGATTTTTCGTTTTCAATTTCTCTAAACTTTTCAAGCAATTCTTTTTGTTCCTTATTTAAAGAAATTGGTACTTCTGTATTAACTTGCACATAAAGGTCTCCAAAATCGCTACCTCTCATATATGGCATACCTTTACCTCTTAATCTAAATTGTTTTCCACTCTGAGTACCTGCAGGAATTTTGATCTTAGCCTTACCTCCATCAATTGTAGGAATTTCAATTGAAGTTCCAAGAGCAGCATCTGCTATAGAGACCGGGCATTCAAAAAATAAGTTTTCATCGGACCTTTTAAATAAGTCATGGGAGTGAACATTGATGAATAAGTATAAATCACCACTACTACCACCTCTTGACCCAGCTTCACCTTTTCCAGAAAGTCTAATTCTTGTTCCGTCATCCACCCCTTTTGGAATGGTAACTGATAATCTTTTTGAAGCCTGTTTTTTACCTTGTCCATTACAACTAGAGCAAGGATGAGTTATTTCCTCTCCCGCACCAGCGCATTGAGGACATGTTTGTTGGACTGTAAAGAAGCCTTGGCTTGATCTTACTTGACCATGACCACCACACATCGAGCATGCTCCAGCTTGATGACCTGGTTTTGAACCTGACCCACTACAAGTATCGCATTTTTCAGATGTAGAGAATTTTATGTCTTGCTTCTTTCCAGAAAAAGCCTCCTCCAAAGATATAGATAAATCATATCTTAAATCTGACCCTCTATTATTTGACCTTCTTGATCTACGGCCTCCACCAAAACCCTCTCCAAAAAAGTCTTCAAAAATATCAGAGAAGTGATTTGAAAAATCAAAATTTCCAAATCCACCTCTTCCACCACCTCCATTCTCAAAAGCTGCATGACCAAAGTTATCATAATTTTGTTTTCTCTCTGAATTAGAAAGTACATGATAAGCTTCAGATGCTTCCTTAAATTTTTCTTCAGCGCTTTTATCGTTTTTATTTTTATCTGGGTGATATTTAACTGCGAGTTTTCTGTAAGCTGATTTTATTTGATCTGCTGAAGCATTTTTATTTACACCTAAAACTTCATAATAATCTCTTTTTGCCATAACATGTTATAGACAAACAGTTGTTTTTTTAGGCGCTTTTTTCTTTATTCTCGTCTTTCACTTCTTCAAAATCTGCATCAACAACGTTATCGTCTTTTGTATTTTCTTTCTTTACGTCTTTTGGAGCATCTTCAGGTTTTGCACTTTGTTGTGATTTGTAGATTGCTTCACCTAATTTCATAGATGCCTGAACTAGATCTTGTGTTTTTTTCTTAATTTCTTCAACATCAGTTCCTTTAAGGGCGTTTCTTAGATTTGCTGATGCATCTTCAATAACTTTTTTATCTGCATCTGAAACCTTACTTCCATGCTCTTTTAAATTCTTTTCAGTTGAGTGTATCAGTGTATCTGCTTGATTTCTTGCATCAACAGCTTCTCTTTTCTTTTTATCTTCTTCTTTATTTGACTCTGCATCTTTTACCATTTGATTAATCTCTTCATCGCTTAGTCCTCCAGATGCTTGAATTTGAATTTTTTGCTCTTTACCAGTTCCCTTGTCTTTAGCAGAGACATTAACTATACCATTTGCATCAATATCAAATGTTACTTCAATTTGTGGAACACCCCTTGGTGCTGGCGCTATGCCAACTAATTCAAAATTTCCTAAAACTTTATTATCCGATGCCATTTCTCTTTCACCCTGAAGAACTCTGATCGATACAGCGGGTTGATTGTCTTCAGCAGTTGAAAATACCTGACTCTTTTTTGTCGGAATTGTTGTATTTTTATCAATTAATTTTGTTGATACACCACCCAATGTTTCTATTCCTAAAGATAAAGGGGTTACATCCAAAAGTAATACATCTTTTACATCGCCTTGTAATACTCCGGCTTGTATTGCAGCACCCATTGCAACAACTTCATCAGGATTTACAGATTTATTAGGATCTTTTCCGAAAAAATTTTTTACTTCCTCAATAACTTTTGGCATTCTAGTCATACCACCTACTAATACAATTTCATCCACTTCACTTGCAGATAAACCTGCATCTTTTAGAGCAGTTTTACATGGTGGAATAGTTCTTGAGATTAGATCTTCTACTAAAGCTTCAAGCTTCGCTCTTGTCATCTTTAAGTTAATATGCTTTGGTCCGGTTTTATCCGCTGTTATAAATGGCAAATTTATTTCAGTTTGAGTTGCCGATGACAATTCTATTTTTGCTTTTTCAGCAGCTTCCTTAAGTCTTTGTAATGCCAATTTATCAGATTTTAAATCAATACCATTTTCTTTTTTGAACTCTGATAAAAGGTAATCAACTATTGCATTATCAAAATCTTCTCCACCTAAAAAAGTGTCACCATTAGTTGACTTTACTTCAAACACGCCATCCCCTAATTCAAGAATTGAAACATCAAATGTTCCTCCACCTAAATCATAGACTGCTATTTTCTTGTTTGCTTTTTTGTCTAAACCATAAGCTAGAGATGCTGCTGTTGGCTCATTTATAATTCTTAAAACTTCAAGGCCAGCTATTTTACCGGCATCCTTGGTAGCTTGTCTCTGAGCATCATTGAAGTATGCTGGAACAGTTATAACAGCTTGTTTTACCTCTGAACCTAAATATTTTTCTGCTGTCTCTTTCATTTTTTGCAATGTGAAAGCTGATATTTGTGATGGAGAATATTTTTGGCCTTTTGCCTCAATCCACGCGTCGCCTTTTTCAGAATTAACTATTTTAAAAGGAGCAGTCTCAACATCTTTTTTAACTGTTGGATCATCAAAATTTCTTCCAATTAGTCTTTTAACTGCAAATATTGTATTTTCAGGATTTGTAACTGCTTGTCTTTTTGCAGGTTGACCTATTAATTTTTCACCTTCATCTGTAAATGCAACAACTGATGGCGTTGTTCTTGCTCCTTCAGCATTTTCTAAAACTTTTGCTTGTGTTCCCTCCATAACGGCTACACAAGAATTTGTTGTTCCTAAATCTATTCCTATTACCTTACTCATAATTAATCCTGTTTGATGCTCATATAAGTGTTAATTTTACAACTACAACCATAATAAATAATTAATTTTTTGCTTCTTTTCCCTCATTTTCTTGGTTTTTTTGATTATTCTGTTTATCTTCGACTTTTTTTTTGGATACGGCAACTAACGATGGTCTTAGCAATCTATCCTTCATCATAAAACCTTTTTGAATTTCTTGAACTATTGTCCCTTGATCTTTTGTATCATCCTCAACTTCCATCATAGCCTGATGTAAATTTGGATCCAGTTTTTCGTTAATTGCTTTAATAGGCTCAATATTATTTTTTTTGAAAATTGAAATCATATCTTTATTAATAATATCTATATGCTCTATTAATTTTTTTAGTGTGTCTTTATCTTTTATAGTCTCATCACTTTCTAGGGTTTGTTTTGATCTCTCTAAATTATCGAGAAGATTAAGAGTTTCTCTTGCAAATGAAAATCCACCATATTCAAAAGCTTCATCTTTCTCTTTTTCAAATCTTCTTCTTTGATTTTCCATTTCAGCATAAGTTCTAGCAACTTTATCTTTAAGATTTGCAATTTCATCTTCAGGCGAAAGTTGTTCCTCCTCCTCTTTTTTCCCAGTCTCTTCCGGGGCCTGATTATCTATACTTGGCCCTGAGTTTTCGTCTTTTAAATTTTGATCTTCCTTATTTTGTGAATCTTCTTTTTCCATTACATTCTATATGGTAAGAAAATCATTTATTTCTAGATGTTAAAAAAAAAAAATAAAGAAATTGTAGTAGGGTCAAATAATGACGGAAAAATAAAAGAAATTAAAGATTTGCTGCCTAAATATTACACTGTTACCTCTCCAAAAGACTATGGGCTCAAAAGCCCTAAAGAGAACGGAAATACTTTTCTAAAAAATTCTTTAATCAAAGCGAAACATTTTTCAAAAAAAACAAAAAAAATTTGTATCGCAGATGACTCAGGGCTTGAAATCGACTTACTAAATAATCAACCGGGCATTTTTTCAGCAAGATGGGGTGGAAAAAAGGGTGATTTTAATTTGGCAATATTAAAAGTATATAAAAGGCTATCGAAGGCAGATAAAAACTGGAGGTCAAAAAAGATTAAAGCAAGATTCATTTGTGCATTAACTATTTATGGATTAAAGAAAAATCCTATCCAATCCCAAGGGATTATTAATGGTAAAATTTCAAACAAGAAAATTGGAACTAAAGGTTTTGGCTACGATCCAATTTTTATTCCTGAAAATAAAAGATTAACATTTGGTCAAATGAGTAAAAAATTAAAATTTAAAAATGATCACAGAGCAAAAGCTTTCAAAAAAATCAAAAAATTTCTTTAAAATTTTTATCTTTTATTTCATAAAAGTTTAATTGATGAGTTATTGTTTTTTTATTTATTTCAAAAATACCGATTTTTCCTTTAAATTTATTTTTCTTAATAAATAAATTTTCATTAGTCTTAAAATCATTATTTATTAACAAGTAATATACAAACCCTATTAAATCGTAACTTAAAAAAGAAATTTGATTTGGATTATTTTTGAAGTTTTGAATGTATTCTTTTTGAAATAATTCAAAATTATCTTTATTTATCGATGGGAAATATATTGGATGTAATGAAGTTTCCCTTAAAAGACTTTCATCAAACCATTGGTTCAATGTGATGTATTTAATTCTTTCTGAAGACACATCGGTATATAATAATGATGTAGCAACACTTTTTAGACTTTCACTAAAATCAGCAATTATTACTGAATCAAAATTAATGAAACCTAAAGTATCCTTTTTTTTTAACTCATCTACTTTCTTCTTTTTATTGAATGTATTTGAATTTTCTATTCTTTTAATTTCGTTTTTTAAATTTTGTTTTCGTTGTTGATATCTTGTTAAATCTTCTATTTGCTTTGTTAGCAATGTTGGGTCTTTGCTATAAATAAATTTTTCTTTTAATATTAAATTAGATTTTGCAATAGCTTCTTCAATTTCTCTTTTATAGTTAGTTTCAGGAATCAAAAATATTGTATTTTTTAAATTATTTTCACTTAAATATTTTTTAATTGTATTTATTTGCGATATTGCATTTACTCCTGCTGAAATTACGTTTTTTGGATTATTTCTAATTTTGTTTGTAAAAGATAAGAATGTGACTTCATTTAATTCATCTAGATATTTATTACTTTCATTAAATACTGGTCCAATAATTATATTTACACCATTATTGTAGAGTTCATTTGATACTCTTAGTGCATCAATTGGGTTTGCCTTTGTATCTTTGGGTATTACTGTTATTCTATTATCATTAATTTTATTTAACGCCATCCTTGTCGAGTTAAGAATTGAATTACCAATATATGAATATTCGCCTGATAAAGGTACAATTAAACCTATTTTAATTTTCTCATCTGAAATTGCTTTAAGATGTGAGAAAAGGATTATAAGTAAAACTTCTAAAATTATGATATATAATTTTCTCATTGTCATTAAATGTATAATTTTGAATTAAATGATAGTTTAAAACCTGGGCTATATTGTGTTTCTACTCCAATAGGAAATTTAGGTGATATTACTTTTAGGGCTGTATACATACTTAATAAATCTGACTTGATTTTGTCAGAAGACACGAGAGTTTCAGGTAAACTATTATCTAGGTTCAATATAAATACAAAATTATTATCTAATCATAAATTCAATGAAAAAAAAAACATCAAAAATGTATTAAATTTACTAAAAAAAAATAAAATAATTTCTATAATTTCAGATGCGGGTACTCCAACAATTTCTGATCCGGGTGGAATTTTAATTAAAGAATGCATCAAAAATAAAATTAATATATTCCCAGTTCCAGGATCCTCTGCTGTTGCTGCAGCTGTTTCTATAAGTGGCTTTTCAAACAATTTCTTTTTTTGTGGTTTTTTGCCAGATAAAAAATTACAAATTGATCGACTTTTTCAAAAGATTTTTAATTTAAATTACTCAATTGTTTTCTTTATTTCACCCAAGAAAATAAAAAAAATAACAGATAAAATCCAAAAATATTTTAATGATAGAGATATTTTGATTACTAGAGAAATGACAAAATTCCATGAAGAATATATTAGAGATAAGGTTAAAAATCTTAGTAATATTAACATATCAGAAAAAGGTGAGATTACTGTAGTTATATCAGAAAATTCAAATTTAGAAAATAGGTTACAAGTAATTGAAGAATCAGTTAAAAAAAAAATTATCAGACTTTTAAAAAAAATGTCAATTAAAGATATTACATCAAAAATTAGTACGGAGTATAATATATCAAAAAAAATTGTTTATGATTATTGTTTAAAGAAAAAAAATGAAATTTAGAAATTTAATATTAATTATAATTTTTTTTTTAATTTCAGGATGTGTTGGTTATTCATCAACGGGAGTTTTGGGTACAGGAGTTTCAGTTGCTATGGACCCAAGAACTATTGGGACACAAATAGATGACTCTATAATGCAAAAAAATTTGAGGGCAAAATTAATATTAATTGATCGTAGTTATTTATTAAAAGTAAAGACCAAAGTTTTGGATGGTCGAATTTTTATAACAGGTAAAGTGGACACTGTAGAAGAAAAACTAAAAATCACAAAATTAGGCTGGGAAATAAAAGGAGCAAGATCAGTTAAAAACGATTTAAAAATTAAAGAAGAGTTTAATTTCAAACAAACCGCAAAAGATGTACTTATAACTTCTCAATTAAGAACTGCTCTTATAACAAATAAAAAAATTAAGTCTGCAAACTATGATATCGATACTTATAAGAAAATTATTTACATTTATGGGATATCCCAAAATGAGGAAGAAAGAGCTGAGGTTATAAACGAAGCTAAGCAAGTTCTTGATGTTGAAGATGTTGTTACGAGCATTTTTTTAGTAGAGGACCTTAGAGTAGTAAAAAATTAATTTGGTTTTTTATAATTGATTACACCTGCCGAATATGCTGCAACAGATGCTAAATTTAATATGTCAGATGTCGATGATCTTAAGGGTGCAATTTCAATTGCCTGACCTAAACCGATTAATAGTGGTCCAATAACTTTAGCGCCACCTAATGTTTTCATTATTTTATAAGTTATAGCAGCGCTATGTTGTCCAGGCATAATTAATATATTTGCATTACCAACAATCTCAGAGAATGGATAAAGGTCTTTATATTCATCACTTAAAGCTACATCAGGCTGCATGTCTCCATCAAACTTAAAGTTAACATTTTTATTTTTTAAAATTTCTACAGCATCTCTTATATGTTTAGTTCTAGCTGTAATTGGTTGGCCAAAGGTTGAGTGAGAAAGAAAAGCAACTTTTGGTTCAAAACCGAATAATTTTGCTACTCTAGATGCAGAAATAGCTATTTCAGAAAGTTGTTCAGATGTTGGATATTCATGAACACTGGTATCTGCAATAAAAACTGTTTTTCCCTTATTTACAATCATGTTCAATCCAAACATAATTTCTCCCGGTCTAGCATCTATGACTTTTTTTACTTTATCGAGAGATTGTCCATACCTTCTTGAATTTCCAGTTACCATTGCATCAGCATCACCACATGCAACCATGCAAGAACCCCATATAACTCTGTCATTTCTTACCATTTTATCACAATCTCTTTCAAGCAATCCCTCTGTTCTTTGAAGTTTTTTAAATAAGTAATTCACATATTTTTTTCGTTTGTCGCTCAAAGTAGAATTCACAATTTGAATATCAAAGTTTTCTCCGTAACCAATCTCTCTAAGTTTTTCTTTAACCACTTTTTCTTTAGCAACCAAAATAGGCGTACCTAATCCACTATTTTTAAATGCTATAGCTGCTTTCAAGGTATTTTCATCTTCACCATCAGCAAATACAACTTTTTTGTTCGTTTTTTTAATTTGATTATTTATTCCCTGCATAATTGTTACAGATGGATCAAGCCTTTGTTTTAGCTGTTCAGAATATTGATCAAAATTTTCTATTTTTTTTCTTGCAACACCAGATTTTATAGCAGCTTTTGCTACAGCAACTGGTATTACGCTTATTAACCGTGGGTCAAAAGTAGATGGAATGATATATTCTTTACCATAATTAGGTCTTTCACCACCCATTGCAGCTGCGACCTCATCAGGCACAAATTCTCTTGCAAGTGAGGCGATAGCATTAGCTGCCGCAACTTTCATTTCTTCATTAATAGTTTTTGCTCTAACATCTAATGCTCCCCTAAATATGTAAGGAAACCCAATTAAATTATTTACTTGATTTGGATAATCTGATCTACCTGTTGCTATAATTGCATCATTTCTCACTTCTTCTATATCTTCTGGTTTAATTTCAGGATCTGGATTTGCGCATGCAAATATAATTGGATTTTTTGCCATTTTTTTAACCATACTTTTTTTTACAACACCTGCTGCGGATAAGCCTAAAAATACATCTGCATTTTTCATCGCATCGTCTAAACTTTTATCCTTTGTTTCTACTGCAAATTCTTTTTTCCAAGAATTAATATCTTTTCTATTTTTGTTTATTACGCCCTTTGTATCTAACATTTTAATATTATTTTTTGGAATACCAGTGCTTCTAAATAATTTTGCGCATGCCATAGCTGCGGCACCTGCACCATTGATCACTATTTTAATTTTTTTTAAGTTTTTTTTTGCTATATCAACTGCATTGATTAGTGCGGCTGTTGTAATGATTGCAGTTCCATGCTGATCGTCATGAAATACAGGAATATCTAGAATTTTTTTTAATTCTTCTTCAATTATAAAACAGTTTGGAGCCGCAATGTCTTCAAGATTTATACCACCAAAACTTTTTGCTATATGCTTTATTGAATTAATTATTTCTTTTGTATCTTCTGTGTCTATTTCTAAATCAATCGAATCAATATCTGCAAATCTTTTAAATAGAACGGCTTTTCCTTCCATCACTGGCTTTGATGCTATCGCGCCCAAATTTCCTAGCCCTAATATTGCTGATCCATTACTAATTACTGCAACTAGATTTCCTTTAGTAGTATATTCATATGCCAACTCAGGATTATCGGCTATTGCTTTTACAGGAGCCGCAACACCAGGAGAATAAGCTAACGCTAGATCTCTTTTTGTAGTTACGGGCTTAGATGAAACAATCTCTATTTTGCCAGATTTATCATTAGTATGAAAATCTAAAGCTTCTTTATCAGAATAATGTTCAATTTTGTTTTTTTTCATTATTTGTTTAGATATACAAAAGGATTAAGTTAGTAATATGATTTATGAATTTAATTAAGTCAACAGGCACATTTAGTCTGTTTGTTATACTAAGCAGAATATTAGGATACATTAGAGATTTTTTTATAGCTATTTATCTTGGTTCGGGACCAATTGCTGATGTATTTTTCGTAGCATTTAGAATACCGAACACTTTTAGAAGATTGTTTGCAGAAGGTACTTTTAATGCAGCATTTGTTCCATCTTACACATCAGAACTTTTGTCTAGTAAAAAAAATGCACAAAAGTTTGCAAACTCAGTATTTAATTTATTGGTCCTAGCACTTTTAAGCCTAACAATACTTATCGAGATTTTTATGCCAAGCTTTATAAAATTGATCGCTCCTGGCTTCTCAGACATAGATGAAAAGTTTAAGTTAGCAGTTGATTTAACAAGAATTACTTTTCCATTCTTACTTTTTATAAGTTTAGCCTCTTTTTTTTCAGCAATTTTAAATTCTCACAACAAATTTGCCGCTGCAGCCGCAGCCCCACTTTTTTTAAATATAATATTAATAATATGTTTCTTTTTTATAAAAAACGATACTGATTTAGTTTACTATCTAAGTTATGCAGTAACATTTGCGGGAATTATACAATTTATATTTTTAATTATTTTTACTAGAAAATATTTTTGTCCAAATTTTAAACTCAATTTTCAAATAGATAATAAAATAAAATTTTTTTTTAAAAAACTCTTGCCGAGTATATTTTCGTCTGGCGTTACTCAAATTAACATATTAGTTGGTACAATAATTGCCTCTTTCCAGGCAAGTGCTGTTTCATATTTGTATTATGCAGATAGAATATACCAGATAAACTTAGCAATAGCAGGAATTGCAATCGGTATAATTATTTTACCCAACCTGAGTAGATATGTTAAGATTAAAAACAAAATAAAATTGGAAATTTTACAAAATAAGTCTTTGGAGTTGAGTTTATTTTTAAGTCTTCCAGCTACCTTAGCATTAATTATTGCTTCTGAAGAAATTGTTTCTGCACTTTTTGGTTATGGATCTTTTAATGAAGAAAGTGTTAAAAATTCAGCTCTTGCACTATTTTATTTTGCATTAGGTCTACCTGCATTCTCAATGATAAAAATATTTTCAAGTTTTATATTTGCCAGAAATGATACAAAAACACCCTTTTACTTTTCATTGATTTCTGTAATTTCGAATATTGTTATTAGTGTATCTTTGTTTAGTAAAATAGGTTTTATTATAATTCCTATAGCAACAACTATTTCTTCGTGGTTGAATGGTTTCTTACTAATGGTATTTGCTCTAAATAAAAATTATTTTAATTTCAAAAACTCGTTTTTTATACAACTTCTTAAAATATCAATTTCAAATTTAATTTGTTTGGGATTATTTAAAATATTAATAAATTATTTTGGCAATTATTTTATATTTTCAAATAGTTACAAATTTTTAGCAATTATATTATTAGTTCTTCTAACTTTTGCTTTTTATTTATTGATTTCAATACTCATTAAGGCCTTTAAAATATCTGATATTAAATTAAACTATTAAATTATGTCTAAAAAAATTTTTTCTGGAGTTCAACCAACTGGAAATTTACATCTTGGAAATTATATAGGTGCAATAAAAAATTTTGTTGATTTACAAAACAATAAAGATAATAGCTGTATTTTTTGTGTGGTTGATCTTCATGCCATCACTGTAATGCAAGATCCGATAGCGTTAAAAAATAATATTAGAGAAACAGCAGCAACATTTATAGCAAGCGGTATTGATCCAAAAAAAAGTATAATATTCAATCAGTCTTTAGTTCCTGCACATTCTGAGGGCTCTTGGATTTTAGGATGTGTAGCCAGAATGGGATGGCTTAATAGAATGACGCAATTCAAAGAAAAAGCCGGAAAAGATAAGGAAAAAGCTAGTGTTGGTTTATACATTTATCCCATTCTAATGGCCTCTGATATTCTTTTATACGACGCTACTCATGTGCCAGTTGGAGATGATCAAAAACAACATTTAGAACTCTGTAGAGATATAGCTCAAAAATTCAATAACGAATATAAATGTCCAGATTTCTTAAGACCTCCTGAACCTCTAATCCAAAAACATTTTTCAAGAATAATGAGTTTGAAGGATGGCACAAAAAAAATGAGTAAGTCAGATATTGCTGAAGGCAGTAGGATTAATCTAACAGATAACGAGGATCAAATTATTAACAAAATAAAAAAAGCAAAAACAGATAATGATACTTTACCTGGAAAAGAAGATGGACTTAAAGGTAGACCCGAAGCAGAAAATTTGATGGGTATTTACTCAAGCTTAAATAATCAAAATATTACTGATACATTAAATGAATTTGAGGGAAAAAATTTTTCTGATTTAAAAAATAAACTATCTGAAATAATTGTGACCAAACTGTCACCTATATCAAAAGAAATACAAAAATTGCTCTCAGACAAAAATTATATAGACCAAATTTTAGAGGATGGTGCAGCAAAAGCGCATGACATTTCCTTTAAAAAAGTTAAAAAGATAAAAGAAATAGTTGGTTTTTAACTATTTAATAATTTGAAATAACCATTATATAAAATTCATGTTTATACAAACTGAGAATACACCAAATCCAAATTCATTAAAGTTTCTTCCTGGTAGGAAGGTTTCTATGAATGGTCCTTTAGAAATTTTAAATCAAGAAGATACAAATAATTTATTGATAAAGAACTTATTACAGATAAATGGAGTAACTGGAGTATTTTTAGGAGAAGATTTTTTTTCTATAAATAAAGAAGAGAATAAAGAATGGGAAGATATTCAGCATATTGTTATATCTTACGTAAACGAGCATTATGCAAATGGTAATACTTGCATTGTTGATAAAACAAGTGAAGAGGAACAAAACAAAAATTATTCAGAGATTGAAAAAAAAATAATAAGTATTCTAGACTCCAAAATAAGACCTGCTGTTGCAAGAGATGGAGGAGATATAAAGTTTCAAGAATTTAAGGATGGAAAAGTTAAAGTTTTATTAAAAGGCAGTTGTTCAGGCTGTCCATCTTCAACTCTCACTTTAAAAAAAGGTGTAGAAAACTTGCTTTGTCATTACATTCCAGAGGTTAAAGAAGTTTTAGCTGTATAATTAATTAATAATAATTATATTGAAATTAATGGTTAGACGTACAAAAAATAAAATTATTAAACTTAAGCAGAAGAAAAACAATATATTAAGATTTTTGTCAATTAGTATTTTTGTAATATTCTCATTCTTTTCTTTACCAACAGTAAGCAATTATTTGGATAAAAATTTAAATTTTAAAAAATCTATAATCTCAAATGCTGGTGTAAATTTTGACCTTGAACTAGAAAAAAGAAAAAAAGCAATAGATGAAGAAACTGAAACAAAAACAAATAAACTAAGTCTAAAAAATATTTTTGCTGATATTGATTTTTTTAGTACAGATGACGAGGGACAAAACTCAATTAGATTTGATGCAAGAACTATTGAACAACTGTTTAAAGATACAAATTATAATCTCGAAAAAGTCCGAGAAACTAAGCTAGTAAATATAGGTAACAAAATTGATCACCTTCCAAAAGAGATTAAAAGTATTGAGAGTTCAAAAAAGAGAAAGAGACTGTTTATTCAAATAGTTTTACCGTTAATCGTAGAAGAGAATGCTAAAATCCGGCTTGATAGAAAGGAATTGTTTAGAATATTGTCTAAAAATATAAATACGCAAAAAGAAAAGAACTGGTTAAAAGAAAAATTTAAACAATATGGTTTAAGAGATGGAGATTTTTATTCTCTGAAAGTTAGAATGGATGAAATACCTGTCTCTTTAGCGCTTGCACAAGCTGCAAAAGAAACTGGATGGGGTACATCGAGATTTGCTCAAGAGGGTAATGCATTATTTGGACAATGGACATGGAATGGTGAAGGAATAAGACCAGCAGGTGTAGATAAAGATGCAAAACACAAAGTTGCAAAATTTGCAGTCCTTAAAGCATCAGTTAGAGCATATCAGCGAAATTTAAATACTCATAACAGTTATATCGAATTTAGAAAAGAAAGAGCAATTCAAAGGGATAACGATGAAAAATTAGACAGTTTAAAGCTGGTAAATTATTTAGATAAATATGCAGAGACAGGGCAACAATACATTGACGTGTTAAAACAAATTATAAAGCAAAATTCTCTAACGGATTTTGATGATGTAAATGTAATGCCTACAAGCAATAAGACTAAAAAATTAATTTAATTTTGAACAAATTGAAAACCTGAAAATCTCCACCCAGTATCATCTTTTAAAGAACAATTAATTCTCCCTCTTCTTTCAATAAATTTTTCTGAAAAATTAATATTTAATATATTGTCAATTAAGACAATTTTTGTTTTTCTCCATTTTGAGCCTTCATTTGAATAGCAATTAATATTTTCCAAATTTTTTTGATCTTCGAAAAACTCTATCGTCATTTTAGGTGGATTTTCTCCATCATTCATAAATTTGTTTTCAGGTTTTATAATTTTATACTGAAGTGGCAAATAAGATATTACTTCTTTAAATCTTTTTATTTCTCCATATTTTTCGTTTATAGGAAATCTTGGTAGCTCATATTTATCTTTGTTTAAATCAATAACACCTGAATGTTGGCCAAATGCAAATTCAAAATTGTTTGAAATATAATTTTTCTGCTTTAAATTATATTCACCAAAGGGATAAGAAAAAAAAATAGGATTATAACCTAATTTATTTTTAAAAATTTTAATTGATTCCTCAATGTCTTCTACAAACTTTTGAAAAGTAAATTTAGTTAAATAATCGTGTGAATGTGAATGATTACCAATGTATGCAAAGTTCTCTTTTTCTACTTCTTTTATTTGGTCCCAACTCATATATCCTCTATTACCAACTGCTTCTGTTGAGATAAATAAAATAAAAGGAATTTTTTCCTCTTTTAAGATTGGCCAAGCATTTTCATAAAAAGACGTAAATGCATCATCAATAGTTAATAAAATTTTTTTTTGTTCTTTAACCTTTTTAAAACTTATTGAAAATTCTCCAGGATT
The DNA here is from genome assembly GCA_902617975.1 of uncultured Pelagibacteraceae bacterium. Classification (GTDB taxonomy): domain Bacteria; phylum Pseudomonadota; class Alphaproteobacteria; order Pelagibacterales; family Pelagibacteraceae; genus Pelagibacter. The sequence continues at coordinate 64,800 of CACMYV010000005.1, forward strand.
ATAAAAATTTAAATTATTTTCTTTTATTAAATTAATATGTTTTTTAAATATATCTAATCTTATATTTGTTGATGGATACTTATTTTCTTCAAATCTATGATACATAATTGCCAAAACACCTTGTTCATTTTTAAAATATTTTTTATTTACTACTTCAGCTTTAACGTTTAAAAAAATAATAAAAAAAATGAATACTTTAGTTATTAACGCTGCGGATGATAAAATTTTACTTTCTCTCATAACTAGCATAGAATCTTATACTACCGCTCATATAAACAGTAGAGAAAATTTTGATAAAATAATGATATTAATTTTGAATTTTCTTAAAGAACATGACTCAAATTTAGATAAAATAAGTGAAATATTCGTAAACCAAGGTCCTGGCAAAATCTCAAGTATTAGAAATTCGATAGCAATTGCTAAAGGTATTGCTTTCGCAAAAAATATTGATTTATATGGATTTTTGAGCGAACAATTAAAAGATAAAGATGTAGATCAGTTAGTAAAAATTGATAAAAAAAATTTTACAAATATTAATTTGATTAAACCCCTTTACTCGAGTTAAAATAAATTATGCTAGAAACTATTGAAGAAAAATGTCAAAAAAATGGGGTCAAACTCACAGATCAAAGAAGGATAATTGCTAGAGTAATATCCGAATCAAAAAAAACATATGGAGAATCTGACCATCCAGATGTTGATGAATTATATAATAGAGTTTCTCAAATAGATTCTAAAATTAGTATTGCAACAGTTTATAGAACAGTAAAACTTTTTGAAGAAGCTGGGATTTTAACAAAACATGATTTTAAATCTGGAAAGGCAAGATATGAATTAAATGATGATCATAATCATTTAATTGACATAAAAACTGGAGAAATAATAGAATTTGTTGACGAAGAGATCGAAGAATTACAAAAAAAAATCGCTGATAAATATGGTTATAAGCTCGTCGATCATAAATTAGAACTATACGGAATCAAAAAAAAGTAATTAATGCTTAAAAAGGTTTTTATAAAGACATTTGGTTGTCAAATGAATGAGTATGATTCCAACAGGATATACGATGCTGTTAGTGCAATAGGTTATAATAAAACTGAAAATCAGGATGAAGCTGATTGTTATATATTAAACACTTGTCATATTAGAGATAAAGCTAAAGATAAAGTTTATCATGAGATTGGAAGAGTTAAGAAATTATACAAAGATAAAAAAAAACCAATAATGGTAGTTGCAGGTTGTGTAGCACAAGCTGAAAATACAGAGATGCTCAATAGAGAAAAATATATAGATCTAGTTATAGGTCCACAATCTTATCAAAAAATAAATAACTTTTTAAAGAATTTTGAGGAGGAAAATAAAATTGAAGAAACTGAATTTGACTCGGTCTCTAAGTTTAGGTACTTCGATAATATTAAAAATAATAATACCAATGTTTCATCTTTCCTAACGATTCAAGAGGGTTGTGATAAGTTCTGTCACTTTTGTGTTGTTCCGTATACTAGAGGACCAGAATATTCTCGACCATTCAAAAGCATCATTGACGAAGCTGAGAAATTGATAAAGAACGGATCCAGAGAAATTACTTTTCTCGGCCAAAACGTAAATGCATATTCTTATATAGATGGATCCAGAGAATATCGATTATCAGATCTTATCAATACACTTAGCAAATATAACGAAATAAGTAGAATTAGATATACCACTTCTCATCCTAGAGATATGACAGATGATCTTATTGAGTGTTACAAAAATTCGAAAAAATTAATGCCATTTGTTCATTTACCAATTCAAAGCGGTTCTGACAGAATATTAAAAATGATGAACAGAAAGCATACTGTAAATTATTACTTAGATATTTATGAAAAATTAATCAAAATTAACCCTGAAATAAAATTTTCTAGTGATTTTATTATTGGATACCCTGGAGAAACTGAGAATGATTTTAAAGAAACCATAAATTTAGTTAATAAAATTAAATTTATAAATTCATTCTCGTTTATTTTTAGTCCAAGACCAGGAACAAAGGCTGCCAAATTAGATATCACAGATAAAAATAAACTTAAAAATAGGCTGATAACTATTCAAGAAAAATTATTTAGTAATCAAATAGAATTGAATAAATCTTTAGAAGGCAAAACCTTAGAGGTCCTTGTGGAAAATAAACTTAAAAACCAAAACAAATATTTTGGACGAAATAAATTTTTAAATTCAGTAATTTTTAATGGTAATGAAAGTCATATCGGCAAACTAATTAAAGTTAATATTGAAAAAAGTAATCAAAACTCTTTATTTGGTAAAGTAATAGATGAAATGAAAGCAGCATAATTTGAAAAATTTTGCAAAATCAAAAATTAATCCTGATTTAAAATATGTATATTCAGAAAACAATGCTTTAAGTATTGTATTTCAAAGCAATGAATTACTTTTAGGTGTTTTAGGAGAATTTAATAATAACTTAAAAGAATTAGAAAAAATTACAAATACTAGCATTTACTCTAGAGGAAATTCAATTTTATTAAAAAATACTCATGAAAAAAATGAATTAATAAAGAATGCAATTAAATTTCTTGTAGATCAATTTTTAAATAATGGAACATTAGAAAAAAAGGATATAGAATCATCCGTAAACAAATTTATGATTGATGAGAAAGTTACAAATAAAAAGGAAAATGTAGAATACATAATAAAAACTCCAAAAAAATCTGTAATACCAAGATCAGAGAAGCAAAAAAAATATATAAGAGCTTTAAAAGAATCAGATATTGTTATTTCTGCAGGACCAGCAGGAACTGGTAAAACTTTTTTAGCTGTCGCAGTTGCTTTAACAATGTTACTCGAAAAAAAAATAGAGCGTATCATTTTATCTAGACCGGCAGTAGAGGCAGGAGAAAGATTAGGTTTCTTACCAGGAGATATGAGGGAAAAAGTTGATCCTTACTTAAGACCACTTTACGATTCATTATACGACCTATTAGATTTTGAAAAAATTCAAAAAAAAATAGAAGTTGGAGATATCGAAATTGCACCCCTAGCTTTTATGCGAGGTAGAACCCTAAAAAATTCTTTTGCAATACTTGATGAAGCACAAAATGCTACTGATACCCAAATAAAAATGTTTTTAACAAGAATTGGTGAAAATTCCAAAATAGTTATTAATGGCGATCCATCCCAAATAGACTTACCTAATAAAACAATTTCAGGTTTAAATAGATCAAAAAAATTACTTGGTCATTTAAAGGAAATATCCGTAGTAGATTTTGACCATACTGATGTAGTTAGACACCCACTAGTTTCCAAGATAGTCAAGGCTTATTCTGATAAAAATTCAGATTAATGATTAAAGCCAACATAGTTATAGATAAAAAAATCTGGGAAAAAAAATTAAAAAAACCAGAAATTTACTTCAAAAAGAAATTAAGCAAATTATCTAAATTCAATGCATTTAAAAATAAAAATCAAGAATTTACTTTGATGCTTACTAATAATAAAAAAATGAAAGATTTAAATTCAAAATTTAGAAATCAAAATGTTTCAACAGACGTTCTTTCTTTTCCCTTAAAAGTTAAATTAAAGAATAAGTTATATTTAGGAGATATAGCACTTTCTTTTGAAATAATTAATAAAAGAGCTAAATCATCTAGTTTTTACCATGAATTAGATAAAATGTGGATACACGGTTATTTACACCTTTTAGGACATGATCATAAAAAAAATAAAGATTATTATTTAATGAATAAAAAAGAAAATTTAATATTTAAAAAATTGAATAAAATAAATTGAACTCTATTTTAGAAAATAAAGCGTACCTATTTTTAATATGCTTACTTTTAGGTATACTAACTTCATTTAGTTTGCCCCCTTACAATTTAGTTTTTATTAATTTTTTAACACTTCCTGTATTACTTTACATTTTAGTTAATTATGTAGATAAAAAAACTATTTCATTTTTTGTTGGTTGGGTCTTTGGATTTAGTTATTTTATTTCTAATCTTTATTGGATTACAAATTCCTTGACATTTGATGCAAATTTTAAATTTATTATTCCATTTGCACTAATATTAATTCCTCTATTTTTGGGATTATTTTATGGTTTAGTTACTTTTCTATGCAATTTTTTTAATTTAAAAAATAAAATCTCATCAGTTTTAATCTTTTCAATTATTTTTGGTGGAATTGAGTTTCTGAGAAGTTTTATTTTTGGAGGTTTTCCTTGGAATTTAATTGTTTTCAGT